>CAYSCF010000076.1:0-6397 GCA_964429305.1 uncultured Sandaracinaceae bacterium | reverse complement strand
CAGCTTCCTCAAGGACAACGAAGACCTCCTCTACTACTTCGAGCGCGGTGGGCTCGACTGGAACACGCTGATCGACGCGAGCGAGCGCGGCGGCCTGTCGGCGAGCGGCTACAAGACGCACGCCGAAGCCATCGCGTTCTTCCGCGAGATCGCCGAGACCGTCGGCGAGTTCGTCGCGACGGAGATCGCACCGTTCTCGGCCGAGATCGATCGCGGCGGCGTGATCTTCGAGAAGGGCGAGGCGCGCTTTCCTCCGCGCGCGGCCGGCATCTTCGAGCAGATCAAGCAGCTCGAGCTGCACGGGCTCTGCGTACCGCGCGAGCTCGGCGGGCTGAACGCGCCGATGGCGCTCTACTATCTCTTGAGCGAGCTCTTCGGTCGCGCCGACGTCTCCATCATGGCGCACCACGGCTTCCACGGCGGCATGGCCGCGGCCGCGCTCATGTTCTCGGCGCGTGAAGGCACCACGAAGTTCGATCCGAAGACGGGCGCGATCCTCGAGACACGCTTTCGCCCGATGATCGACGACATCGTGAAGGGCCGGGCGTGGGGATGCATGGACATCACCGAGCCCGACGCCGGAAGCGACATGGCCAAGCTGCGCTGCGTCGGCGAGCAGGACGAGAAAGGCGACTGGTTCGTCACCGGTCAGAAGATCTTCATCACGAGCGGCCACGGCAAATGGCACTTCGTGATCGCGCGCACCGAGAAAGCAGGCAACGAAGAGGATCCCATGGCGGGCCTGAAGGGCCTCTCGATGTTCCTCGTGCCCACGTACGAGGATCTGCCGGACGGAACGCGCAAGCGCATGGTCACGCTCGAGCGCGTCGAAGAGAAGCTCGGCCATCACGCATCGGTCACCGCGGCGCTCAGCTTCGATCGCGCTCCCGCGCAGCTCGTCGGCAAACGTGGCGAGGGCTTCGAGTACATGCTCTTGCTCATGAACGGCGCGCGCGTCGGCGTCGGCTTCGAGTGCGTCGGCCTCTGTGAAGCGGCGATCCGCCTGGCGCAGGACTACGCGGCGCAGCGCAAGTCGATGGGCAAGACGATCGACAAGCACGAGATGATCGCCGACTACCTCGACGAGATGCGCACGGACGTGCAGGCGCTGCGCGCGCTCTGCGTGTACGGCACCTATCACGAAGAGCTCGCGCAGAAGCTCACGATGCGGACGCGCACCGACGAGGCGCTCGCGCCGGAAGAGAAGAAGACGCTCGAGCGAGCGGCGAACAAGCACAAGCGCAACGCGCGCCGCGTCACGCCGCTGCTCAAGTACTTCGGCGCGGAGAAGGCGGTCGAGATCTCGCGTCGCGCGCTGCAGATCCACGGCGGTGTCGGCTTCACGACCGAGTACGGCGCGGAGAAGCTCCTGCGCGACTCGATCGTCATGCCGATCTACGAGGGCACGAGCCAGATCCAGGCGCTGATGGCGATGAAGGACACGCTCGGCGCCATCATGAAGCGGCCGCAGGCGTTCCTCCGGCACGGAGCGCAGGCGCGCTGGCGATCGGTGAGCGCGCGCGATCCGCTGGAGCGCCGGGTCGCGAAGATGCAGGCCGTCTCGCACCAGGCCCAGCAGCACCTCGTGCTGCGCACCGCGGGCGATAAGTTCAAGTCCGTCCAGGATCACCCGCTGACGGAGTGGCCCGAGCGCTTCAGCAAGAACTGGAACCCGAAGCGCGACTTCGCGTTCGCGATGCTCCACGCGGAGCGGTTGATCCGCATCCTCGTCGACGAGGCCGTCGCGGAGATCCTGTGGGAGCAGGCGCAGCAGCATCCCGAGCGACGCGCGGTGCTCGAGCGCTGGCTGGAGCGTGCCGAGCCGCGCTCGCGATTTCTGCTCGACGAGATCACGACGACGGGCGATCGCCTGCTGAACATGCTGCATCCCGGTGAGCACCCGGCGCACGAGCGCCAGGCCGCCGAGTAATCGAACGCTCGACCCCGGCCCGATCTCGGCCATCATCGGGCCGCCGTGGCGATCCCCGTCTCGAACCCGCCTCCGAAGTACGAGCCGACGCCGGTTCGACCGCCCACTGCGGACGAGCCGCCGCCGATGGGCCCGGGGCCGAGCGGTCGTGATCCACGCTCGCGTGGATGCCTCGTGGTGCTGGGGATCGCGGGCGCGCTGCTATGTATCGTCGGCGTCGCGCTCGCGCTCAGCTGCCGCGGCTGCCTCCAGATCGGCGAGGCGCAGGGCGTTCACAAGATCGTCGGTGTCTACCGCCTGGCGTCGATCGAGCTGGGGCTCGAGCACACGCACGAGGCCGATCTGCGCCAGCTCGAGCAGCTCGGCGATCGAGGCGAGATCTCGCTCGTCGCTTTCGGCATTCTCTACCAGCGCTTCAACGATGCGCTCGTGAACGATGGACGGATCGACGCGGACGAGCTCCACCTCGGGATGGAGCTCGTCCACGACATCGTGCTCGGCCACGGGTCGGTGGACATGAACCACTACCCCGCCGGCCGCTGATCGCTACGCCGTGATCTCGTCGCCGCTCGGCAGCGCGGGCTTCGCAGGCGTGCGAGCGACCACCTCGCGCAGCGCGGTCGCGATCCGCTCGCGCAACGCCGGCTGATCGATCAGGTGCGCGCGCGCCTTCTCGCGTCCCTGACCGAGGCTCTGGCCCGCGTACGAGTAGTACGCGCCGTTCTTCTCGACGATCTCGTGCGCGACCGCGAGGTCGAGCAGGTCGGACGCCGCGTCGAACCCGATGCCGTAACGCACGTCCATCTCGGCGACCTGGAACGGCGGCGCGAGCTTGTTCTTCACGACCTTCACGCGCGTGCGATGGCCGACGACCTCTTCGCCGACCTTCACCTGGCCGACGCGGCGCACATCCAGCCGCACGCTCGCGTAGTACTTGAGCGCGGTGCCGCCGGTCGTCGTCTCGGGGTTGCCGAACACGACGCCGATCTTCATGCGCAGCTGGTTGATGAAGAAGATGGTCGTGCCCGAGCGGTGCGAGATCCCGGTGAGCTTGCGGAGCGCCTGGCTCATCAAGCGCGCCTGCAGGCCCATGTGCGAGTCGCCCATCTCGCCCTCGATCTCGGCCTTCGGCACGAGCGCCGCGACCGAGTCGATGACGATGAGATCGACCGCGCCGCTGCGCACGAGCGTCTCGACGATGTCGAGCGCCTGCTCGCCGTTGTCGGGCTGGCTCACGAGCAGCGAGTCCGTCTGCACGCCGAGCGAGGCCGCGTAGCGCAGATCGAGCGCGTGCTCGGCGTCGACGAACGCCGCGATGCCGCCCGCCTTCTGGCACTCGGCGATCGCGTGCAACGTCAGCGTCGTCTTGCCGCTCGCCTCGGGCCCGAAGACCTCGATGACGCGACCGCGCGGATAGCCGCCGCAGCCGAGCGCCACGTCGAGCGACGGCGCGCCGCTGCCGAACGTGGCGACCGGCTCGATCGTCCGGTCCTCGCCGAGCGCCATGATGGCGCCCTTGCCGAACTGCTTCTCGATGGTGGCCACCGCGGCGGCGACGGCCTTCAACTTCTCTTTCATGCTCATGACTGCATTCCCTTTCCATTCGCGTCCGCCGGCTCACCACGAGCGAGCGGTTCCTCCGCCGGGCCGCCGCTCGCGCGACGATCCAGGAGCCGATAACCGAGCGCCTCGGCGACGTGCGGCGCTTGCACGCGGCGCGATTCGTCGAGGTGCGCGATGGTGCGCGCCACCGCGAGCGCGCGGCCGAGACCGCGCAGGCTCAGGCCCAGCCGATCGCCGGCGCGCTCGATCAGCGTGCGCGCCTCCGCGCTGAGATCGCCGAGCGCGCGATCGATCGCGATCAGCGCGTGACGTCCGTCGGGCGTCATCGAGCCGGAAGCGAGCGCGCGCTCTCTCGCCCGCACGACGCGCGCACGCACCTCCGAAGAAGACTCGCTCTTGGTCGGTCGACCGAGCGTCGCGATCGGCACCTTCGGCAGCACGACGTGCATGTCGAAGCGATCGACGATCGGGCCGGAGATGCGCGCGCGATAGGCCTCGATGCGGGACGGCGCGCACGTGCACTCGCGGGTGCGATCCCCCGCGTAGCCGCACGGGCATGGGTTCATCGCGGCGATCAGCAGCGGACGTGCGGGCATCACGACGCGCTCGTTCACGCGCGCGACGGCCGCGATGCCGAGCTCCATCGTCGTGCGCAGCGCTTCCACGCTCGCGCGCGCGAGCTCGGGCAGCTCGTCGAGGAACAAGACGCCGCCGTGCGCGAGCGTGACCTCGCCCGGTCGGACCGGATCGCCGCCGCCGACGATCGCAGCCGTGCTCGCCGTGTGATGCGGCGCACGGAACGGCCGCGTTCCGGTGATCGGCAGGCCTGCTGCGCTCGCGATCGATGCGATCTCGATGCGCTCGGCGGGCGTCGGCGCAGGCAGGATTCCCGGCAGCCTGCGCGCGAGCATCGTCTTGCCCGCGCCCGGTGGCCCGACGAGCAAGAGCGCGTGCGCGCCCGCCGCCGCGATCTCGAGCGCGCGTCGCGCGGCGGGCTGGCCGTGGACGTCGGCGAGATCGGGACCGTGATCTTCGGGCTCGATCTCGATCTCGGTCGCATCGGCTCGCGGCAGATCGCGGACTCCGGCGAGCATGTCGACGACCTCGACCAGCGATCGCGCGACACGCACGTCGATCGAGCGCACCCAGCTCGCCTCGCGCGCGCAGGCCGCCGGCACGACCGCGCGCGTGAGGCCGATGCGCCGCGCACCCTCGAGCAACGGCAGCACGCCGCGCACACCGCGGAGCTCGCCGGACAACGAGAGCTCACCGACGAAGAGGGTGGTGTCGAGGAAGTTGGGCGCGCACGCGCCGCCCGCCGCGAGCAGCGCGACCGCGATCGCGAGATCGAAGCTCGCGCCCCGCTTCTTCAGATCGGCCGGCGCGAGATTCAGGATCACGTGCTTGGGCGGCAGCGCGAAGCCGACCTGCGCGAGCGCGGCCTTCACGCGCACGCGGCTCTCGCGTAGCGCCGCCTCCGGCAGCCCGACGAGATCGAGCGCCGGCAGCCCGCCGCCGAGGTGGACCTCGACCTCGACGGGATGCGCGGTCAGCCCGACGAGGCAGCTGGCGTGGACGCGGGTGGACATGCCGCGCCTCTGTTCACGTCGCGATCCGCGAACGAAATTGCGAAAACGCGGGCGATCCTCTCGCCGATCGGCGGAGGTGGCGGCGGCTGGCGGCGGATCCGCTCGCGTGACACGCGGTCGAGATGACCGCCGACGCGCTCGTCGCTCTCGTGCCCGCCCTCCATGGATCGAGCCGCGAAGCGTGGAAGACGCTCCTCGAGCACGTCGACGACGAGACCCAGAGCGCGGCGCCTCGTCATGCGAGGTCGCGCTCTACGGCGCCGATGCTCCAGCATGGTGGCCGGCCGTAGAACCTGGCGACGGTGCTGACCGAGTCGGCGCGTACCTCTTTCTCCCCGCCATCGCGGGCCTGGAGGCACACTTCGGGGCCGAGGATTCTCACGTCGTGATGACGCGACGAAACCTCGCGAGATTGCCCTGATTCGCGGAGCCCCCGGCGGCCGGGTCGGGCCCAAGGTCTCGACCCGTTCGGGTCTCCAATCGCCTGCGTTGACCCCCCGGAAATGGGGGCCTACCCTCACGCGCCGCCATGCCGTCCATTCCGTCTGCGCTCTCCGCGCGCTTCAAAATCGGTTCCGAGCTCTGGTCGGGAAGCTCCGGCGTTCTCTATGAAACGACCGAAGTCTCGACGAATCGATCGGGCGTTCTGAAGATCGTCACGCAAGCCGCGTCGTGGACGCCGGCGGAGCGTGGACGGCTCGCGCGCGAGCTCGAGAAGCAGGCGACGCTGAATCATCCGTATCTCGCGACACCGATCGCGGCGGGCATCGCCGAGGACGTGCCGTGGATCTTCCGCACGAAGATCGAGGGCGAGTCGCTCGCAGCGCGCATCGCACGCGGGCCGCTTCCGGTCGCGGACGCGGTGGCGATCGCGGCGCAGCTCGCGGCCGGGCTCGACGAGCTCCATCGCGCGGGTCTGCTGCAGCGCGATCTCTCGCCGGGACACGTGATTCTACAGTCGAACGGATCGATCCCGTTCGTGCGTGTGATCGACTCGGGCGTCGCGACGCGCATCCCGAGCTCGGCGATCTTCGAGGTCACGGGCAAGCCACCGTATGTCTCGCCCGAGCACGCGGCGGGCAAGCTCGTCAGCTTCCGTAGCGATCTCTATGCGCTCGGCTCGATCTTGTTCGAGATGCTCACGGCGCAGCCGCTCTTCTCGGGCACGACGGAGCAGGTTCTCGAGGCGCAGCGGAGCACGGCGCCGCCGTCGCTCGCGAGCGTCGCGCCCGCGCTCACCGTCCCGGGCGCGATCACGACGCTGCTCGGACAGCTGCTCGCAAAGGAGCCGCGCGAGCGACCGTTCAGCGCGCAG
>CAYSCF010000075.1:0-24074 GCA_964429305.1 uncultured Sandaracinaceae bacterium | reverse complement strand
ATCGCAGGCGCCGCACACCGACACGCTCGCGCTCAGCCAGCTGGCCACGTTCGCGCAGGGCGGCGGCGATCTCTTCGTCACCGGCACCGGAGCGGTGGGCTACGGCGATGCGGAGCTCATCACGTTGCTCGGCGGCACGTCGGGCGCGAGCTTCAGCGGCGCGCCGCAGGTCATCGCCGATCTCGACACGGAGCTGACGACGGGCGTGATCGATCTGCGCGGCGTGATACCGGACGATCACGGGCAGTTCTCCTACGAAGCGCTCGTCGGTCTGGGCGCCGACACGACGCCGATCGTCTTGTCGATGTCGCCCGCGGACGGCGCGCAGTGGTCGATCCGCTCGATCGGCGACGGTCACATCGCGTGGGTCGCCGCGCTCGAGGGCATCGACGACGAGTGGACCAACACGGCATCGGGCCCGGCGGGGGCGTTCAACGGTGCGCTGCGCAACTTCGTCGCGGCCTCGACGGGCACTGCGTCCGCGCCGGGCGCGCCTCGCGTCGCCTTCGATGCTCCGTTTCTCGCAGCGGAGGGCGACGCGATCACGATCACCACGCGCGTCACCGATGCCGAGGGCGACACGACGACGTTCAGCTGGGACGTCGACCACGACGGCACCTACGGAGAGCACCCGGGCGAGCCGTCGATCACGATCCCGGCGGGCACGACCGACGGCCCGAGCACGCTGACCGTGGCGGTGGAGGCCTCGAACGGCACGCACACGAGCCACCGCTCGCGCTCGATCGCGATCACGAACGTGGCGCCGCACATCACGTCGCATCCGCCGATGATCGCCGCGATCGACCAGCACATCCGCTACCAGATCACGACGATCGATCCGGGCGGCGCGCACGACGTGCCCATGTTCCTGCTGGAGAACACTACGTCGAGCGCGGTCGTGACCGACGACGGGATCTTCGACTGGACGCCGAACGAGTCCGAGATCAGCGCGCCCGGGACCTCGCGGCCCTTCGCGGTGGACGTGTCCGACGGAGACGGCGGCTCCGACACGCAGACGTGGTCGATGATGGTCATCGACGATCACGCTCCTTCCGGTCTCGCGCTGCTCTATCCGACGGTCGACGAGCCCTTGCTCGTCCGGGGGATCCACTTCGCGATCGCGAACGCTTCGGACGTGGATGGTGATCCGATCACGTACACGTTCGAGATCGCGTCGAATACGACGTTCGACGCCGATCGTCAGCGCTCGACGCCGCAGGCCGAGGGGCTGATGGGCATCACCGAGTGGCGCGCGGACGAGAGCCAGCTGCACGTAGGGCACTGGTTCTGGCGCGTGACGGCGACCGACGGGCAGGTCACGACCTCGCCGGTCACGTCGAACTTCTCGCTGGTGCCGGATCCGTCCACGTTTCCCGATGCCGCGGTCTTCGACGCAGGCCCGGACGCGAGCACCGGGGCTGCGACCAGCCGCGGCTGTGGATGCGGCGTGGCCCACCCTGACGGCGCGCTTGGACCGTCGACCGCGCTGCTGGCCGTGATCACGATGGTGGTGCTCCGAGCGCGCCGTCGGCGTTGACCCCCTCGGGGGTGCGTGCTACACGCCGCGCGCTTTCCGGGCCTCGGATGACCGCTTTTTTCAAGCGGTTCCGCGCCTGAAGACAATTGGGTAACGACGCATGACGCAGACGGCAACGGTAGGTCGGATCACGCAGGTCATCGGTCCGGTCGTGGACGTGGAGTTCCCGCCCGGCACGCTTCCGCAGCTCCTCACGGCACTGCGCGTGTCGAACAAGGGCATCTCGAACGAGGCGGACAACCTCGTGCTCGAGGTCGCCCAGCACCTCGGCGAGGGCACGGTTCGCGCGGTCGCGATGGACACGACGGACGGCCTCGTCCGCGGCCAGGAAGTCCGCAACACGGGCTCGCCCATCATGATGCCGGTCGGCCCGGCCGCGCTCGGACGCATCCTCAACGTCGTCGGCGAGCCCGTCGATGGCGGCCCGAAGGTCGTCACCGACAAGTACATGCCCATCCACCGCGCGGCCCCCGCGTTCGTCGATCAGTCGACGAAGGTCGAGGTCTTCGAGACGGGCATCAAGGTCATCGACCTGCTCGCTCCGTATCGTAAGGGCGGCAAGATCGGCCTGTTCGGCGGCGCCGGCGTCGGTAAGACGGTCCTCATCATGGAGCTCATCAACAACGTCGCGAAGGCGCACGGCGGCGTGAGCTGCTTCGCCGGCGTCGGTGAGCGCACGCGCGAGGGCACCGACCTCAAGATCGAGATGACGGAGTCGCTCCTGGCCGATGGCAAGACGCGCGTCATCGACAAGGCCGCATTGATCTACGGCCAGATGAACGAGCCGCCCGGAGCGCGCGCCCGCGTCGCTCTCTCGGCCCTCACGGTCGCCGAGTACTTCCGCGACGAGATGGGTCAGGACGTCCTTCTCTTCGTCGACAACATCTTCCGCTTCACGCAGGCGGGCTCGGAAGTGTCGGCGCTCCTCGGCCGCATCCCCAGCGCCGTCGGTTACCAGCCGACGCTCTCGACCGAGATGGGCGCGCTCCAGGAGCGCATCACCTCGACGAACAAGGGCTCGATCACGAGCGTCCAGGCGATCTACGTGCCCGCCGACGATCTCACCGATCCGGCGCCCGCGACGGCGTTCGCGCACTTGGACGCGACGACCGTTCTCTCGCGCGACATCGCCGCGCTCGGCATCTACCCGGCCGTCGACCCGCTCGACTCGACCAGCACGATGCTCTCGCCCGGCATCATCGGCGAGCGCCACTACGGTGTCGCCCGCAAGGTCCAGCAGACGCTCCAGAAGTACAAGGACCTGCAGGACATCATCGCCATTCTCGGCATGGACGAGCTCAGCGAGGACGACCGCATGACGGTCGATCGCGCGCGCAAGATCCAGAAGTTCCTCAGTCAGCCGTTCTTCGTCGCCGCGCAGTTCACGGGCGCGGAAGGCAAGCTCGTCTCGCTCGAGGAGTCGATCAGCGGCTTCGAGGAGATCCTCTCGGGCGCCCTCGATCACATCCCGGAGCAGGCCTTCTACCTCAAGGGCAACATCGACGAGGTCAAGGCTGCGGCCGAGACCATGAAGGACTGATCGGCCATGGCCGACAACGTCCTCACTCTCGAAGTCGCCACGCCGCTCGGCCTCGTGCTGAACGCGAAGGTCGACAGCGTGCAAGCGCCCAGCGTGAACGGTGAGTTCGGCGTGCTGCCGGGCCACCTTCCGCTGCTCGCCGCGATGAAGCCGGGCGTCATGCGCTATCGCGTGGGCAACCAGCAGAGCGTCGCGGCGGTGAGCGCTGGCTTCGTCGAAGCGGGTACCGACAAGGTGCTCATGCTGACGGATGCGTACCTCGCGCCGAAGGACATCGACGAGGCGGCGGCGCAGAACGATCTCGAGCGCGCCAAGGCCGATCTCGCTGGCTTCGGTCAGGAGTACGAGGGCCGCGAGTTCGAGGAGCTGCAGCGCCGCGTGGACTGGGCGCAGGCGCGTCTCGACGCGAAGGCCGAAGGCGCGCGCGGCTGATCGCCGGCCGTCCGGCGACAGCGTTCTTCTGCCGCGGGTTTGGCGTGTAGGCGTTTAAC
Source organism: uncultured Sandaracinaceae bacterium (assembly GCA_964429305.1). Lineage (GTDB taxonomy): Bacteria > Myxococcota_A > Polyangia > Polyangiales > Sandaracinaceae > JBBSAT01. The sequence goes on along the minus strand of CAYSCF010000075.1, from coordinate 20,506 downwards.
CGCCTATTCTCGCGCCATGGTTCGTCTCGCTCTCGTCTCGCTCTTGGTCGCCGCCGCGATCGCGCTGCCGTCTTGCGCTTATCCGCGTCGCTCGACCTCGCTCTCGGAGGTCCACACGACGGCCGGAGGCCCGGGCGAGCCCTCGAACGTGTACTGGATGACGATCGTCAGCGCGCAGGTGAACGAGCGCAACCGCGGCAACTCGAACTGGGACGAAGGCGGCGGACCGCCGGATCCGTTCGTGCGCGTGTATCGCGACGACGTCCTCGTGTTCGAGTCGAGCACGCAGGACAACACGATCACCCCGACGTGGAACGAGGCGCTGCCGCGCAACATCGAGATCCCGCCCAACGCGGGGTTTCGGCTCGAGGTCTGGGACCGCGACGCAGTGGGCGCCGATCCGATCGGCATCTACCGCGGCCACGGTCGGCCCGCGAACGCGCTGCCGGGCGTCGATGCACGCATCCTGCTCGAGGGCGAGTCGTACCTGACGATCCATCTCGACGAGCCGCACGCGCATCGCGGCATCGGCATCACCAGCTTCGAGGTACGCGGCAGCGAGCTCGTGATCGTCTCGCTCGAGCCGCACTCGCCCGCGGGGCGCGCGGGGCTCGTGGCGGGCGATCGCATCGTCTCGATCGGTGGCCGCACGGTCGGCGATCTCGGATCGCAGGGAGCGACCGGCGCGCTCTCGATGGCGGCCGAGCGTCACCAGGTGCTCTCGGTGATCTCGGCCAACCAGTCTCGTCCGCACGACGTCGAGCTCGATCACGGCTACGTGTGGCTCACGATGTGAAGCTCGTCTTCGTCTTCGTCTTCGTCTTCGTCGGAACGAGCGTCGCCGAGGCGCAATACGATGCGCAGATCAGCTCGCGCCTCTTTCTCGGCGGCGGCGCCGAGCTCCCGGCGCAGCGCCCGACGAACGCAGTCTTCGACTTCGGCGCGCGCGCCGAGGTCCTGATCGGTGATGCGTCGGCGCAGCGGTTTCGCATCGGGCCCGCGATCGATCTGCGGACCGCCACGTTCCGTACCTTCGAGGCTGCGGGCGGCGTCGCCGTGCTTCTCCCTCTCGGTTACGACTTCGCGATCGAAGCGATGCTCGGCGCCGGCTTCGCAGCCCGTCCGGACGGTCACGACGGTGGCATCGGCGTGCTCACGCTGCGGCTCGCGTACCAGCCCTACGATCACTTCGACTGTTACTCCCACGGCGTCGCGCTCTACGGCACCGGCCGCGCCGGCCTCGACGGCCAGACGTGGGAGGTCACCGGCGGCCTCGAGATCGACTTCGAGTTCCTCGTCGCGACGCCGATCGTCTACGTGATGACGGCGCTCTCCGGGCACGATCCCGACGAAGAAACCGGCGCCCCCCCGCTTGCGTCCGCCCGCTGATTGCGTTTCTCTCGGAGAGGGTGGACGCCGTGAGAGCGGGGGATGGTTTCGAAGAGCTGCTCGTGCAGGTCGCGGCGCGTTTCGTCGACGCGAGCGCGACGAGCATCGACGAATCCGTCGTCTTCGCGCTCGAGACGACCGCGCGCGCGCACGACATCGATCGCGTGCACGTCTGGCTCGCCGATCCCGCGACGGGCCTCTATCGCCTGACTCATCGCTGGTCTCGCTTCACGCAGCTGACGTCGTACGAGTCGCGCGCGATCTCCGCGTCGGAGTTCCCGTGGGGCGCCGAGATCCTGCGTCGCAGCGACGTCCTCGTGTATCGGCGCGCCGAGCTGCCCGCCGCCGCGAGCCAGGAGCGGGCCGCGATGGAGGCGGTCGGCATCCACGCGATCGCCGTGATCCCGCTGCGCGTCGCAGGCGTCATGCTCGGCGTGGCGTCGTTCGAGCAGGTCGCCGAGGATCGGCCTTGGACGCCCATGGTGCTCGCGCGCTTCGGGCTCGTCGCATCGATGGTCGCGAGCGCGCTCCATCACCAGCAGCTCTATGCGGCCGCGGCCGAGGTGGCGCGCTGCGATCGCCTCGTCGCGGACGTCTCCTCGAGCCTCGTTCCAACGGGCGCCGAAGGCATGGGCGAGGCGATCGAGCGAGCGCTGGCCCACATCGGAGAGACGATCGACGTCGATCGCGTCTTTCTCTACGAGTGGAATCACGAAGCCACCGAGGCACGGGTCCGCACGAGCTGGAGCAAGGACGGCGAGCCTCCCGTGCGTGAGCCGGTGCGTGCGATCGATCTGCGCCGCTATCCTTACAGCCGAGCGCGCGATCCGGAGCCGTTCGTCGTCGAGCGCATCGCCGATCTGCCGCCCGAGGCCGAGCCGGAGCGACGTCTCCTCGAGCTCGCGGGAGCCCGCTCGCTGATCTCGGTCTCGGTCCGCTCCGGCGGCATCACGCTCGGCACGCTCGGCCTCGACACGCGTCACCGAGAGCGCACGTGGTCGCCCGAGCTCGTGGCCCGCGCCAAGACGCTGGGCGAGGTGCTCGCGAATGCGATCGCCCGAGAGCGTGCCGAGCTCGCGAGGAACGCGGCTCACGCGGAGGTGGAGCGGCTCCAGCATGCGCTCGAGCGCGAGCGCGACTATCTGCGCGACGAGATCCGCGTCGCGTACCACGTCGACGAGCTCGTCGCGGTGAGCGGAGAGCTGATCGAGGTGCTCGCCAACGTCGACGCCGTCGCGACGACCAACGCGACGGTTCTGATCCAGGGCGAGACCGGCGTCGGCAAGGAGATCGTCGCGCGCGCGCTCCACGCGAGGAGCCGGCGCTCCACGGCTCCGCTCGTGAAGATCGACTGCGCGTCGCTCCCGAGAGAGCTCTTCGAGAGGGAGTTCTTCGGACACACGGCCGGCGCTTGGCCGGGCATCGCAGGCGAGCGCGTCGGCCGATTCGAGCTGGCCGATCGCGGCACGCTCCTGCTCGACGAGGTCGGCGAGATCCCGCTCGAGCTCCAGGCGAAGCTTCTTCGACTCCTCAGCGACGGGGAGATCGTGCGCCTCGGCGACTCGACCCCGCGCAAGCTCGACGTGCGCGTCGTCGCCACCACGAACCGCTCGCTCGCGCGCGAGGTGACGGCCGGTCGATTTCGCGCCGACCTCTATCACCGGCTCGGAGCGTTCCCGATCACGGTGCCGCCTCTACGCGCGCGTCCGGCCGACATCGTGCCGCTCGCGACGTCGTTTCTCCGCCGCACACAAACGAGCCTCGGTCGATCCGACCTCGCGCTCGAGTCGTCCGATCAGCGCACGCTCCTGAGCTACGACTGGCCCGGCAACGTGCGCGAGCTCGAGCAGCTCATCGCGCGCTCGGTCATGCTCTCGCCGGCAGCGCCGCTCCGACTGGATCTCGCGTTCGGCCCACGTTTCGGTCCGACTCCGGAGGATGTGGGTCTCGAGATGATCCGCACCGACACCGAGCTCCGCGCGCTCGAGCGGAGCAACCTCCGGCTCGCCCTCGAGAAGGCCGAGTATCGCGTCGGTGGAACGGGCGGCGCCGCCGCGCTCCTCGGGATCAGCCCCTCGACGCTCCGGGATCGCATGCGAGCCTTCGGCATCGAGAAGAAGACGGAGCCTCGTCGCCGCTCGTCGTGATCGTCGAGCACGGTTTTCCGTTTTCGAAGCACGACAATCCGTGCTCGCAACGATCGCGCGAACACACCGTCGAAACGGTGCCGCTCCGCGAGTAGGGTGATTGGCACGTCGACTGCTGAAGGCATCGGCGTGATGAGTGACGATCGCCCGACGCGGCCCTCTCGGCCGCGTATTTCCGTTCCGACGTTCGACGCCCCTCCCACGTCGCGCCCGTTCGCTCTGCTCTCGAACACGCTCAGCGCCGTCGATCGCATCGTGCGCCGCCACGTGGAACAGGCCGCGACGTTCGCCGTCGCGCCGATGCCGATGATCATCGTCGCGTCGCGCGAGAGCGATCTGGTTCGTCTGGTCGTGCGCATGGTCGCCGACGCCGCGCTCTCGCTCGCGGTGCCGCGTGCGCCCGACGCTTCGATACGGATCGAGAGCCGCCTCGAGGGCATGAACGTCACCGTGAGCGTGGTGAGCCGCGGTGCTGGCGACTTCGGTGAGAGCGGAAGCGACGAGATCCATCCGACGCTGACGACGTTGGCGGTAACCGCGGGAGCCGTGATCACCACGGAGATCGAGCGCGACGCTCGACGCGTGATCGCGCTCGTGCCGCTCGCCGTTCCGCACGACGACGACGCTTCCTGACGACCACCTCGCGAAGGAGAACGAATTGGACGAACGACTCAACACGATTCCGGTGATCGAGCTCTGGGGAAGGCTCGTGGTGCCGCTCCAAGGAGACGTGACCGACAGCCAGATGGAGACGCTGCAGGCGACGCTGCTCGAGCGGATTCGCCAGAGGGGCCCGCGCGGTCTCGTCATCGACGCCTCGGGCGTCTGGCTGATGGACAGCCATCTCTGCGCGGTCCTCGGGCGCATCGCGGGCGCCGCGCGCCTGATGGGAACGCGGCCGGTGCTCGCGGGGCTCTCGCCCGGCGTGGTCATGACGCTCGATCAGATGGGGATCGGGCTCGACGGAATCGAGACCGCGCTCGGGCTCGAGTCGGCGCTCGAGCGACTGGGGCTCGACGTGAGCGAAACGGACGAGGACGACGAGAACGACCTGCTCCACGGCGACGAAGAAGGGACGGAACGAAGAGCGAGATCGAGCAGGAGCACGCACGGATCGAGGCATTGCTCGATGCGGTCTTCACGAAGAGCCAGGACGGCGTCGTCGTGTTGAAGCCGGACGGCACGACACAGCTCAACCCGCAGAGCGAGCAGATCATGCGCCTCGCGCCCAACAGCCCGAGCGACGACTCGTGGAAGGAGGAGTGGGGCTTCTTCCGCGCCGATGGCACGAAGGTCGGTGCCGAGGAGACGGCGGGCTTCCGTGCGATGAAGTACGGAGAGAAGGTCGATGCCGAAGATCTGCGCATCGTCTCCGAGCTCGCCCCCGAGGGCGTCTACATCCAGACCACCGCGCGTCCGCTCGCGGGCGGGGGATCGATCTCGGTCTTCCAGGAGGTCGGCGAGCGCGTCGCGATGGAGGCCGAGCTGGCCCAGCGCGTCGCCGACCTCGACGCGCGCCAGGCCGAGAACCGATCGCTGATCGAGCGACTCCGTCTCGCGCTGGACGAGCTATCGACGCCCGTGCTCGAGGTCTGGGAGCACGTGCTCGTGCTGCCGGTCATCGGCGTGGTCGACACGCAGCGCAGCGTGGCCATGTCCGAGCGTCTGCTCTCGGAAGTCGTTCGTACGCAGGCGAAGGTCGTGATCGTCGACGTCACGGGCCTCGAAGTGCTCGACACGAGCACGGCCGATCGCTTCGCGCGGATCGCCCGCGCCGTCGAGCTGCTCGGCGCGCGCTGTTTCCTCTCCGGTCTCTCTCCGGCCGTCGCACGCACGCTCGTCGATCTCGGCGTGCGTTTCGGTGGCGGCATCCAGACGCACGCGACGCTGCGGAGCGCCCTGGAGGAGACTTTCGCCCACAGCCGCGCGCTCGACGAGAAGCGCGCCCGCAGGAACGGAGCTTCCACATGACGATCACCGAAGCGCAGCTCGCCGAGCGCAAGGCGCTCTTCAAGACGATCTTCGATCACAGCCCCGACGGGATCGCGATCATGACGCCCTCGGGAGCGATGGACGTGAACCCGGCCGGGATGGCCATCTTCGGCAACGGGGAGGATCGCGGCATGGACCAGTGGGCCGAACAGTTCGGTCTCTTCCATCCGGACAAGACGACCCGCTTCGAGACGCACGAGCTCCCGCTCGTCGTCACGCTCCAGACGCGCATGGCGGTGCACAACCAGCGCATCTACATGCGCAGCGCCGATCATCCCGACGGCGTCTGGCTCTCGATCAGTGCGTTCCCTCTGCCCGATGGCGGCGCGATCTCGATCTTCCGTGACGTCACCCGCGAGGCGAGCGTGCACGAGCGCCTCGAAGCACGTCGGGCCGCGCTGGTGGCGGCCGAGCGCGAGAACAAGGAGCTCATCGATCGACTGCGCGTCGCGCTCGATGAGCTCTCCACGCCCGTGCTCGAGCTCTGGCGTGACGTTCTCGCCCTGCCGGTGATCGGTCTGGTCGACACGCAGCGCAGCGCCCAGATGACCGAGCGTTTGCTGAGCGAGGTCGCGACGCGCCGCGCGCGATACGTGATCGTCGATCTGACGGGCGTCGAAGTGCTCGACACGGGCACCGCCGATCGCTTCGTCGCGCTGGCGCGCTCGGTCCGCATGCTCGGCGCCGAGTGCGTGATCACCGGCATTCGCCCGTCGGTCGCGCAGACGATGGTCTCGATGGGCGTCGATCTCGGCGGCATCGTGACGCTGCGCAACCTCGCGCACGCGCTCGAGTGGTGCATGCGCCGCGGCGCGCGCCGCACGAACGAGACGACGTCGTGATCGCACCCGGCGGGCTCGAGCAGCGCGTCACGCTCGTGCTGCGTCGCTACATGTCGGAGATCCTCGCGCAGTCGCTGCGTCGCAAGGCGCAGGCCGCGATCCAAGTGCCGGAAGGCCAGCTCACGCAAGCGAACCTGCCGGCACTGCGCGAGAAGATCGAGGGCGGGGTCCGACTCTTCGTCGATCCTGCGCTGCAGTCGGCGGCGCTCGCCGAGCTCGCCACGCTCTCGCGCACGGAAGCGATGACGATCGAGCTCGAGCGAATCGGCGTCTCGAGCGAAGCTGACATCTCTCGGGCACGCCTTCGCGCGCGTGAGATCGCGATGACGCTCGGTGGTACCGGCTACATCGCCCAGCGCGTCGCGACCGTCGCGAGCGAGCTCTCGCGCAACATCGTCGCGTACGCGGGCTCGGGCGTGATCGAGCTGAAGCCGATGGCCGGGCCACCCCCCGCGCTCGCGATCGTCGCCGTCGACCGCGGGCCGGGGATCGCCGACGTCGATGCGATCTTGTCGGGGACCTACAAGAGCCGAACCGGGCTCGGCAAGGGAATCGCGGGCGTGAAGCGTCTCGCAACACGCTTCGATCTGCAGACGGGCGCGAACGGCACGCGCATCGAAGCCGAGCTCGCGCTGTGAGCGCGCGGCGCGCGTCAGAGATCGGCGATCAGGATGGTCGCGTCGTCGTGATGGAGCGCGTGCTCGCTCAGGACGCGACGCGCGGCGTCGGCAGGCCGCTCGCCGTCGTAGTCGGCGATGGGCGTGCGGCTCGAGATGCCGTCCGAGAAGATCACCAGACGCGCGCCGCGTTCGATCTCTCCGCGCGCGATGCGCAGCGTGCGCATCTGTCCGCCCACGACGCCCGGGGTGGAAGCGAGCGAGAGACCGCGCACCTGGCGCGTGCGCAGCGTGACGTTGCCGACGCCGATGGCCTCGCACGCGTTGCCGCTCACGACGACGAGCGTCATGGCCGCGCCGCGCGTGCCGCGGAGGGCGGCGTGCGTGACGTCGAAGAGCGAAGACACGTCGCGCTCGGCTGCACCTTCGATCGCGGCCATCGCAGCGAGCGCAGCTTCCTCCGCCTTCGGTCCGTGGCCGAGCCCGTCGATCACGCCGAAGATGGTGACGTCGCCGTGCATCACGTGGACGGCGCGATCACCGTTGGCGGTCTCGTTGCGAGCAGGACGCGTCGCGATGCCGATGCCCGTCACGTGCGGGCAGCTTACCCCGCCCGGAGCGCCGCGTGAGCGACGCCGCGATCGAGGAGGTCGTGCAGTGTGTCGACGCGCGCGATCGCTTCTCGTGCGCCGCGGTCGCGACACGCATCGCGCGCGCGGCCGGTGTCCCGAAGAAGGGCGCCATGGAGATCGCGACGGCGGCCAGCGAGCTCGCGTCCAACGTCGTGCGCCACGGCGGCGGCGGGAGCGTGATCGTCCGCTTCGTGGCCTCGCCTCTGCCGCACATCGAGCTCGTCGCGCGCGATCGAGGTCCCGGCATCGCCGACGTCGAAGCCGCGATGCGCGATGGATGGTCGGACGGGCGCGCTCGCACGCTCGACGATCCGCGCGACGGGCTCGGGTCCGGCCTCGGTGCCGTGCGTCGCGCGATGGACGATGTCGTGATTCTGCCCACATCGCCGCGGGGCACCGAGGTTCGCGCCATCCGAGCGATTGCGCGTCGATGACAGCGAAAGAGAGGAGACCCGCATGAAGGAGTTCGATCTTCCCGATCTCGGCATCACGGTCACGCGTGGCGTGATCGATTCGTTCGTCGCTGCATTCGGTGCGTACCGAACGCGCGGCGAGAAAGTGGTGGCGCGTCATCTCGGCGTGGTGACCATCGGCACCGATCCGGAGACGCGATTCGCGGCCGTCGCGTTCCTCGGCGCGATGCGCGAGCTGCAGGATCAGTTCGGCGCGCCGTTCATGCGCAAGGTGGGCTCGTTCATCTTCGACAAGGCCGTGTTCCCGCCCGGGATCGACACGATCGAGAAGGGCATGGAGCTCGTGAACACCGCCTACTACATGAACCACAGCGCGGAAGCGGTCGGCCGGATCGGCGGCTACCACTGGAAGCTCGATCACGCGCGCACCGGCACGATGCGGCTCGACAACCCCTATCCGTGCGCGTTCGACCTCGGGATCATCGAGACGATCGCGCGCCGCTTCGAGCCGGCCTCGAACGTGGAGCACTTGCCCGGTGGATGCCGCCACGAGGGCGCGCTCGCGTGCACGTATCGCGTGAGCTGGTGATCGCCGTGAGTGACGATTTCGAGCTTCGTCTGCGGCGCGCCGAGGAGATTCTCGCGCGCGTCGCCGAGGGCGACCTCGAGCAGAAGCTCCCGCTCTCGGCGACCGACGACGTGCTCACCGGGCTCGAGATGGGCATCAACTTCCTGATCGTGGATCTGCGTCAGACGGCGCAGAAGAACCGTGAGCAGCGGCAAGAGCTCGAGCAGAAGTTGCTCACGATCGCCCAGCAGGCCGAGGCGATCCGCGAGCTCACGACACCGGTGATCGAGATCTGGGACGACGTGCTCGTCCTGCCGATCGTCGGCGTCGTCGACTCGCGGCGCAGCCTGGAGATCATGACCGACCTGCTCGAAGCGATCGCCGAGACGCGGGCGCGATGCGTCATCGTCGACGTCACCGGCGTCGACGTGATCGACACCGCGACGGCCGACACGCTCTTGAAGATCGTCCGCGCCGCATCGCTCCTCGGGACGCGCTGCGTTCTCACCGGGATCTCGCCTTCGGTCGCCCAGACGCTCGCGACACTCGGCGCGGACCTCTCGGGGGTGCGAACGCTGCGCAATCTGAAGGCCGGCCTGCTCGATTGCCTCCGCTTCCTCAAGAAGAAGACCGGCGAGTAGAATCCTCGGCCCCATGGCCGACACGATTCCCCGACGGTTGTTCGAGCAAGCCAAGAAGCAGCCGGAGCGCAGCGCGTACCTCGTGAAGGAGCACGGCGTGTGGAAGGCGCGCACGTGGCGCCAGTACGCCGACGAGGTGAGCCAAGCGACGCGCGCGCTCATCGCGCTGGGCTTCGAGCCGGGCCAGCGCGTGTGCATCCTCGGCTTCAACAAGCCCGAGTGGGTGATCCTCGACCTCGCGGCGATGTGCGCGGGCGGCGCGCCGGCCGGGATCTACACGACGTGCTCGCCCGACGAGGTGCAGTACATCGCCCATCACTCGGAGGCGCCGCTCGTCCTCGTGGAGAGCCACGCGCAGTGGCAGAAGATCGAGAAGAAGCGCAGCGAGCTGCCCGCGCTGAAGTACGTGGTGTTCATGCGCGGCGCGACGGCGCCCGCCTCGCCCGAGGGCGGGCCGAAGCTCTACGACTGGGATGCGTTCCTCGCGCGCGGTGGCACCACGCAAGAGAGCGAGGTCGCGGCGCGCGTGGAAGCGCTCGAACCGAAGGGCCTCGCGACGCTCATCTACACGTCGGGCACGACGGGCCCGCCGAAGGCCGTGATGCTCACGCACGACAACCTCGCGTGGACCGCCGCGGCGCTCCAGGGCGTGAACGATCTGGGACCGGAGAGCCGCACGCTCAGCTACCTGCCTCTGTCGCACATCGCCGAGCAGGTGTGCACGATCCACGGACCGATCACCGGCGGCAGCGCGGTGTACTTCGCCGAGTCGATCGACAAGCTCGCAGACAACCTCAAGGAAGTGCGTCCCACGCTCTTCTTCGGCGTTCCGCGCATCTGGGAGAAGTTCCACGCAGCGATCGAGAGCAAGATGCACGCGGCGACGGGCGCGAAGGCGCGCATCGCGTCGTGGGCGCGCGGCGTCGGCACGAAGGTCTCGGCGCTACGCGCGATCGGCCGCGAGCCGAGCGGCGTGCTCGCGCTCGAGCACCGCGCGGCGAACCGGCTCGTGTTCACGCCGCTCAAGGAAGCGATCGGTCTCGATCAGGCCACCGTGCTCGTCTCGGGCGCCGCGCCGATCGGCAAAGAGGTGATCGCATTCTTCGCGAGCCTCGACGTGTTCATCCAGGAGATCTACGGACAGAGCGAGGACACCGGCCCGACGTCGTTCAACCTCCCGGGGCGTACGCGAGTCGGATCGGTCGGCCCTCCGCTCGCGGGCGTCACCGTGAAGATCGCCGACGACGGCGAGATCCTCGTCTCGGGGCGCAACGTCTTCGCCGGGTACTTCAAGGACGAGGTCGCGACGAACGAGGCGCTCACGCCGGACGGATGGCTCCGCTCGGGCGATCTCGGTCGCTTCGACGAGGACGGGTTCCTCCACATCACGGGCCGCAAGAAGGAGATCATCATCACGGCGGGCGGCAAGAACATCACGCCGAAGAACATCGAAGAGCTGCTCAAGCTCTGTCCGCTCGTCGCCGAGGCCGTCGTCATCGGCGATCGTCGCAAGTTCCTCAGCGCGCTCGTCTGGCTCGAGCCCGACGTCACCAAGAAGTGGATGCAGGAACGCGGCGCGACGGGCGATCCGGCGACGAACACCGACGTGCGCGCCGAGATCCAGCGCGCCGTGGACGCGGCGAACGAGAAGCTCGCGAAGGTCGAGCAGGTGAAGAAGTTCGCGATCGGCACGCGACCGCTGGGCATCGATACGGGCGAGCTGACGCCGACGCTCAAGGTGAAGCGCAACAAGGTCGCGGCTGCGTTCGCCGCGCAGATCGACGCGATGTACGAGGGCGCGAGCGAGTGATCTCTCGCGTCGTCGTCAGCGAGGTAGCGCCGCGATCTGCTTGAGCAAGAGGTTCTCCAGATAAGGCGCGCCGTCCTTGCCGGCGCGCGCGGCGCTCGCGATCTGCTCGGGCGATCGCGCGCCGACGAGCGCGCTCGACACGAACGGGTTCGAGAGCACGACGCGCAGCGCGAGATCGGCGACGTCGCCGTCCTTGGCCATCTTCGTCAGCGCTTCCACGCGCTCGAGACGCTTGCCGAGCGCGGCCTCGCTCCATCGCTCGCGGCGGTGATCTTCGACGCCGAGCTGCGCAGCCGACTTCAAGCGGCCTCCGAGCAGCCCGTAGGCGAGCGGCGAGCGCGCGAGCACGCCGACGCCTTGTTCCTTCAGCATCGGGACCAGCTCTTCGACGTCGTCGGGCGCGAGCACGTTGAACGGCAGACAGATCGCTTGGGCGCCGAGCTTCATCGCGACGCGCGCGCCGTCGACCGAGCTCGTGCTCACGCCCCACGCGCGCACCTTGCCCGACGCCATCGCGGCGCCGATGCCGCGCGAGAACCGGTCGGTCGAGAGCGCCGACGCCGGTGGATTGTGGAGCAGCACGACGTCGACCCAGTCGCGCCCGATGCGCTCGAGGCTCAGATCGATGGCCGCACCGACCGCGATCGCGTCGAACTGCGCGAGCAAGCGATCGCCGCTCTCGACCTGACCGACGCGCGTGACGAGCACCGCGTCGGAGAGGTTCTTACCCAGTGCTTTGGCGGTGACGCGCTCGCTAGCGCCGTGGCCCCAGAGCGGCGCGAGATCGAAGGTCGTCACGCCCGCGTCCCACGCCGCGCGCACGGTCTCTTCGAAGCGTGCCTCGCTCACCTCGCCATACGCGCCACTGGCCAGGCCCCAGGTGCCGAGCGCGATCTCGGACACGCGGACTTCGGTCCGGCCCAGGTGGCGGGTCTGCATGGGGCCTCGTGTGTCTCTCCGTGCGCGTCCGCGCAAGTCGGATTAACCCTTCGACGCTGTGCCTCACGCGCTGCGGCCGCTCCCGTCCGGGCCCATGGGGCTGAGCACGCCCGTTCTTCCCGGTCTGCTCTCGCGGCATACGGCGGATGCGCTCGTGGCGACGGGCATCGTCTCGCGAACGGCGGGCGAGCTGCTCTCGGATGCGCACGCCATCGCGCGCGCCATGCCGGGCGACATCGCCGGCCGCGAGGTCGTGCTCGTCGCGGACGATCGCTACGTGTTCGCGGCGGCACTGGTCGCCTGCACGATCCGCGGCGCCATCGCGGCGCTCCCGCCGAGCGCGCAGCCCGAGATGGTCCGCGAGATCCGACATCGCGAGAACGTCGTCACCGTTCTGCACGATCGCTCCGGGATGCTCGGGATCGATCTGCGCGGGATCCTCGAGAAGACCGTTCCCGTCCCGTTCGCACCGCTCGCACCGCTCGATCCGAGCCAGCCGATGGTCGACGTCTACACCAGCGGCACGACCGGAACGCCGATGCGTTGCCCCAAGACGGCCGGACAGCTGATCGGCGAGGCCGACACGTTGCGAGGCATGTTCGCGATCGGTCCGGGCACGCCGATCATCGCGACCGTCCCGCCGCATCACGTCTACGGACTGCTCTTCGGTGTCCTCTTGCCGCTCGTCTCCGGAGCGTCGTTCGCGCGCGAGACCGTCCTGCACGGCGAGCCGCTCGCGGGGCTCGTGCGCCGTGACGGAGCGCGCGCGCTCGTCAGCGTGCCAGCGCATCTGCGGGCGCTGCGATCGCTCGACGCGGGCGCACTGCCGGTGCTCGATCGGGTCTTTTCCTCCGGCGCGCCGTTGCCGCGCGAGACGTACGACGATCTGCTCGCGCGCTTCGGCTGGCGCGTCACGTCCGCGTACGGGAGCTCCGAGACGGGCGGGATCGGCCACCGCAGTCATCCCGACGACCCGTGGACGCTCTTCACCGGCGTGACGATCGCGATCGGCGACGACGAGCGCTTGCTGGTCGACTCGCCCTTCGTCGATCCCGGCGCGCCGCGTCCGTTCCCGACCGGCGATCGCGTCGAGCGCGTGGGCGAGGACGGATTCCGTCTGCTCGGGCGCGTCGACGGCGTGCTCAAGATCGGCGGCACGCGCGTGTCGATCGCCGAGGTCGAGCACCGCTTGCTCGCGGTCCCGGGCATCGACGATGCCGCCGTGATCGCGGTCGAGGTCGGCGGCGCGCGCGGCACCGAGGTCTGGGCGGTCGTCGTCTCGAAGGAGCATCGCGACGCGCGCAGCGTGCGTCACGCGCTGGTGCCGTTCCTCGAGCCTGTCGTGCTGCCGCGCCGCGTGCGCGTCGTCGATGCGCTGCCGCGCGACGGAGCAGGCAAAGTCCGCCGCGCCGATCTGCGCGCCCTATTCGATTAGAGCGTCGCTTGGAACTGCAAGCGCACGACCTGCGTGCCCGAGCTGCCCGTTCCGTCGTCGCGCCAGACGTCGGTGAACCAGAGCGAGAGCTTCAGCGGATGGCCCTGGATGTACCAGTTGATGCCGCCGCCGAGCTCGTTCTGATCGAGGATCGCCGAGTGCGCGCCGCCGTCGAGCGCGTTCATGTGACGCAGCATGCCTGCGCGCGCCGAGATCTCGAGCGGCAGATCGCCGAGCATCACGCCCGTGATCGCCTGCATGCCGAAGCCCGTGCGGCCGAGCGTCGGTGACGCATACGGCATAATCGTCATCGGATCGTTCGTCGTGCCCTGGTGACGCGTCGCCTGACGCATCGCCCACTCGCCGGTGAGCGAGAAGCCCTGCCACATGAACACGAAGTCGGCGGTGACGACGTGCGTGTCGGTCGTGCCGCCATCCAGCGGGATGACACCGATGGTTCCGCGATCGAACGGCGCGTGATCGAGGAACGCGTAGCCTGCGCCGATCGAGAGCCGCGGATCGACGTTGCGCGCGAGATCGGCGCCCGCGTAGTCGTTGAAGAAGCCGAACGGATTGACGTCGATGCGCGCGTAGTATCCGAGGTGCAGATCAGGCGCGAAGGGCATGTCGCGGCCCTGCGTGCTCATGACGCCCGCGTAGTAGCGGAGCCAACCGAGACCGGCGAAGTCGGTCGAGCGCAGCTCGATCGCGAACGTGCGATCGAGGTTGAACTCGCCGTCCTCGAGCGACCGATCGATGAACTGGTAGTTCGCGTCGCTGATCGTGAAGGTGCGCGAGAAGGTCGGGATCATCTGGCCGACGCGCACGTTGAGCTCGCGCAGGTGACGCAGCTCGACGTACCAGTCGAGCAGAGGTGACCAGCGAGGCGAGAAGCCGGTGAGCGCGGTCGGGGCCGTCGCTTGCGGGCCCACGCAGGAGTTGCCGGCGAAGTTGTTGCCCATGTCGCTGCACGAAGGCGAGACGCCGAGCTGCAGCGTGAAGCGGATGTTCGGATCGAAGAGCGCGCCCTGGAAGTAGATGCGCGCACGGCGCAGCTCGAAATCGATGCCCGAGTCCTGACCGTCCTGATGGCGTAGCGTCGCGACGAATTGCGCGCGCGCACGGACGATGAGCTCGAAGCGGCCGTCGTTGCTCGTGATCTGCAGGCCCTGACCGGGCTCGAAGTGCACACGAACGTCACCCGTGGCGGGGACGGGCGGCGCGGGTGCCTGCACGGGTGTGGACGCGACCGGAGCGACGAGCTGGGGCGGCGCTACGAACTCCTCCGACTCTGGCGGCGACGTCACGGCGCCGCTCGCGCCCGTGTCCGGCACCTCGTGCTGAGCCTCGATCGGAGGCTCGATGACGGCCTCGCTCGTCGGCTCGACCGGCGCGGCCGGCTGCTCGGACCCGGGGACCGCAGGCTCCTCCTGAGGAGCCTGAGCGAGCGCCACGAGTGGGTCCGCCAGCATCAGCGTGGCGACGACTGCGAGCACGACGTGACGAATCGATCGAATGCGTGTGTCCACGACCGCGTGTTTGCCGATGTCGTGTGGCAATCATGTGACGTCGAAGCGTCGGGACGGCGCCTTGTGTGACCTCGACGTCGTGTCCGGCGTGAGAAAGGGCACCTGCGAACCACGCCGTCACGCCCGCGTCACATGAGTGGGTTATCGAAGGCGCGTCTTCCAACGAGAGGCTTCGTCCATGACTCGACGTGTCTGGGTTCCTGCGCTTGTGTCGACGTGCCTCGCTGCGATGGCGATCGCGTGCAGCGGCGGTCACGGACGTAGCGACGAGGCACCGCCCGCGACGACGGCGAGTGGCGGGCCCGCGGCCAGCACGGCGCGCGGCGGCACGCTCAGCCTCAAGGGCTCCGACACGATGGTCATCCTCGCGCAGCGCTTCGCCGAGGGATACATGCACGCGCACGAAGGCACGACGATCCAGGTCTCGGGCGGCGGTTCGGGCACCGGCATCGCGGCGCTTCTCGACGGCACGACCGACATCGCCGACTCCAGTCGCCCGATCAGCGCGCGAGAGACGGCCGATCTGCAGACGCGCCAGCACGCGGCGCCGCACGAGACGCGGGTCGCGATCGATGCGCTCGCCGTGTACGTGAACCAGGCGTCCACCGTGCAGAGCCTCACGATGGAGCAGCTCTCGCAGATCTTCACGGGCTCGGTCACGAACTGGTCGGCCGTGGGCGGGCCCGACGCACCGATCGTGCTCTACAGCCGCGAGAACAACTCGGGCACGTACGCGTACTTCAAGGAGCACGTGCTCCACGACGCCGACTTCGCGGCGCAGGCCCAGACGCTTCCGGGCACGGCCGCCGTGATCAACGCGGTCAGTCACGATCCGAACGGCATCGGCTACGGCGGCATCGGCTACGCCGAGGGCGTGCGGGTGCTCCCGATCGCGAACGGCGGTGAGCCCATCGCGCCGACGATGGAGCACGCGCTCGACGGGTCGTACCCGATCTCGCGCTACCTCTTCATGTACACCGCGGGCGAGCCGAGCGGACTGTCGGCCGAGTTCCTCGCGTGGGTCGTCACGCCCGCCGGTCAAGCGTTGGTCCAAGAGGCCGGCTACTACCCGCTCCCGCACGACGCTGCACCCACCGCGCCGGCGCCGACGGCGCCCCCGACGACGCCGCCGAGCTGATGATGAACGGTGCGAGCGAAGCCGAGGTGGCGCGTGCGGTCTCGACCGAGAAGACCGAGGCCGCCTCGCGTCCGCCGCGCCCGAAGCTCGGCACCGGCTTCCGCGCCCCGCTGACCGATCGGATCGCCGAGGCGATCATCCGCGTCCTCGCCTTCTCGGCCGTCGCGGCGATCGTCCTCATCTTCGTCTTCATCGCGAAAGAAGCGCTCCCGCTCTTCTGGGAGCACGATGCGCAGGACGAGATCGGAGGGCTGTCGGCCCTCGCCCTCCCGCGGGTGTGGCCCGGTCACGACACTGCCACCTATCTCTGGCAGCCCGTCGGCGACATCCCGAAGATGAACGTCGTGCCGCTCTTCCTCGGCACGCTCCGCGTCACGATCCTCGCGATGCTCATCGCCGTCCCGCTCGCGATCCTGGCGGCGATCTACGTCTCGCAGTACGCGCCGCGTCGCGCGCGAGAGATCTTGAAGCCCGCGATCGAGCTGCTCGCGAGCATTCCTAGCGTCGTGCTCGGCTTCTTCTCGCTGATCGTCGTCGCGACCGTCGTTCAGGACCTGTTCGGTCTGACGTACCGGCTCAACGCGCTCGTCGCCGCGATCGGTCTCTCGCTCGCCGTGATCCCGCTGGTATTCACGATCGCCGAAGATGCGCTGCGCGCCGTGCCGAAAGAGCTCGAGGCTGCCGCGCTCGCGCTGGGCGCGCGCAAGCACCAGGTCGTGATGCGGGTGGTCGTGCCCGCCGCGTTGCCCGGCATCGCCGCCGCCGTGATCCTCGGCCTCGGCCGCGCGATCGGCGAGACGATGGTCGTGCTGATGGCATCGGGAAACGCCGCCGTGATGGACGTGTTCTCTCCCGGCGCGAGCGCGCGCACCGTGACCGCGACGATCGCGTCCGAGCTCGGCGAGGTCACCCAAGGCGATGCGCACTGGCGCGTGCTCTTCCTGCTCGGCGCCGTGCTCTTCGTCGTCACGTTCGTCCTCAATCGCCTCGGCGCGATCATCGTGGAGCGCTTGCACCGACATCTCACCGCGGGCGGCCGCTGATGCGCTACACGGGCGCAGACTGGGTGCTCGCAGGGCTCTCGCTCACGGCCGTCGTGCTCATCCTCGGCACGACGGGCGTGATGCTCGGCCAGGTGATCTTCGAGGGCGCGCCGCATCTCTCGGCCACGTTCCTCACCGAGTCACCGACCGCCGACATGATGGGCGGCGGCATCTTCCCCGCGATCTACGGCACGGTGATCCTCACGTTGCTGATGACGGTGATCGGCGTGCCGATCGGGATCGCGACGGGCATCTATCTCAGCGAGTACGCGCCGCCGCACTCGATGCTCGCATCGATCATCCGCGCCGCCGTGCAGAACCTCGCGGGCGTTCCGTCGATCGTCTTCGGCCTCTTCGGCCTCGGCTTCTTCGTGATGTTCATCGGTCGCGGGATGGACTCGATGCTCTACGGGCCCGACGAAGGTCCGGTATGGGGTCAGCCCGCCGTGATCTGGTCGTCGCTCACGCTCGCGGTGCTCACGCTGCCCGTCGTGATCGTCACCACCGAAGAGGCGCTGCGAAACGTGCCGCGCGATCTGAGGCTCGCGGCCATCGGCCTCGGCGCGACGCGATTCCAGACGCTCGTGCGCATCGTGCTGCCACAGGCTTCGAGCGGCATCCTCACCGGCGTCATCCTCGCCGTCAGCCGCGGCGCGGGCGAGGTCGCGCCGATCATCTTCACCGGCGCAGCGAACTTTCTGCCTTACTTGCCGACCGATCTGCGCGACATGTTCATGCACCTCGGCTACCACGTCTTCGCGCTCTCGACGCAGAGCCCCAACGTCGATCAAGCGCGGCCCGTCCTCTTCGCGACCGTCACCGTGCTCTTGCTGCTGACGTTCTCGCTCAACCTCGTCGCGGTGATCTTGCGCAGCCGCACCCGCGCGAAGTACGCAGCGTGAGCCGATGAACGACGCCTCCGAGCCCTCCACGACGTTGAAGGTGGACACGCGCGACGTGAGCGTCTTCTATGGCGAGAAGCGCGCGATCTCCAAGGTGTCGCTGCCGATCGGCGAGCATCACGTCACCGCGCTCATCGGGCCGAGCGGCTGCGGCAAGTCCACGTTCCTGCGCTCGCTCAACCGGATGAACGATCTCGTCGACGGCTGCCGCGTCGAAGGCACGATCCTGCTCGACGGCGAGAACATCTACGCGCCGAAGGTCGACCCAGTGGAGGTCCGCCGCCGCGTCGGCATGGTCTTCCAGCGCAGCAACCCCTTCCCGAAGAGCATCTTCGAGAACGTCGCGTTCGGTCTGCGCATCCACGGCGAGAAGCGCGAGAGCACGATCAACGAAGCCGTCGAGAAGTCGCTGCGTGGCGCGGCGCTCTGGGACGAGGTCAAAGACCGCCTCGACGAGTCGGCGCTCTCGCTCTCGGGCGGGCAACAGCAGCGGCTCTGCATCGCGCGTGCGCTCGCGATCGCGCCCGAGGTGATCCTGATGGACGAGCCCGCCTCGGCGCTCGATCCGATCGCGACCGCACGCATCGAAGAGCTCATCCGCGAGCTCAGCGAGAAGTACACGATCATCATCGTCACGCACTCGATGCAGCAGGCAGCGCGCGTGAGCGATTTCACTGCGTTCTTCTACATGGGCGAGCTGATCGAGCACGGCGTGACGAACGAGGTCTTCACGCGCCCGCGCGAGCGCAAGACAGAGGACTACATCACGGGCCGTTTCGGCTGACGCGAACGTGGGCGCGCCGCGCGGCGCGAAGCACTATGCTCCGGCGATGATCGAGGAAGTGCCGGTCCGTCCTTCGGCGGACGACTACGTGACAGCGCAGCGAATCGCCTTCGCGCCACTCTTGTTCCAGGCAGTGCGCTCGGCGCGCGACATGGGCGTGCTCGCGGCGCTCGATCGCGCCGGCAGCGCCGGTCTGACGCCTCGCGACGTCGCGCGCGAGACCGGTCACTCGCTCTACGCCGTGCGGCTTCTGCTCGAAGCGTGTCTCTCGCTCGAGGTCGTCTCGCTCGAGGCCGAGCGATATGCGCTGCGAGGCCCGGGCGTCGCGCTGCTGCACGACGAGCGGACGCGCGTGAACCTCGATTTCACGCACGACGTCTGTTACCGCGGCGCCTTCCATCTCGAAGAGTCGCTGCGCGAAGGACGGCCAGCGGGTCTGTCGACGCTCGGTGATTGGGCGACGATCTACGAGGGCGTGCCCGAGCTGCCGCCGGCGATTCGCAAGAGCTGGTACGCGTTCGATCACCACTACTCCGATGGTGTGTTCCCGCGCGCGGTCCGCATGCTCGTGCAGCGCGGCGTGCACCGATTGCTCGACGTGGGCGGCAACACGGGTCGGTTCGCGCTGCAGGCGGCGCGCGCGATGGACGTGACGATCCTCGATCATCCGGGCGAGATCGCGATCGCACGCGCGAGCGCGGAGGCGGCCGGTCTCGGCGAGCGCATCACGACGCGCGCGATCGACCTGCTCGATCACTCGCAGGCGTTCCCGACCTCGTTCGACGCCGTCTGGATGAGCCAATTCCTCGATTGCTTCGCGCACGACGACATCGTCGCGTTGCTCGGGCGCGGGCGGGCCGCGTTGAACGAGACGGGGCGCATCTACGTGGTCGAGAGCTTCTGGGATCGTCAGCCGGCCGAGTCGGCGCAGGTCTCGCTGCACGGTCTCTCGCTCTATTTCGCGTGCATCGCGAACGGGACGTCGCGCATGTACCACTCGGACGATCTGCTCGAGTGCGCCGCGCGCGCTGGCCTCTCGGTCGAGGCCGATCGCACGCTCGGCCCATGGCACACGCTGCTCGTGCTGAAGCCCTAGCTCAGGCCAGCGGGTCGTCGGCTTCCGCCTCACGCACGTCGCGCTGCGCCTTGCGCTCGCTCTGCTGACGACGGACGAACTCCACCATCACGTCCACGTACGTGGCGAAGCGCGGGCACGTCGGCCCGTCGGCGCCGAGGATCTCTCTCGCTCCGCGATCGTCGTACGTCACCTCGGTCGCGAGCTGCTCGAGGAACGTGCGCGGCACGTTGGCGAATCGCTCGAGCCCGGGCGTCCGCAGCAGGGCGGTCGCCAGATTCGTCGGCACCGACCCGCGCGGCGAAGGACGGCCTGCCGAGCGCGCGATGAGCTCGAACACCTCGCGCGCCGTGGCCGGCCGTGGATCGACGAGATGGAACGTGCGGCCTTTCGAGCGCACGTCACGCGCGATCGACCAGCCCGCATCCACCACGTAGTCGATCGGCACCAGGTTGAGCGCGACGTCGCCGCTGCCCGGAAGCGGAACGCGGAGATCGACCGGCGCGCTCAGCATCAACATCACGAGAAGATAGGGTCCTTCGAAGCGATCGATCTCGCCCGTCTTCGAGTCCCCGATGAGGATCGCGTGCCTCAGGATCGTCACCGGAAG
>CAYSCF010000074.1:0-24460 GCA_964429305.1 uncultured Sandaracinaceae bacterium | reverse complement strand
AGCTCTTTGCCGGTGCCCGTCTCTCCGATCACGAGCACGGGCACCTCGCGCGCCGCGAGGCGCTCGACGCTCGCCCAGAGCTTCTCCATCGCCCGCGAGCGACCGACCACCTGCTGACCGAGCCATCGCTCGGCCGCGCCGCGTCGATCGCGTGCGCGCAGCGTGGCGACCTCGGCCGCGCGATCGACGACCGCCGCGAGCTCGTCGACGTCGAAGGGCTTCGTCAGGTAGTCGAACGCGCCGCCCTTGAGCGCGGCGACGGCGGTGCGCTCGGTGCCGCGCGCTGTGAGCAGCACGACGGGCAGCTGCGGCGCGCGTGCGCGGATGGCGGCCAGGAGCGCGAGCCCGTCCATCTTCGGCATCACGAGATCCGTGATGACCACGTCGGCGTCGTCCAGCTTCTCGAGCGCGACGGCCGCGCTCTCGGCCTCGATCGCGTCGTGGCCGCGGTCGCCGAGGAGCTCGGAGAGCGCGAAGCGAATCGCGGCCTCGTCATCGACGATCAGGATGCTCGCCATCGCTCTTCTCCTCCTCGTCCTCTGGGGGCGACGCGGGCAAGTCGAGGATGGCACGCGTTCCCCGGCCCGGCGTGCTCTCGAACGAGAGCGAGCCGCCATGCTGGGCCGCGACACCGCGCGCGAGCAGCACGCCGAGCCCCGTTCCGCCGGCGCGACCGCTCGAGAGCGGATCCCCGAGCTTCGCGAGGGCCTCGGGCGTGAGGCCTGGCCCGGTGTCCACGATCTCGAGGCGCGCGCCCGTGCCACGCCGCGAGGCGCGGAGCCGCAGCTCACGAGGATCGCTGCCCGCCATCGCTTGGATTGCGTTCGCCCCGAGGTTGAGCAGCGCCTCGCGCAGCCGACGCGGATCGGCGACGAAGTCTGCGCGCGAGCCTTCGACGATCAGCGTGACACCCGCATCTCTCGCGCTGCCCTCGAGCACGCCCTCGACCTCGCGGACGATCGCGAGCGCGTCGCACGGGCGCGGTGCGAGCGCCTCCAGCGGGCGCGCGAGCGAGAGGTAGTCCGAGACCAGCGCTTCGATGCGCTCGATCTCGCCCTGAGCGACGTCGAGCCGCTTCGCGTGTCGCGGGTCGATGCCCCCGCGCGCGACGAGCGCGACGAGCGCTTTGATCGCGGTGAGCGGGTTCCGGATCTCGTGCGCGATGCGCAGGCCCGTCGACTCCGCGAGCCGTCCGCGATCGAGCGCGTCCCCGAGCATCCCGGCGCGCGCGCGCTCGAGCGCGAGACCCGCGCGTCGGTGCGCGTCGGCGAGCCGCGAGACGCCGATCGTCACGAGCGTCACCGAGATGGCCGAGCTCACCAGCGTCATGCGCTCCGCGGTCGTCGGTGCGATCGGAGCGAACGGCAGGCGCACGACGCCCATCGCCGCGAGGACCAACGCCGCGAGCACGAGCGCTGCGAGCGTCACGACGATCCGGCCCCCTCTGTCCGGTCCGAACGCGGCGAGCGCGATCGCGATCGGCGCGAAGAAGATCGGAAGGAGCGGGCTGGTGGCACCACCGGACAGACCGCACGCGACGCCGAGCGCGACCGTCGTGATCGCGAGCGAGACCGTCAGCCACCGCGCGTCCGGATCGCGTCGCCGCAGCGCCAACGCTTCCAGCGCGAAGCCACCGACGAGCGAGCCGGTCGCGATCGCGATGGCGATGCGTTGGTCCGAGGGCGTGTCCGATGCCGACAAGAGCGCGACGTTCGCGAGCGCGCCGAAGCCGGTGACGACGGGGCGTGCGCGCAGGAAGCTGCCGCCGACCGCCTCGATCTGTGCGCGCCTTATCGCGTCGTAGCTCGTCACGTCTCTCGCTCAGCAACGCGCGCGCCAGCCTCGAAACGTCGGTCGTTCGACGACGATCGTCGGGATCTCGACAGGTGCGGCCGTTCCAGCGGGCGTTCTCGCGCGGCACGCCGGGAGCATGGATCGAGGTGAACCCTCTCGAGGTGCTGCCCATGTCGCGTCCCATCGCTCTGCCATCCCCGTCGCTCCCGCCGCGCGCCATCGCGGGTCTCGCCGTCTGGCTCGCGCTCGCTCTGGCGCTCGCGCTCTCGGAGGTGCTCACGCTCGAGCGTCGATTCGCCGTGCCGGTGCTGCTCTTCTCACTCGTCGCCGCGCAGATCGCGCTCTACGTACGCGGCGGCGCATTCCGGATCTTCGCGGACGCCGTCGATACGCGCTCGCTGCTCCTCTTCCAGGCCGTGCGCGCTCCGATCGGCGCCGCGTTCCTGGTCCTGATGTCGTACGGGCTCGACGCGACCTTCGCGCGCGTCGCGGGGATCGGCGACGTCGTAGCGGGATCGCTGGCGCTCTTGCTCGCTCTCACACGGCCTCGCTCACGGCCGCTCTTGCTCGCGTGGAACGTGCTCGGTCTCGTCGACATCCTCGCCGTCATCGCCACCGTCCAGCGCGTGCTCTTGCTCTCCGATCATCCACAGACGCTCTCGATGCTCGTGCACTTCCCGGGGCTCTTGCTGCCGAGCTTCCTCGTCCCGCTCATCGTGGCCGTGCATCTCCTGATCTTCGCGAAGATTCGCGCTGGCGGTCGAACAGGAAGCGCGTGATCTCCGCGCGCACGTTGGCGCGCTGCTCGATGAGCAAGAAGTGCGTGCCCGGCATCTCGTGCAGCGTGGTGCGATCCGGGTGCGCGTCGCGGTACGTGCGCGCTTCGTCGATGGGCATCATGCCGTCATGGTCGCCGTGCACGAGCAACGTCGGCACGAGCGGGTCGGGCGCCTCGGGATCGGTGCCCGACAAGAGCACGAGCCCGTCGATCGTTCCGTGGAGCTCGGGCGCGAGCCGGCTCGCGCCGAAGCCTCCGGCGGAGAGACCCGCGAGCACGACGATGTCGTCCTGTCGCGCGGAGTAAGCCAGCGCGGCGCGCACGATGCGCTCGCTGTGGACCGTCCACCAGCGACCGGCGAATTCCGTGGACGGACAGAGCGTGCGCATGTTCGCGGCGCGCGCGGCCACCGCGATCTGCCAGCAGTACAACACGAAGTTGCCAGCGTATCCGTGCAGGAAGATCACGGTTCCGCGCGGCTCGCCGTCGGGCTCGATGATGAACGTGTCGAACGCGTCGCCCGTGTCGTGGCCGAACGTCGTCGACGGCAGCGTCGTGCCGAGCCGGTGTCCGAGCTCGAGCTCCATGTCGTCGTAAGCGGTCACGAGCAGCGGCGCGAGCGTCGGGAACTCGGGCGCCGCGAACGTTCCCGTCCACGTGAAGAGACGCGCGCCGAGGATCGCCGCGTCACGCTCCTCGAAGAGCCGGTCGACGACGCGCGTCTCGTGTCCTCGCGGCAGCACTTCCAGCCGTGCGTGCGGCGAGTAGCCGCCGCCGGCGAAGCGGATCAGAAAGAGCGCGACGAGCGCGACCAGCCCGGTGCGCGACGGCCCCCACGGACGCCGCTCTCGCCACGGCGCGCTGATCAGCCCGATCGCCAGCAGCAACGTCGCCAGCCACTCGAGCACGCCGAACGGCGAGAGCACGTCGACCGCCAGGGTCGCGAGCGCGGCCGGCACGAGGAACGCGATCCCGAGCAGCACGAACGCCGGTGACGGTCGAGGATCGGGCGGCCCAGCCACGAGCGCAGTCTAACCGCGTTTCCGCCTGGTCACGTGCGAGCGACTCGCGCGAGGACCCGCGGAGCGGAGAGGAGTCGGGCCCACATCCGATTCACTCGGTGTGGGGCGAAGGTCGCCCAGACCCTCGCGAAAACTCAGCTGAGCTCTGCCTTCGCTTCCGCAGCGATGCCGTTGGCGAGCACCGTGATGCGCGCCTCGTTCTCGCCTTCGATCATCACGCGCAGCTTCGGCTCGGTGCCCGACCAGCGCACCAGAACGCGACCAGTGCGCCCGAGCTCGATCTCGGCAGCGCGGATCGCACGCCCGGTCGCTTCCAGCTCGTCGAGCGGCCTGCGGCGCGGCAGCGTCGCGTTCACGAGCACCTGCGGCACGCGCGTCATCGCCTCGGCCGCGATCTCTCCGAGCGGCCGGCCCGCGCGCAGCATGACAGCGAGCAGCTGCAGACCTGCGACGAGCCCATCGCCGGTCGAGGCATGATCGAGGAAGACCATGTGCCCCGACTGCTCGCCGCCGAAGTTGTACCCACCCCTGCGCATCTCCTCGACGACGTAGCGGTCGCCGACGGCCGTGCGCACGAGCTTGCCGCCCGCGGCCTCGATCGCGCGCTCGAGCCCGAGGTTGCTCATCACGGTCGCGACGAGCGCGCCGCCGCGCAGCTTTCCATCGCGCAGCATCCGCATCGCGCAGAGCGCCATCACGGTGTCGCCGTCGACCTCGCGGCCCTTCTCGTCGATCACGATCACGCGATCGGCGTCACCGTCGAGCGCGATGCCGAGATGCGCCTTCTGCTTGAGCACTTCGTTCGCGCACGCGTCGGGGTGCACCGCGCCGCACGCCGCGTTGATGTTGCGGCCGTCGGGCGTCACGCCGATCGTGTGGACGGTCGCGCCGAGCTCGCGCAGCACCGTCGGCGCCACGCGGTACGCAGCGCCGTGTGCGGCGTCGAGCACGATGCTCAGGCCCTCGAGCGTGAGGTCGCTCGGGAACGTCTGCTTCACGAACGCGACGTAGCGCCCGCCCGCGTCGTCGAGACGCTCGGCCGCGCCGACGTCGCCACCCGTCGGCCGATCACGATCGATCGCGTCCGACTCGATCAACCGCTCGAGCTCTTCCTCCGCCTCGTCGGGTAGCTTGAAGCCGTCGCTCGCGAAGATCTTGATGCCGTTGTCCGGATACGGATTGTGCGAGGCGCTGATCACGACGCCCGCGTCGGCACGCATGCTCGTCGTCAGGTGCGCGATGGCCGGTGTCGGCATCGGGCCGCTCAGCATCACGAGCCCGCCCTGCGCGCAGACGCCGCTCGCGAGCGCGGTCTCGAGGAGATAGCCGGACAGACGCGTGTCCTTGCCGATCACCACGCGCGGCGGGTGCTTCACGCGCTTCTTGAGCTGGTAGACGATCGCTGCGCCGATGCGGAACGCGATCTCGGGCGTCATCGCGCCCTGGTTCGCCACACCACGGATTCCGTCGGTCCCGAAGAGCTTTCGCGCCATGTTATCCACGCGGTCTAACTCGCCCGCGTGATCTCGTCGAACGCTGCTATGCCTCCGGCCATGACGACGACACCGAGCGGGGACTGGAAAGAGATCGTGGCGCCCGGGGAAGACGCCGCGTTCGAGAAGCTCGGGGCGGAGCTCGCGCAGATCGGCAAGGAGCGTGACGGCGGCGAGCTGAAGCATCGCGCGCTCCATCCGAAGCGCCACTTCGGTGCGCGCGCGACGCTCGAGATCGACGACGGCCTGCCCGAGCAAGCCAAGCAGGGCCTGTTCGCCAAGCCGGGCAGGCACCACGCGTACGTGCGCTTCAGCAATGGCGCGGGCCGCTTCCAGCACGATCGCGAGCCCGATCTGCGCGGCTTCGCGATCAAGGTGCTCGACGTCGACGGCAAGAAGGTGCTGCCTTCCGGATCGGGGGCCGAGGCGCGCACGCAGGACTTCTTGCTCGTCGACACGCCGAAGATTCCGTTCAAGAGCGTCGACGAGTTCATGGCCATCGCACGCGCCGGCAAAGAGCCGAAGAAGCTGCCGCAGCGCCTGATCAAGGAGCTCGGCTTCTTCGCGACGCTCGGGCTGATCGGCCGCGTCCTCGGCACGGTGAAGGGCAAGCGCGGGACGCTTCTGGATCTCGACTACTACACGGCGGCGGCGATCGCGTTCGGGCCGTACGCGGCGCGTCTCTCGCTGGTGCCCAAGCACGATCGCGATGCGACGGCCAAGGCCGGCGCCGGCGAAGACTATCTGCGCGAGGACGGGATCGCGCGCCACGGCAAGCACGCCGTGCGCTTCGAGCTGCGCGCGCAGTTCTTCACGAGCGAAGGCGAGACGCCGATCGAGCGCTCGGATGTCGAGTGGAGCTCGCCGTGGGTGAGGCTCGGCACGCTGACGCTCGAGCCCGCGAGCAGCGATGCCGCCAAGCGCGAGGCGCTCGATGCGTTCGTCGAGAAGGCGTCGTTCGATCCGTGGCACGCGCTGGTCGAGCACCGCCCGCTCGGCTCGGTGATGCGCGCGCGCAAGTTCGCGTACTACGCGAGCACGCAGGCGCGACACGCCTCGGGCGAGCCCGATGGAACGGAGTGGGCCGGCTTCGCGTGAGCCGCGACGTTAATCTTTGACGCAGCGCGTCAGGCGTGGCATCTGTCGTTCAGGAGGACCGATCCGCATGGCCACTCTGATCGAACGAATCGACGATACCCGCAGCCATCTCACCCGCGAGAGCCTCGCGCTCGTCACCCGGACTCGTCGGGCAGGCGATGGGCTCGTGAAGGCGTTCACGAACGAGGCGACCGACTGGCAGACGTACTTCGTCACGCAGCGTGATGCGGTCCGCGCCGAGGTCACGAAGCTCACCGCGCCCCACGGTCTCGAGCGCGCCGCGCTTCGCGTGGCCGATGGCGCTCTGGCACGCGCGCACGGAACGGTGCAGGCGCGCCTGGGCGTCCTCGAGCGCGAGCTGTCGCGCGCCAGCCGCGCGACCAAGAGCAAGAACAAGAAGCCGCGACCGGCTGCCAAGCGCCCGCGTGCTTCGCGCAAGCTGGTGACCGAGCCGGCGAGCTGATCCGGCTCGACGGGAACAGAAGAGGCCGCGCCACACGTCCGACGTGGCGCGGCCTTTCTCTTTGGTGGTATGCGTTCGGCACACGTGGCGACCGGGCGTTCCAAGGGCGAAGGGGCCGTGCAGCCCGAAACGCCTGGGCGCGCGCTCCCGGAGATGGTTCTCGGGTGCGTGCTCGGGGCCTTCTTCGCCGTGCTCTACGACCTGTTGCACGTCGCGACGGATGCGACGGGCGTCCGTGTCTCGGGCGGAGAGCTCTTCGTCGCGTCGCTCGATCTGATCGCGTTCGTCTTGCCCGTCGGGCTCGCGCTGGGCCTCGTGCTCGGCCTCGCGCTCGCCCTCGTCCGCGCCTCGCCGTTCTTGTCGGGCGTGCGCGCGTTTTACGGCGCGCCTTCGCGATGGCTTCGGGCGGATCCCGAGCGTTTCGTGCAGCCGCTCGCGTGGGTGGGCACGCTCGGCGTCGTCTTCTACGTGGTCTCGCGCGCCTATGGAGACTTCGCGACGCGCTTCCATCGGCAGGACCTCGCGGGCTACGCGCTCGCGGGCCTGGTCCTCGCGCTGATCGTGATCGCGTTCGGGCTCTACGCGCTCTTGCGCCTGATGCTGCTGCCCGTCGCGGCGCTGCTCGGTCGCATGGCGACGTTCGCGACGCTGCTCGCCCTCGTGATCCCGGCAGGCATCGTCGTGCTCGTCGTGCTCTCGCGAATGGACGAGCTGGAGGGCGTCGATCACGACCTCTTCTTCGCGATTCCGATCGCCGTGGTGCTCTTTCTGTCGGGGCTCGCGCTCGCACTGGGCCTCGCGCGCCGGCGCTCGACGCCCGTGCTCGCGCTCGCGGCCAGCGTCCTCATCCTGGCCGTGATGGGCGGCTACTCGCTCGCGGCCGGTAGCTACGGCGATCGCAACCGCGTGCGCAGCGTGGTCGAGCAACGCTCACGTGTGGGCGGCCGGCTCGTGCGCTTCTACGCGTCTCGATCCGATCGCGATCACGACGGCTTCACGGCGAGCTTCGGCGGAGGCGACTGCGACGACACGGATCCGCGCGTGTACCCGGGCGCGCCCGACGTGCCGGGCGACGGCATCGACTCCGACTGCTTCGCGGGCGACGGCTCACCCGACATCGTCGCGCGCGGTGACGGGCGCTTCGGATCGCGTCCGCTGCCGATTGGTCGGCCGAGCTTCGTCGTCGTCACGATCGACGCGCTGCGCCGCGATCACCTCGGCGTGAACGGCTATGCGCGGCCGACCTCGCCACACATCGACGCGTTCGCACGCTCCGCGGTTCAGATGACGCACGCGATTCCGTCGTCGTCGCGCTCGCTGCGATCGATCCCCGGCATGTGGACGGGCCTCTACGCGTCGGAGATCGCGTGGGGCCCCGAGTATCTCTGGCCGTCGGTCATGCCGATGAACGAGAGCGCCGCCGAGATCGTTCAAGCGACCGGCTATCGCACCGCCGTCGTGATGGCGACCAACTACTTCCAGCGCGTCGAAGGATTCTTCCAGGGCTTCGACACCGTGCGGCAGTTCGAGATCTACGATCCGCCACGCGAGCGTGCGGTCGACGAGGCGCTGCCGATCCTCACCGAGCTCGCGGGCACGGGACAGCCGTTCTTGCTCTGGATCCATCTCTTCAACTGCCACGCGCCGTACCTGCAGGACGGAGTGCCGTCGGTGTTCGGCGATCAGGAGATCGATCGCTACGACACCGAGATCACGCTCGCCGACGCGCAGTTCCAGCGCATCCTCGATGCGATCGATGCGCAGGGTATCGCGGGCCGCACCGTCGTCGTGCTCGCGTCCGATCACGGCGAGGCGTTCGGCGAGCACGGCACTTGGTACCACTCGACCACGCTCTACGAAGAAGAGATGCGGCCCATGCTCTTCGTGCGTGTCCCGAACATGCCGGGTCACACGATCGACGCGAACGTGTCGTTGATCGACATGGGGCCGACGATCGTCGAGCTCGCTGGCGCACGGATCTAGGGCTCGATCTCGGGCGAGTCGTTGCTTCCTCTGATGACGGGAGAGCGCGCGCCGGACCCCGAGCGGCCGATCATCGCCGAGCTCTTGCCCGACGGCTTGCATCCGTACGACGTGAAGGCGCTGCGTCGCGGCGACACGAAGCTGATGTGGTGGTCACGCGACGGGCGCGTGCAGCTCTTCGATCTCGCGAGCGACCCGGGCGAGGTGCACGACCTGTCCGACGATCAGCCCACGCAGACGGCGCAGTTGCTCGGCGAGCTGCGCGCATGGAGCGCGGCCGCGAGCCTGCCTGACACGCGCGACGACGAAGTGATCGCGCAGCATCGCCTGCTGCACACGCCCACGCCGAACGTGCCGCTGCTCGCGTCGTACCCGACGTTCGAGCTGCTCGGCATGAGCCTGCCGACGTCCCACGTCGCGCGCGGCGAGGCGCTCCCGCTCGATCTCTACTATCACGTGACGAGCGAGACCGACGACAGCCTCTTCTTCCGCGTCACCGTCGAGGGACCGGCCGGTGTGGCGCTGCCCGAGCACTTCCACTGTTGGCACTACCCGCTCCACTCGCGCTATCCGACCGATCACTGGCAGGCGGGCGAGTACCTCGACGATCCCTGCACGCTGCGCATCCCGACGGCCGCCGAGATGGCGATCGAGGCGCGCGCGCACTTTCGCCTCACGCTCCAGGTCTTCGACGGCGCCGGCGGCGTCGTCACACCGCTGTTTCGAGGCGATCCCGTGACCGTCGTCCCGCTCGGCGGCTTCGACGTCGATCCTTGATCCGGCGGGCCGAAGTGCCGTGCTAGAAGCCGCGGAGCTGGGGCGAACGTTTCGGAGGCCGTCATGGTGGACAAGGTATCGAAGGTCTGGCTCGACGGAAAGCTCGTCGACTGGGACGCCGCCAACGTCCACATCCTCACGCACACGCTGCACTACGGGCTCGGCGTGTTCGAGGGCATCCGTTGCTACGAGACGCACGACGGCAAGAGCGCGATCTTTCGCCTGCGTGAGCACATCCGTCGCCTCTTCGACTCGGCGAAGATCTGCACGATGCCGATGCCGTACACCGAAGATCAGATCGTCGAGGCGTGCCTCGAGACGGTGCGCGTGAACGGCCTCAAGGCCTGTTACCTGCGGCCGCTCGTGTTCCTCGGCGACGGTGCGATGGGCCTCGGCGCGGTGAATCCGACGCGCGTCGCGATCGCGAGCTGGCACTGGGGCGCGTACCTCGGTGAGGACGGGCTGAAGAACGGCATCCGCGCGAAGGTCAGCTCGTTCCAGCGCCCCGGCATCAACATGCTGATGGCCAAGGGCAAGGTCGTCGGCCACTACGTGAACTCGATCCTCGCCAAGCGCGAGGCGCAGATGGGCGGCTACCAGGAAGCGATCCTGCTCGACAGCGAGGGCCACGTGTCCGAGGCGTCGGGCGAGAACGTGTGGATGGTGCGCGACGGCGTCGTGCACACGCCCCCGTACGGCAGCGCGATCCTCGGCGGGATCACGCGGGACACGATCCTGCACTTGCTGCGCGAGATGAACGTGCCGGTGCAGGAGCGCTCGATCGCGCGCGACGAGCTCTACATCGCCGACGAGGTCTTCATGTGCGGCACGGCCGCCGAGGTCACGCCCGTACGCGAAGTCGACGACCGCAAGGTCGGCACCGGCGGTCGCGGGCCGATCACTGCGAAGATCCAGGCGCGCTACTTCGAGGTGGTGCACGGTCAGCGCCCGCCGAAGGCGGAGTGGTTGTCGTACGTCTGATCTCTCGCGAGACGCGGTCGTTTCGCTGCTCACGACGCGTGCGTACGGGCGCTCGCTCGACGTTCGCGATTCCACCGGGTCGACCAACGACGACGCACGCGAGGCTGCGGCGAGCGGCGCGCCACGCGGCCACGTGGTCGTCGCCGATCATCAGGATCGTGGGCGCGGCTCACACGGGCGCACGTGGTCGTCTCCGGCGGGCGTCGATCTCTATCTGTCGATCGTGGAGCGCATCACGCTCCCGCCTGCGGCGAGCGCGACGGTGACGCTCGCCGTCGGGCTCGGTGTGACCGATGCGATCACGTCGCTCGCGCCATCGCTCGTCTCGCGCGTGAAGGTGAAGTGGCCGAACGACGCGTGGATCGATCGGAAGAAGACCGCAGGCGTGCTGGTGGAGTCGTCCTCGAGCGGCGCGACGCAGGGGCCGATCATCGTCGGCATCGGGCTCGGCGTGAACCGGGTCGAATGGCCGGAGGAATTGGTGGGCCAAGCGACGTCGCTCCGCGATGCGACCAGCGAGACGTTCGATCGATCGCGCGTGCTCGCCGTCTTGCTCGCCTCGGTCGAGTGCGCGGTCGATGCGCTCGTGCGAGACGGCGTCGCCGCGACGGTGGCGCGGCTCGAGACGCGCCTCGCGATGCGCGGCGAAGACGTTCGCGTCGACGAGGAGCGCGGCCGATTGATCGGGCTCGACGGACGCGGCGCCTTGCGTCTCGAGACGTCGTGCGGCGAGCGCACGATGATCTCCGGCACGCTCCGACCGGCCTGACCCGCTGCGTGCTAAGGGGCGGCCGATGGAGACCCACTTCTACGAGCTGCTCGCGAAGACCGAGCGCACGCACTGGTGGTACGCGGCGCGCCGCGAGATCGTTCGCTGGGCGATGATCGAGGCGCTGAAGATCGCGCCGCGCGATGGCGTGATCTACGACCTCGGCTGCGGCGTCGGCGCGAACCTCTCGATGCTCGAGGAGCTCGGCGACGTGATCGGCGTCGATGCGTCCGACGTCGCGGTCGCCAACTGTCACGCGAACGGGCACGCGAACGTACGTCAGGCGAACCTCGAGACGCTCGACAACCTGCCGGCAGGATCGGGACGCGCCGTGCTCCTCGCCGACGTGCTCGAGCATCTCGACGACGATGCCGGCTGTCTCGCGGCGATCCATCGCCTGCTCGCGCCGGGCGGCGTCCTCGTGATCACGGTTCCGGCGTTCCAGGCGCTCTGGGGACCGAACGACGACATCTCGCAGCACCGGCGCCGCTACCGACGTCGCACGCTCTTGCCGATGCTCGAGAAGCACTTTCGCGTGGTGCGCGACACGTACTTCAACACGTGGCTCCTTCCGCCGATCGCGATCGGACGGCTCGCGCAGCGCGTGCTGAAGAGCGACCCGGAGCAAGACGGTCGTCTGCCGGCAGCGCCGGTGAACGAGCTGCTGCGTCGGATCTTCCGATCGGAGCTGCCCGTGATCTCGCGCGGCGTGCGGCTTCCGGCCGGGGTGTCGTTCCTCGCGATCGCCCAGCGCTCACCCGCATGAGCTGTGGCTCTCTCTGTTTTTCGGTATGGTGAGCATGTGATGGCTCCCGAGCACGGCGACGATCTCGCCGATCTACCCAGCGACGAAGGTCTCGACTTCGACGACGGCGAGATGGGGAGCACCACGATCGGCACCGACCTCTTCAAGGCGGTCGAGGTGCCGGCGTATCCGACGGTCGCGAAGATCGGGCCTTACGAGATCCTCGGACGCCTCGCGCGCGGCGGCATGGCCGAGGTGTATCTCGCTCGCACGCGCGAGGACGACGGGTCGGTCGCGCACGTCGTCGTCAAGCGTGTGCTCTCCGAGGTCGAGAACGATCCGGAGATGCGCGCGATGTTCCTCGAGGAGGGACGCACGGCGACGCGCCTCTTCCATCCGAACGTCTGTCACGCCTACGAAGTCGGCGAGGCGAACGGCATGACGTACATGGCGCTCGAGTGGGTGCACGGCGTCTCGCTGCGCGATGCCGTGCGACGCGCCGGAGCGAAGGGCTTGCCCGTGCCGGTCGTCGTGCACGTCGCAGCGAAGGTCCTCGGCGCGCTCGAGTACGTGCACAACGCGACGGGCGTCGACGGGCGCGCGCTCGGTCTCGTCCACCAGGACGTCACGCCGCACAACGTGATGATGCGCTGGACGGGCGAGGTGAAGCTGCTCGACTTCGGCATCGCGAAGCAGGCCGGCAAGGGCGTGGAGCGCGGCAAGGCGATCCAGGGCAAGTACGAGTACATGTCGCCCGAGCAGGTGCGCGGACGACCGCTCGATGGTCGCTCGGACGTGTTCGCGATGGGCGTCTGTCTCTACGAGGCGCTCACCGGGCGACAGCTCTACGGGCGCGGTGGGCCGCAGCTCTCGATGATGGCGATCACGAACGAGCCGCCGCCGTCGATGGAGAAGGATCGGCCCGGCATCCCGAAGGAGCTCGACGCGATCGTCCGGCGCGCGCTCGCGAAGAACCCGAACGAGCGGTGGCCGAGCGCCGCGGCGATGCAGACCGCGCTCGAGAGCTGGCTCGGCATGAACGGCCACTCGGTCGGTGTGCAGCGCGTGGCCGTCGCGCTGGGCACGATCTTCACGCCCGCGGAGAAGGCGCCGCTGCCGCCCGAGGCCAAGCACATGACGGGCACGCTCCAGGCGATGAACGTCGCGAGCGCCGAGGCGCTGCTCGCGGCGCGTGAGGAACAGAGCTGGTCCGAGTCGTTCGGCCACGAGCCCGAATCGCCTCCGGAGGAGCCGGCCGCTGCGGTCGTCGCACCCGCGCCGGTGGTTGCACCCGTTCCCACGAGCGAGCCGGAGTGGCAGCGATGGGCGCCGTGGGTCGCGCTCGGCGTGCTCGCGTTCGCGGCGCTCGTGGTCGGTGGTGCGGCCATCGTGGTCTGGCTCGGACACTGACGCGCGTCAGAGATCAAGCGCGACGAACGCCGCGCGCGTCCTCGATCACGGCGCCGTCCAGCACGAGCTGGAGCAACGTCGTCTGCACGCGCGACGCGGTCCATCCCGAGCGTGCGACGAGCGCTTCGCGATCGATCGCGACGTCGTCGAGCAACGCGAGCAGCGTCGCCGCGTCTCCTGCATGCGTCGCGCGCCACTTCTTCGCTCGCGTCGTCGCCCCTGCGGTCTCTCCGAGCAGCGCCAGCGCGTCGTCGAGGTTGCGACAGAGGCCCGCGCCCTTCGCGAGCAGCTCGAGCCCGCCCGCCGCCGCAGGCTCGCTCGGCGACCACGGGCACGCGAGCACGCGAAGCCCGAGCGCCATCGCGTCGTGAGCAGTGCGCAGCGCGCCCGATTTCCATGGCGCCTGGATGACGATCACGCCGCGTGAGAGCGCCGCGATGATCCGATTGCGCTCGAGGAAATAGGCCTTCTGCGGTTGCGCCGTGTGCGCGTGCTCGCTCAGGCGTGCGCCGTGCAGCGCGATGCGCGCGAAGAGAGACGCATGTGAGCGCGGGTAGGGCGACGCGAGCGCGGTCGGAAGCGCCGCGATCGTGCGCCCGCCGGAGACTTCGAGCGCTCCTTCGTGTGCCGCGCGATCCACGCCCTCGGCGCCGCCCGAGACCACGACGACGCCCCGCTCGGCGAGCCCACGCGCGATGGCCCGGGTCAGATCGAGCGCGGCCGGCGTCGCGCGTCGCGTGCCGACGATGCCGATGGCGCGGTCGAGCCCTTCGAGAGATCCCTCCACGTAGAGCGCGCTCGGTGGTCGCTTCACCGCGCGGAGCCTCTCGGGATAGTCGGCGTCCTCGAAGCGAATCACGCGTGCAGCAGGGCCCATACGTGTGTCTATCGGCCTTCTTCCCCGAAGGTTGCCAAGGTCACCCCGCGCCGCCGGGTCTGTGGCCGTGGAGCCGTTGCTGCACCCGGCTCCGAGCTACCGACTCTCGGAGGTTCCATGAGCACGCGCGCGGTCGCGCCCTTCGGGGCGCGCACGATGGTCTCGTTTCGTCTTCTCGGCTGGATCACCGTGCTCGCGAGCGCATGCGCGGGGGGTCACGAGACCCGTCCGTCGCCGCTGCCCACCGCGCAGCTCGCGCAGCCGAGCGCCGACTCGTCGCCGGTGCCGCCGCCACCCGTGGCCGACGTCGCGGGCGCCGCCTCGCGGCCGGAGGAGCCGGAGATCCCCAGCGACCTCGTCCCGCTCGCTGCGCGCGTCGCAGCGCGACACGTCGCGATTCCGGCCACGCGCAACGGACACTCGTCGCACTTCACGTTCGACGGAGGACATCGCGGCTGGTTCGCCCGCGTCGGTCAGTACGGCGGACAGAACCCGCTCACGCCGATCTACGGACAGAATCGCGTCTACGTCGGCGGCGGCTTCAGCAGCAACCAGTTCTACGCGCTCGATGCACGCACCGGCGAGCGCATCTGGACGGCTTCCGCGCCCGACGGCGGCCCGACCGCGGCGATCCTCGAAGGCGACAAGGTGCTGTTCAACACGGAGAGCTGCACGCTCTTCGCCGTCGACGCACGCACGGGTCGACAGCGCTGGTCGCACTGGCTCGGCGATCCCGTCATGGGCCAGCCCGCGGCGAACGATGGTCGCGTCTTCTCCGGTCACATCCGGAACACCGGCGGCTACGGCTTCACTGCGCTTCGTCTGGGCACCGGCGACGAGCTCTGGACGCGCGACGTCGGCGCGGACGTGATCAACGCGCCCGTGCTCGACGACGACAGCGTGTACGTCTCGACGCTCGACGGCGTCGTGCATCGCTTCTCGCAGGCGACCGGCCGCGTGCTCTGGCAGCGGCAGCTGCACGCGACGAGCGCGCCGTGGCTCGACGGCGAGACGCTCCACGTCACGCATCGCGCGAGCGCGGAGAACGACGAAGGGCATCGCCAGACGGTCGAGCGCGCGCTCGTTCTGCGCGCGAGCAACGGCGAGACGCTGCGCGAGAGCGATCCGGTCGACGCGCAGTTCCTCCGCGGCCCGATCTTCGACGGCACCACGCAGTCCGGCTGGGCGTTCGAGGGATCGCGGCCGACGGTCGTCGACGGTCGCGTCTACCAGACGATCGGCAACGAAGTGCAATCGCGCGACGCGTCGACGGGCGCGCTCTTCTGGCGCCGGCAGTACACGAACGAGGTGCACACACGCCCGGCGAGCGCGCCGGCCATCGCAGGCGCACTGCTCGTGTTCGGCACGAGCGACGGCGTCGTGTACGGCCTCGACATCGACACCGGCATGACGGCGTGGGCGTACGACGTGGGCGAGCCGATCACGGCGCAGCCCACGGTCGCGCACGGCTGGGTCTACGCGTCGACGACGGGCGGCGGCGTGATGGGCCTCGAGGTCGGCGACGACACGCTGGATGGCTGGCACATGTGGGGCGGCAACGCGCGTCACGCGGGGCCGGTGGTCGGCGACGTCGCGCGCGCGGAAGAGGACGAGCGACCGAGCGAGGGCACGCTCACGCTCGGCAGCCATCCGCGCAACGGCGAGGCCCTTGGCTTTCCGCTCGAGTCGACGCACGTGACCGCGCGCGTGAGCGGTTTCGTCGCCGAGGTCTCCGTCGAGCAGACGTTCCGCAATCCGTACGATCGTCCGGTCGAGGCCGTCTATCTGTTCCCGCTGCCCGAGAGCTCGGCCGTCGACTCGATGACGCTGCGTGCCGGCGAGCGCGTCGTGCGCGCGCACATCGATCGCCGCGAGCGCGCACGCGCCGACTATCGCGATGCGCGCGAGCGAGGTGTGCTGGCGAGCTTGCTCGAGCAGGAGCGGCCCAATCTGTTCCGCGAGTCGGTCGCCAACATCCGACCCGGCGACGCGATCTCGGTGACGCTCACGTACGTCTCGGCGCTCGCGTACGAAGAGGGAAGCTATCGCTTCACGTATCCGCTCGTCGCGGGCCCGCGCTACGCGCCGGAGCAGCCGGAAGGCGGCACCGCGCCCGCCGGCGATCTCCATCAGGTCCTGCTCGCGCCCGGCGGCGAGCGCCCCGATCGCGTCGACGTCACGATCGACGCCGATCTCGGCACCAGTGTCGCGTCGATCGATTCTCCGACGCACGCGCTCACCGTCGATCGCCACGACGCGCACGTTGCGCACGTGACGCTCGCCGAAGCGGCGCGCGCCGATCGCGATCTCGAGGTGCGCTTCCACGTCGCCGGTGCCGCGCCGACGGTCGCGATCGAGGCGAGCCCGCCGCAGAACGGCAACGCAGGGACGTTCGCGCTCGCGCTGCACCCGAGCCTCGAGGTCGGCAGCGATCAGATCACGCCGCGCGAGCTCGTGTTCTTGCTCGACACGTCGAGCTCGATGAACGGTCGACCGATGGCGCTCGCGCAGGCCGCGGTCGAGCACGCGCTGCACGGCCTTCGACCGACGGACACGTTCCGTGTGCTCGGGTTCAGCGATGCGGTCGCGCCGCTCAGCGAGTCGCCGCTGCCCGCGTCGCCCGAGAACGTCGCGCGTGCGATCACGTTCGTGCACGAGCTGCACGCGCTCGGATCGACCGAGATGGTCGGAGGCATTCGCGCCGCGCTCACGCCGGCGACCGAGGACGGCCGCATGCGCATGGTGCTGCTGCTGACGGACGGATACATCGGCGCCGAGACCGACGTGTTCCGCGCCGTGCACGACTCGCTCGGACAGTCGCGTGTGTTCGCGCTCGGCGTCGGCTCCGCCGTGAACCGCTATCTGCTCACGCGCGTGGCCGAAGAAGGCCGCGGCGACGTGCAGGTCGTCATGCCGGGCGAAGATCCGGAGGCTGCGGCCGACGCGTTCGCGGCGCGCATCGCGCGACCGTTCGTCACCGATCTCTCGATCGACTGGGGCGGGCTCGACGTGCGCGACGTCTATCCGCGCCGCTTGCCGGATCTCTTCGCCGATCGTCCGCTGCGCGTGACGGCCCACTATCTCAACGCGGGGCACGCGACGGTCACGCTGCACGGAAGGATCGCGGGTCGTCCGTTCTCGCAGCCCGTCGAGGTCTCGCTCGCATCGAGCGGCGAGGCGCGGCCCGAGCTGACTTCGCTCTGGGCGCGCGCGCGCGTGGCCGATCTGACGACGGCCATGGCGCTCGCCGAGACACCCGCGCTGATCGAGGAGGTCACGCAGATCGGTCTCGCGCACCATCTGCTCACCGACTACACGGCGTTCCTCGCGATCGACGAGACGTCGCACGTCGACGGCGCGAGCGTGCGGGTCGACGAGCCGAGCATGCCGCCTGCGGGGCTCGAGCCGGTGCGCGCATCCGCGACCGTGGGGACGTCGGGCGGCGTCGCGATGCCGAGCGCACCGCCGCCGGTCTACGACATGCCGATGCGATCTCCGGCTCTCGAAGGTACTGGGGGCCTCGACGACTTGCTCAGCGGGGGTCTCGCTGCTTCGTCTGCCACGCCGGGCGAACGCCAACACGTCGAGCACCACCGCGCGCGCAGCGGCACCGGCGCCGGCGGTGGCGCTGCTGGTGGTGGGGTCGATTGCTACGCGCTCGCCCGGCGCGCCGACGGCACGATCGACGAGGAGGCGTTGCGTCGTTGTCTCGCCGCGCAGGGCGGCGGCGCGCCCAAGAGCCTCAAAGCGGAGGACGTTCCGTCACGAGACGCTCCGCCATCGACGCCTGCACGATCGGCGGCGCGTGCGGTCGTGCGCGACCGCGCGACGGACCCTCGCGCGAGAGAGCGGCGATGAACGAACGCGCGTGCGTGAAGCCACGCACGCGCAATCCGTCACGCGAGTGACAGTCGCGCGAGGCGCCCCGCACTACGACGTCGATCGCGATGGCCGAGCGATTGCACTGCTCGCGGGCCGAGGTGGTGCGATGGCCCGATCGAGATCGTGTCTCTGGCTCGTGCTCGCGTGCGCATGCAGCGCTCCTGCGCCCACTACGATCATGCTCCCCGACGTCGGCCCGCGCACCGACGCCTCGATCGACGACGCGTTCGTCGCACCGAGCGACGCAGGCCCTCCGGCGGTGCTCGACACCGCGACCGAAGGATCGCTTCACACGCCGCGCCTCTCGCACACGGCTACGCTGCTGCCGAACGGGCACGTTCTGGTGATCGGCGGCGAGAACCTCGCGCGCGTGACGTTCGCGTCGATCGAAGAGTACGACCCTGCGACCGGCATGCTGAGCGAAGTGGCCTCGATGCCGGAGCCGCGGAGCAACCACACGGCGACGTTGCTCGCGGACGGGCGCGTGCTGATCGTCGGCGGCGGCGAGTCCGACACGATGGGACTGCCATCGCGGACGAACGTGTCCAGCTCGGCGCTGTTCTACGATCCGACGACACACGCGATGACACCGACCGGTGCGCTGATGCATGCGCGCAGCCATCACGCCGCCATTCGGCTCGTGGACGGCACGGTGCTCGTCGTGGGCGGGAGCTCGCCTTCGACCGACACGAGCGACGTCGTGGCGGACGCCGAGCGCTTCGATGCGAGCACGGGCACGTGGTCGAGCGCCGGCACACTGGGCACGCCCCGCACGATGACGCGCGTCGAGCTCGACGCGAGCGGTGCGCCTCTCGTGATCGGCGGTCTGGCGGGATCGGCGGGCGTCGACGCCATCGAGCGCTGGGCGAGCGGCGCGTTCACGGATGCCGGACATCTCGCGGGCCCGGGGCGCTTCTATCACGCGACGGCGACCACCTCGGAGGGCGACGTGCTCGTCGTCGGCGGTCTCGGCTTCGACTTCGTCGACGCGGTGGACGAGCTCACGCACGGGCAGACCGCGTTCCATGCGGCGCCGCCGCTCCCGAGCGCGCGCAACTCGGTCGCGCTCGCACGAACGACGTTGGGCGTGGTCGCGATCTCGGGCTTCTTCTATTCGTCTTCCTCGGGCGGCCGTCTGATTCCCGACGTGCTCTTGCGCAACGCGAGCACGGGCGCGTTCGAGTCGATCGGCGAGCTCGATCTCGGAGGGCGCGCCGGCCACACCGCGACGACGTTGAGCGACGGCAGCATCGTCGTGATCGGCGGCTACGACGACTTCGGCGAAGCGCCCCAGGCCATCCGCCTGACGCTCAGCGCAGCGCGCTGAGCCGACGGCGTCAGCGCCAGTCCATCACGAAGCGTCCGGCCATCAGCTCGTCCACGATCGGCTGCAGGTCCGGATGCGCGCGCCCGAGCGACGGGCACACGTGCCGCATCCGGTCGGCGATCAGTGCCGCTGCGGCGACGTCTCGCGGCGTGATCGAGAGCTCGATGCGCTCTTCTCCCATCGCCTCCAGCCGATAGCGAGAGAAGGAGCGGAGCGTCGTCAGGAAGCGCGCGACCGCCGCGGTGCCGATCCCGAGCGTCGGTCCGGACACGCCGACGAGCACGAGCGCCTCGATCGCATCCTCCGTCGGCACGAGCCCGAGCTGCGGGCCGTCGCTCTCGACGACGACGTCGTCACGCGTACCGAAGCACCAACGGAACGCCATCACGCCCGGCTGTTCGTGCATCGCCTCGAGCGCCGTGTCGTTCGACGAGAAGAGCCGCACGAAAGGATCCGAGTGCCGTGGATGCGGCGTCAGCCCCCGCGACGCGGCACGCTCGAGCGCCGCGATCGACGCCTCGCGCGACCACGCGTCCGCGAATCGATCGTGCACCGCGCGGCACCGATACTTCTCGGGGAAGGGGCCCTTCGGCCAGCGCGGCGGTCCACTCACGCGCGGACCTTGGCAGACCCGGTCGCCCGCGTCGAAAGCGCGTGCTGGCTCCGCGGGACGCCGGCGCTATGGTCGCGCGCCATGTCGAGCGTCACGATCGTCGGTGGAGGTCTCGCGGGATGCGAGTGCGCGTTCCAGCTGGCCTCGCGCGGCGTCGACGTGACGCTGATCGAGCAGAAGCCGGAGCGACGCACGCCCGCCCAGACCGGAGATGGTCTGGCTGAGCTCGTCTGCTCGAACTCGTTCCGCGGCGCGGCGCTCACGAACGCGGTCGGTCTCCTGAAGGAAGAGATGCGTCGCGCGGGCTCGATCGTGATGAGCGTCGGCGACGAAGCGCGAGTGCCCGCGGGCGGCGCGTTCGCGGTCGATCGCGAGGTGTTCTCGCGTCTGATGACGGCCCGCATCGCCGCCGAGCCGCGCATCCGCGTGGAGCATCGCGAAGTGATCGCGATCCCCGAGGATCGGCCGACCGTGATCGCGACGGGACCGCTCACGGGCGATGCGCTCGCCGCCGACATCGCGAAGGCGATCGGCACCGACGCGCTCGCGTACTACGACGCCATCGCGCCCATCGTGAGCGCCGAGTCGATCGGCTGGGACTCGGTGTTCCGTCAGAGCCGCTACGACAAGGGCGGCGACGACGCGTACGTGAACTGTCCGCTCGACAAGGCGCAGTACGAGGCGTTCGTCGCGGCGGTCGTCGCGGCCGAGAAGGTGCCGCCGCGCGCGTTCGAAGAGCCGAAGTACTTCGAGGGATGCCTGCCAGTCGAGGTCATGGCCGAGCGTGGGCCCAAGACGCTCTCGTTCGGGCCGATGAAGCCGGTCGGTCTCAGGAACCCGAAGACGGGCCATCGTCCGTGGGCCGTGCTGCAGCTGCGCCCCGAAGATCGCGAGGGCACCGCCTTC
This sequence comes from uncultured Sandaracinaceae bacterium, assembly GCA_964429305.1. Classification (GTDB taxonomy): domain Bacteria; phylum Myxococcota_A; class Polyangia; order Polyangiales; family Sandaracinaceae; genus JBBSAT01. Next base: position 3,542 of record CAYSCF010000074.1, on the reverse strand, counting down.
AACCTCGTCGGCTTCCAGACGCGGATGAAGTGGCCCGAGCAGAAGCGAGTGTTCGGGATGATCCCCGGGCTCGAGAACGCGGAGTTCCTGCGCTACGGCACCGTGCATCGGAACACGTTCGTGAACGCGCCCGTCGTGCTCGACGACGATCTCTCGCTGCGCAAGGTGCCCGGTGTGCATCTCGCGGGACAGGTCACCGGCGTCGAAGGCTACGTCGAGAGCGCCGCGTGTGGTCTCGTGCTCGGGACGCTGCTCGCCGCGCGCGCGAACGGAACGGCCGAGCACATCCCGCCGGCGACGACGGCCCTCGGCGCTCTGCACCGACATCTACGAACGCCGAGCGATCGGTTCCAGCCTTCGAACGTGCTCTGGAGCATGTTCCCGCCGCTCGCGTCGAGCGAGCGTGGGCGCGAGCGTCATGGTTTGCTCGCGGAGCGCGCGCTCGTCGATCTGCCCGCGTGGCTCGAGCTCGTCGGCGCGAGCGCCGTGAGCGCGCGTCTGCCGCCGCCGACTCCGGTCGTCGCCGTGGAGAGCCCTGCGTGAGCGAGACCAAGAAGTCTCCGTGGTGGCTGCCGATCGCCGTCGTTCTCGGCGCGCTCCCCGCGGTGTTCGCGATCGGCATCTTCTTCTTCGTGCTCTACACGGGCTACATGCACGACGAGTCGCGCTGTCCGTTCCACGACGTCGAGACGCGTGCGCTCGACACGCACGTGAGCGTCGTCGAGCAAGAGCGGCAGTGCGTCGAAGCGGTCGAAGAGTTCCGCTGGCGTATCGTGCGCGACGGCGCGGCTCCGTTGGAGCTCGGTCGCTTGCCGCAGGAGCGCATCGGGCATTCCGTGCCGTGGGAAGCGCGTCTCGAGGACGGCCGTGTCGTGATCGACATCACGAACGAGCCGCGCGGCGTGCTCACCGTGCGCGAGCCGTTCCCCGATGGCGGCACCGGCTTCGAGATGCCGCGCTCGGAATAGGCGTCACTTCCGCCGATCGAGCCAGTCCTTCACCGCGTGGCCCGTGCCGAACGGCCAAGGCTGCAGCTTTTCGATCGGCACGCGCTTGGCGAGCTCGAGCTCGGCGCCGACCGTCATCGGTCCCGTGGCGCGCACGTGGTAGGCGACGATCAGCTCGTTGCGCTGCGTGAACGCGTACACGCCGACGAGCGAGACGATCTCGCCGACGAGGCCGAGCTCCTCCTTCAGCTCGCGCAGCACGCCTTCTTCCGGCGTCTCGCCCGCTTCGAGGAAGCCCGTGACGATGCCCATCCACTTCGGCGGCCAGCCGTGGTTGCGGACGAGCACGACGGCAGGCGCATCGCTCTCGTTCTCCCGATGCTCGACGATCGCGGCCACGACGGGCGTCGGGTTGCCGTACGACGTCCAGCCGCACGACGGGCACTTCGGACGCGAGCGTCCTTCTTCTTCGTTCGCGATCAGCGCGGTGCCGCAGCGCAGACAGAACTTCGCGTCGTTCATCGGGGGACCTCGTCGCCGTCGGAGGAGAAGAAGAATCGATCGATCGCTTCGTCGATCGCGTCGAGCGACGCCAGCAGATCGTGCCCATCGTCCACCGCGACCAGCTCGCGCACTTCCGCGTTGTTCGCGACGTAACGCACCGACTGATCGAAGGGCACCGTCTCGTCGCGGCGGCCGTGGATCACGATGGTGGGGCAAGGCACCGCAGGCATGCGCGGCACGCGCTGGCCTTCGAGGAAGAACGCATAGTGGAGCGGCACGGCCTCTCCGCGCGCGTCGTCGAAGTCGAGCCAGCCGGTCTCCTTCCACGTCGCGAGGCGCTCCGGCGTGATCAGCTCGCGCCAGCGCCCTGCGAGATCGAACGCCGGGCAGAGCAGGATCAACCGATCGACGCGCTCGGGATGGGTCGCGGCGAACCACGCCGCCATGTAGCCGCCGAGGCTCGAGCCGATCATGCGCAGCTTCTTGCGGCCGTTCGCTGCGTAGGCGCGCTCGATCTCGTCCTTCATCGCCGCGAACGAGAGCCTCGCGAAGGACGGCTGGTTGAGATCGGGGGTGACGAGATCGATGCCGCGTCCCGCGAAGAGCGCGCGGAAGTGCTCGTTCTTTCGGGAGCGCGGGCCGCTCGCGAAGCCGTGCAACGCGACGAAGCTGAAACGTTCTGGCTGCGTCATGCGATGATGCGTCGGCTCACCCCTGCGGCCCCTTCCGTCCGCGGGCTCGATGCCCGCTCCCGTCCGGGCCCTCCGTGGTGAGCACTCCTTCCTTTCCGATGCTCCGACTCTCGCGCCTCGTATGACGACCCGCCAGCCCGATTCGAAGCCGCGTCCCGATCATCGTCGCGGCATGTTCATCGTCGCGCTCTGCGCGGGCGCGATGTTCGCGTACACGCGTGCCGAGCGCGAGAGCATGTATACGATCCCGGGCTTCTCGCTCGGCCTCGCGCCCTTCGCGATCCCACCCGAGCACGGCGCGCCGGCGACCGCGGCTTCCGAGGCGATGATCACGACGCTCGAGCAGATGGAATCGCGCATCGTCACGACGCAGTTCCGGCACACGACGGAAGTGAACGAAGAGCTCGGTCTGTACGATTTCGACAGCTCGGGCTTCGTCGGTTGGATCATGCAGCGCGCGGCCCCGAGCGCGTACGCGGCGCTCGGACGCGATCGTCCGGTGGCCGAAGACTTCGCGCGCGTCATCCACGCCGCGACCGCGGACGAAGAGACCGGAGGCTGGCGACGTCTCGCCGGTCCGAGCGCCCTTCTGCCGGGCGACGTCATCGCGTGGTCGACGCCGCTCGCGCATCGCCAAGAGGGCCTCACCGGTCACGTGGCGATCGTGGTCGGCATGCCGGTGCGCGTGCGCGGCATGGACGAGGCATGGTCCGTCGAGGTCGCGGACTCGACCAATCAGTTCCATCAATGGGACACGCGACTGATGTCCTTCGACCTGGACGGAGGCGTCGGGCGCGGGACGATCACGCTCGCGGTCGCGGAGGACGGACACGTGTACGCCTACGGATGGCAGGGCCCGTGGAGCCCGCTCTTCCTGCGCACCGACGTCGAGCTCGGCCGCGTCACGCGATGAGAGAGCTCAGCGCTCGTCCGAGCCGGTCTTCGCCATCGGATGGGCGGTGTCGTAGACGGCCATCAAGCGATCGATCGTCACGTGCGTGTAGCGCTGCGTCGTGGAGAGGCTCGCGTGGCCGAGCAGCTCTTGGATCGCGCGCAGGTCGGCGCCCGCATCGAGCAGATGCGTCGCGGTCGTGTGTCGGAGCGCGTGCGGGTGCAGATCCGATCGGCCCGCGCCGAGCGCGCCGTAGCGACGCACGACGTTCTGGATCTGTCGCACCGTGAGCTTCGTTCCGCGCGCGCCGAGGAAGAGCGCGTCGGTCGCATCCACGAGCAGAGAAGACCGCACCGCGATCCACGCGTCGAGCGCGTCGGACGCGGGCCCGCCGAACGGAACGATGCGCTCCTTGCGGCCCTTGCCCATCACGCGTACGCGATGCGCCGTGCGATCGACGCTCGACGTCGTGAGCCCCGCCAGCTCCGAGACGAGCAGCCCGCATCC
>CAYSCF010000073.1:0-24833 GCA_964429305.1 uncultured Sandaracinaceae bacterium | reverse complement strand
CGCGAAGCGCACGCAGATGTCCAGCAGATCATCCATGAAGAACAGCTTGGCGAGGCTCGCGGGCAAGCCGAGCCGCTTCTGCACGTCCGTGCGCTGGTGCGACGCGCTCACGAGCACGACGGCCGGCGTCTCGCGATGGAGCACGCCGCGCAGCTGTCGCACGAGGTCCTCGCCGTCGAGGTACGGCATCATCAGATCGACGAGCACCAAGCCTGGGCCGGCGTCGATCACGCGCGTGATCGCGGAGCGCGGATCGGTCACGACCACCACGCGCCAGCCGTGGTGCTCGAGGAAGCGCTTCATCATCGTCGCGAGGTCGCGATCGTCGTCGACGACAAGAATCGGCTTACGTTCAGTCATTGTCTTCGTCTTCTCGAGACTTCTGCGCCGCGATCTCGGCGGCCGATGGCGGCTTCGGCCCGACGAGGTACGCGAAGAAGATGCCCAGATAGTAGAGCACGACGAGCGGGGCCATCACGAGCAACATCGTCGGTGCGTCGGCCGTGGGCGTCAGAATGGCGGCGAGCACCGACGAGATCACGACCCACCAGCGGCTGAAGCCGAGCAGCTGCTTCCAGTTCACCAGGCCGATGTACGAGATGAAGCCGATCAGGATCGGCTCTTCGAACGTGATGCCGAGCGCGAGCAAGAGCCGCAGCGCGACATCCAGATACTGATCGATCATGATCGTGGGCTCGAGCCGCAGCCCGATGCCCGTCAGATCGCCCGCGAACGAGAGCAGCGCGGTGAAGGCCGGCGGCAGCACGAACGCGTAGCCGAAGAACGCGCCGCCTACGAAGAAGACCGTGCTCATGAGCACGAAGGGCAGCGCCATCATCTTCTCGCGGCGATAGAGGCCAGGCGAGATGAAGTTCCAGAGCTGCAGGAACGCCCACGGGCTGCCGATGATCCCGCCCACGACGAGCGAGGTCGTCATGTACTGCACGAGCAGATCGGCGGGGTTGGCGAAGTGCAGCTCGGCCTGGCCGAGGTTCAGCTCCGCGTACGCGTGCACGAACGGGTACGCGAGGAACTCGAGGATCTCTTCGCGATAGAGCCACGCGACGATGACCCCGGGGATGAAGCCCCAGATCGAGCGGACGAGATACTTCCGGAGCTCGACGAGGTGCTCCATGAACGACATCTCGATGTCGTCCTCGGGCTCCTTCGGCGCTTCGGGCGGTGGAAGCTTGGTCGCGGGCTTCTTCGGCGGGAGCGGCTCCTCGATCGACATCGCGGGCTCGGCCATCAGGCGGCCTCTCCGTCACGCGCGCTCGCGCGGATCAGACGGGCGCGCGCGACGACCACGTCGACACCGTCGAGCGGCAGCTCGCGACGACGATCCTCCAGCGAGAGCCCGCGCAGCATGCCGGGCGAGTCCATGATGCTCGTGTTCGCGATCTGCGGTTTGCCCATCGGCATCGGCTTGCCCGCGGCCATCGTGCCTTCGGGCGCCACCGGCTTGCCCTCGACGGGCGCCATCGGCTTGCCTTCGATCGGAGCCATCGGCTTGGCGATCGGCTTGGGCGCCACCGGCTTGTTCAGCGGGCCCATCAGCTGGATCTTCTGGTTTCGCATCGCGGCGAGCTCCTTGAGCTCGTCGTCTCGCAGCACGTCGTCGATGCCGGTCGACTGACGAATGTCCTGCGCCGCGCGCCGCGCCTGCCGATAGAGCCGCGCGATCTGCTTGATCATCGACGGCAATCGCTCGGGGCCGACGGCCACGAGCACCAGCCCACCGATCATCAGCATCTCCCAGAATCCAATGCCGAACATGGGACCGAATGCCTCGCGGAAGGCATAGCAGAGGTGTGGGCGATCCCAAAGCGCGCGAGCCGATGCATAGTTCGGCCATGTCCACGACACGCCTGGGCCGTCTCGCGCTCCTCTGTCTCGCGACGTTCTCGCTCTCGTTCGCGCTCGCGCGCTCGAGCGCCGCGCAGGACGACGAGGAAGAAGACGACGACGAGGTCGCTGCCGCGGTCGACGCCGGACCGCCCGCGCCGACCGGACCGCCCACACGCGCAGGCGCACGCGACGTCACGGCCGCCGTCGGTCAGGACGGCATGATCTTCGAGCTGCACAACAAGGCGCGGCTCGTGATCCCGGCGCATCTGCCGATCGGATCGGCGCGGCGCATGACGTTCGCCGAGAGCAGCGCTCGCTTCGCGCCCGCCGAGGTGCACGGCGCGATGGCCGGCAGCCACTTCACGCGCATCGGCCCGGTGCTCTCGTTCGATGGCGCGATCAACGCGTCGTCCGCGCCTGTCGTCGTGTCGATCCACCAGCCGAGCAATCCGACGCGACCCGGTCAGAACCTCGTGCTCGCGATGGAACAGGCGACGATCTGCTCCGAAGGCATGAGCCACATCGCGGGCAGCACGTCGCTCTGCTCCGGATGGGACATCCTCGAAGCGCACTACGACGAAGCGGCGCACCGGTTGTCGGCAGAGATGCGAACACCGGGCGGCTACCGCTTGGTGTTCGGAAACCTCACGCTGCCCGAGTAGTCGATCACTCCTCTTCGCGAGCGCGCTGTATCGCTCGTCGCGCCGCGGCAGTTGCTCGCAGCGTTTGCTGGTAGTCGGGGTCGTCCACACCCGGCGTGACGGCTGCGCACTCTTCGGTGTGTGCCGTCCGGTACTCGTGGTCGAAGCACTGCTGGGTCTGCGGCGGCTGGGCGTGACACGACGCGAGGAAGCGACGGTGCTCCGTCGCGTCCGTGTGCGGGGCGATGCCGTCGTGGCGGATCGCGCGATAGCTCGTGTCGAACGCGGCCCGCCGCGTCCACGCGCGCTCGCACGCATCGTCGTGCGGATCGTACGTGACGAGCGCGCCGCGACCGGCTGCAGCCAGATCCTGGGCGCTCTGCGCCTCGGGCGAAAGCCCCGTCAGCCGCTCCGGGCCGCGATGTTGTCGGATGGTCCGTTCCTGTTGAAGGCGCTCGCTGCGCTGGAGATGCGCGGCGTACCCACTGCTGCCGCCGCCACCGCCGCTGTACCCACCGCCGCCGCTGTACCCGCCGCCGCCGCTGCTCGAGAAGCCGACGGGACCGCCGGCGCTCGGGTGCGTCGCGCTCGGGCGATCCGCGGCTGGCGGCGGGTCGCCTCCGCCACCGCACGCGGTGAGCGGCACGGACGCGAGCACTCCCGCGACGCACAACGCCGCCCCGATCGACCTCGACGGAGAGAGAGCCATGGACGACAAGGTTAGCGAGAGACGGCGATCGTCGCCATGCCCTGGCCGTGACGGTCGGTGTCGAGCGAGACGAAGAGCAGCTCGCCCTCACCGCGGTGCGCCGTGACCACGCGCTGACCCACGGGCTGGCTGCCTTCGGCCATCGGGATGATCTGCCAGCCCTGCGACGCGAGATCATGCTGGTAGAAGCTCTCGAGCTCCCACTCGGTCATCGTCGAGCCCATGTACATCGCAGCCGCGTCCGGGTCGCCGGCCTCGGTCGCGCTCAGCACGCGGCGCGAGCCCGGCGGGCGCGCCACGCCGACGAGATCCGCGCCCGGCGCATCGCCATCGCGCGGGATGATGTGGTTCAGGCGGAGATGGCCGACCGACCAGATGGTCACGAAGTGCCGGATCGTGGGCTCATCCGTCTCCTGCACGAACACGTACCGGAGATCGCCCACGTCCGAGAGATCCGTCGTCTGCTGGAAGCGCATCGCGCGCGCGCGCAGCTCGTTGAGCCCGACGTCGTCGCTCCGTAGATCGAGGCAGGCGACGTAGCCCTGCTGCCCATTGTCGTGACGCATGATCGGGCGGTAGCCCTGCGGCGTCGCGTGACCCCGGATCGTCTCCGGCAGGTGCGCGAAGCGCTCGATCACGCCGCCGTCGTGCTGCGTGCAGACCGTCTCGAACGTGTCGAGCACTTCGTCCATGCTCTGGCGCGTCACGCCCGTGCTGAACCGGATCTGCTCACCGTTGAGCTGCACGACGCGCGTTTCGTCCTGACGGAGCGCGCCCTCGTACTGCATGAGGTTCTCGCCCATGTCGAGCAGGTGCTCGTCGAGCTGCGCCTGCACGTGATAGCCGTACACGACCGAGCCGATCAGCGTGACCGCGACGGCGAACGTCAGCAGGCGCGCCCACTTGGCCGCGTCGCGCGTACGCGCGCGAATCATCTGCATCGGGCTCGGTCGGCTGGTCTGTCGATCCGTCATGATCTCACCTGTCGCGGAGAGGTTCGGAGAACGCGCATCAGCTCACGCCTGGAATGTTGATGCCGAGGCCGCTCATCAGCTGGCCCAAGTAACTGCCGCGCGTGGCCGGGACGCGATTGCACGTCACGTAGTTGTCGTCGGTGAGGTTCATCGTGTCTCCGCCCGTCACGCGCGGCGCGTGGACGGTGGCGGTGCGATGGCCGTGGCCGACGCGGATCTCGAAGAGCGCGCCGATGATGCCGTCGACGATGCCCGGGATGCCGCCGGAACTGATCGACTGGCTCGCGCTCGTGCTGTCGAGCGTGGTGCCAGGGCCCGTTCCGCTGCAGCCGATGTACGCGTACGCCCACGTGTGGCCGCGCGTCAGCGAACGCATCGTGATGGTGCGCTGGAAGAAGGAGAACACGAAGAAGATGCAGCCCCACACGATCGCGAACATCGGGATCATGATGACCGTCTCGGTCGTCGCCGTGCCGCGCGTGTCGGCGAGCAGACGGCGAACGAAGGAGCGACGGGGCCGAGCAGCGGACTTCGAATCAGTGGACGATGACACTTTCCACCTCCTGTAGCGCGGAGCTGCCGAAGCGACCGAGGACGTCGGCGGCGGCGTGGAACCGGCGCATGCGTGCGCGCCAGCGCGGATGCCAGAGCCACTCCTGATGGCGACCGTTGGGCGTGTGGTCGTTGTAGAGCGGCGAGAGCGGGTCGTCGCCGTCTTGGCCCGCGTCGTCCTCGGTGATCTCGTAGTAGTACTCGCTGTCGGCGAGGCTCAAGCGATGCAGCTCGCCGACCATGCTGAGGTCGAGGCCGAGAACGTTCGGCGCCGAGTTGCCTTCGCGACCCCAGTTCGAGGCCTGGACGCCGCGCTGCGTCCACTCGTACGGAAGCGTGCCCGTGTGGAAGTCGACGACGTAGTTCTGGAAGCTCTGGTCGCCCAGCCACGCGTCCGTCGGAACGCGCTGGAACGTCAGGGAGCCGTTGTTGCAGTAGCGCTCGGAGTAGCTCGCGCCGTCGAGACGCTGGCTGAGATAGCCGGCGATGTAGCCGAGCGACGGCGGCTCGAAGAAGACGAGATCCCCGATGTCGGCGAGCATCTCCGCCGGGTACTCGATGAAGTCGCGACCGAAGAGGACCGAGTCGGTGCCGTGGCCATCACAGGCCCAGTTCGTAGTGTCGTTCTCGCTCTGGATCTGGCCGGGGTGCGACGCGACGTTGCCCGGCACCAGCACGCCGAAGTTCACCGGGTTCGGATTGAAGTGCTCGGCGCCGACCGCTTGAGCCTCACCGCCCACGAACGCGCCGTACGAGATCGCGACCTGCGCGTAGTGACAAGCACGGATGATCGGATCGATCGCGTCGTCGGCGACCGTGTTCATCCAGTCGGAAGACTCGTACTCCTCGACGTGGTCGGCCGCTTCCTCGCACTGCACCTCACACGCGCCGACGAGGTCACCGACGACCGTGGCCGCGCACTCGATGCAGAGCTCGACGTCACCGCCGATGGGGTTCCACGTCGTGTTGTCGATGAAGTCGTACATCAGCCGCAGGATCGTCGCGATGGTCGCGAGCACGCACATGATCACGTTCAGGAACGCGATCAGGTTCATCCCGGCGGCGGCATAGACGCTCGCGCCGAACGCGCCCGCGTCGACCGCGTCCTGCATCCGCTCGCGGTAGATGATCGTCCCGCCCAGGCCCCAGACGTAATAGATCATCCCCACGACCATCAGGGCCATGAAGACGCCCATGACCATCGTGGCGCCGGAATCGTCGGCGAGGAGGCTTCGACTGTCGCGGCTCTTGGTCGTCATCGAAATCCCTCCGGGGGCGCACGAGCGCCAGCCGTCCGACGTCACTAGAGCATGTTGCGTGCCCTCGGCCCCCGACGTCAATCCGTGTTGATTCGCGCATGATCCGCCCCCGCGTCGTCGGGCGTGGGGAACGGCGTCCCCAGCGAGCGCGACCAAACGGCACGATCGTCGAGGACGTGGTGGGGTCCGGCGTTCCGTCGCTCGGCTTCCACGCGCGGCGTGGGCGAGCCGACGCGCGCTCGCATCGATCTGCGCGCGATCGCGCAGGACCGAGCGTGGGAGCGGGCTTGCACTCCGCACCTCTCGCATGGCGCGCGTCACGGCGATCGGTCTGGCTCTCTGGCTCGTTCTCCTCTCGGTCGCGCTCGCGCAGGAGCGGCCTCGCGAGATCGGCGATGCGATCGACGTCTGGTCGGAGCCCAACCCGGGCATCCGCTATCTCGATCGACGGATGACCACGCCCTGCCGCATGCACGCGGTGATCGTCCAGCTCGACGCGCCGGGCATCCAGGTCGTCGCGACCACGCACGCGCAGCGATGGCGGACCGTGTCGTCGTTCGCCGAGGCCGCGCACGTGCAGGTCGCGATCAACGGCGGGTTCTGGGCGCTGATGCAGGGCGCACGCGGGCTCGCGGCGGGCGGTGGCGCGATCTGGCCGCGCAACGGCGAGCTCGACCCGGAGCTCGGCGAGCTCGTCATCGATCGCGCGCACGCCGTCCATCTCGTCGCGCCCGGCGAGCCGATCGACGAAGAAGGCATGGCCGAGATCGAAGGCGCGGTGAGCGGCCGGCCCTGGCTCGTGCACCAGGGCGAGCTCGTGACCGAGACGCTCGATGCGTTCGAGACCGCCAACGATCGCGCGCCGCGCACCGCCGCGGGCCTCTCGCGCGACGGGCGCCTCCTCTATCTCGCGGTCGTCGACGGCCGACAGCCCGAGAGCCGCGGCATGACGCTCTACGAGCTCGGCCGCTTGATGGACGAGCTCGGCGCATACGAGGCGATGAACCTGGACGGCGGCGCGTCGAGCGAGATGTGGGTCGAGGAGCTCGGCGGCATCGTGAGCGTGCCGAGCCGCGGCCGCTGGGAGATCGCGGTCGACGATTTGATCGGCGAGGGCCGGACGGTGCGCGAAGGCCCGAACGGCACCGAGGTGCTCACGCGCGGGCGCGAGCAAGAGGTCATCAACCACATCGGCATCCTCGCGTCGGCGCCGCCCGAGGTCGCGGTCGTGCCGCGCGCGATGGACGACGCGCTGCCGTCGCCGTCGCCGATCACGAGGCCCACGCCGCTTCCGCCGCGCGTCTCGCTGGGACAGATGCGCGAGACGATCGCGCTCGCGATCGCGTGGGGCGCTCCCATCGCGCTCCTGCTCGCGATCGCTTGCCTCGTGCGCCGTCGGCGGAACCGACGCGCGACACGCGAAGGAGGGGGCAGCTTTGGGGCAGACCTGCGTAGAGCTGAGAGAGGGTGAGAGCGAGCACGCCACGGTGGCGCAGCCGCTCCGCACGACCGCATGCGCGATGCACGGCGCCGCGAGCGCTTCTTCGTCCAGTCCGTCTCCAGTCTCTTCCACGCGCTCGGCGAATGGATGACGCCCGAGGCAGACGCGACGAGTCGGTGTTCTTCGACGACGCGCTGTTGACGCTCGGCGGTGACGCGCGCGCCATCGCGCGACGCCGGCTCGAAGACGACGCGAGCCGCTCCGAGGGCGAGTGCGACTTCGAGATGACGCAGATCGAGATCGGGCACCGCGGCCGCGTCGCGCTGTCGTCCGTGCCCGAGCCGCGCGAGTCGATCGAGCGTTCGGTGCTCGCCGACATGCGCGCGATCCGCGATGCGCTGACGAAGCGACACGGCGTGAGCATCACGCGCACGACCGAGCGATCGTGGTTGAAGAAGATCGCCTGAAACTTCGTCTGAAGACTTCCACGCGCGTTCCAGCCCAGACGCAACGCCGACGTCGCGCGCCGCCGACGTGTATCCTCGCGAGGAATTCATGCCGCACGTTTTCCTATCCGGAAACCAGCGCTCCGGAAAGACGCTCGCCCAGCTGATCCTCTGCAGTCATCCCGAGATCACGATCAGCCCGGGGACCAAGGTGATCGGCAAGCTCCTCTACGCGATGCCGCGTCACACACCGCTCGACGCCGAGAGCGTGCGCGACATCCGCGCGACGATGCAGAAGGACCGCAAGTTCAAGGCGTGGCGCGTCGATCACCAGAAGTTCCTCGACGGCTTCGATCGCTACATCGGCAAGTCGCCGACGACGGTCGCCGAAGACCTGATGCTCTTCTTCCGCGAGCAGACCAAGCCGAAGGCCAAGTACATCGGCAACAAGAAGGGCTGCTACTGCAAGGAAGGCGATCTCATCCTGAAGGTCTTCCCGGGCGCGCGCCTGGTGTACCTGTTGCGCGACGGGCGTGGCGCGGTGAGCTCGATGCTCGAGACGCAGCCCGAGCACGACGTGTACTCGGCGGCGCTCACGTGGACGCTCAAGGCGCAGCGCATCCGCGAGCTCAAGGAAAAGCTCCCGAACGACGTATTCGTCCTTCGGTACGAGGAGCTCGTGGGCGACCCCGAGAAGCTGAGCCGCGCGCTCTGCGCGTTCCTCGATCTGCCCTACGCGCCCGAGATGCTCGCCAACTACTCCACCAACGACGCGATCCGGCACACGACGGATACGACGCACGCCGAGACCTACCAGGCAATCACGACGAGCTTCGTCGACGAGTGGAAGAGCAAGCTCACGGCCGAGCAGCTCGACGTGGTGGAGGGCATCGCGGGCTCCGAGCTCGAAGCGAACGGCTACGGACGCAGCAAGAGCAAGAGCAACAACGTGATGGCGCGCGCCAAGTACCGCGCGCTGCGCACGAAGAACTACGCCGACTGGTGGATCTCGCATCAGCGCAAAGAGCGCCGCATCGGATGAAGAGGAACACGCAGGTGTGCTTCGTCGGCGGTGCGGGCCACTCGGGATCGACGCTGCTCGGCCTGGTGCTGGGCGCGCATCCGCAGGTGTTCTACGCGGGCGAGGCGAACAAGAGCCGCGGGCTCGGCGATGCGAGCGTCGAGCTGCGCAAGCGGACCTGCAAAGTGTGCGGCGAGAGCTGCCGCGTGTGGAGCACGATCTCCGCGAGCGAGCCCGATCTCTACGAGGCGCTCTCGCTGCGAACCGGACGCTCGGTGATCGCCGACTCGACGAAGTCGATCGCGTGGATCGACGAGCAGATCGGAAAGCTCGCCGCGCGTGGCGTGGCGCTGCACCTCTTCTTCCTCGGCCGTGATGGTCGCGCGGTCGTCGCGTCGGGCCTGCGCAAGCATCCCGAGACGAGCGCGCAAGAGCATGCCCGAGCGTGGGTGTCGCAGATCGAGGCGACGGAAGCGCTCGTGTCGCGCTTCCCAGGCGGCGTGACGCGCCTTCGCTACGAGTCGCTCGCGACGCAGCCGGACGAGGCGATCGCGCTCGCCACCTCCGCGCTCGGTCTCACGCCGGTGCCGGCGATGCGCGAGCCGTGGACCGCGGAGCAACATCCGCTCGGCGGCAACGCGGGCACGCAGTCGTTGCTCGAGACCAAGCGCGAGGATCTCGCGATCGGCGGCGCGAAGAAGGAGTACTACGCGTCGCACCCGCGCGGCTTCGTGCTCGATCTCCGGTGGAAGAAGGAGCTGTCTCCGCAGGCGCTCGCCGCGTTCGAAGACATCGCGGGAGAGACCAACCGGGCGTACGCGTGGGAGAACGCCTCGTGAGCTCCGAAATTTTCGCGGGAACCCAGGAGTCTAGGAACCCAAGAAGAAGCTCCTGGGTTCCTGATCTCCTGGGTTCCCGCATGTGTTCGGAAGGGAGTCGCGCGTGAACGGCGTCGAGGAAGGCGAGATCATCACCCTCGACGGTGACTGGGCGCCGAAGGGCGGCCGCAAGGTCGACCTCGTGTTCCGCACGGTCGAAGAGCGCACGAGCGATCTCGCGCTCGAGCTCGCGCTGAAGCACATCCGCCCGAACCGCGTGTTCGTGCTGAAGAACGTCAAGCCGTTCGCGCTCGCGGTGCGCAAGATGCTCACGCTGCCGCACGATTGCTCGCACGTCGTCCACATGGACGCCGACTGCTTGATCCTCGAGGACATGCGGCCGTTCCTCGATCACAACGACAAGCCGTACGTCGATTGCTACGTGCGCGATCGATTCCGCGGCCGCATCCACTGCGGCGTGCACGTCACCTCGATCGAGGTCGTGCGACGCATGGCCGAGATCCCGCCGCCCGACGACGACCTCGCGTTCGTGCTCCGCCCCGAGTCGCGCCTGCGCAACCTCGCGCTCGCTTCTCTCGGTCTCGAGAAGCAGCTCAAGACGTTCCACATCCTGCACGATCACTTCCAGCGCTTCGAAGACATCTTCTGCAAGTACGCGCTGCGTGAGCTCCGCAGTCGCGACGAGCACCACAAGAAGCGTCTCGAAGGCGCGATGGGCAAGTGGCTGCCCGGCTCCGACACCGAGGTCGCCCGACATGCGGTCAGGCACGCCGCGCGTGTGGTGCCCGCCGACGCCAAGCCCAAGGACGTCGACGCGTACATCCGCAACCTGCCCTACATCGCTCGCGTCGAGCTCGAGAAGCTCGGCCTGATCCAGACCGGAAAGCTCGACATGGAAGAGGTGATGGCCGCCGTGAACGCAGACCCGACGAACCTCGGTCCCACGAAGAACAAGCCGAAGGTGTTCGGCCTCGGCCTCTCGCGCACCGGCACGCGCTCGCTCAGCGCCGCGCTGCACGTGCTCGGCTTCGACACGATCCATTATCCGACGGATCAACAGACGCTCGACACGCTGATCCGTGGCGATGCGAAGTTCCCGCAGCTCGATCACTTCGACGGTCTGACGGACATCACCGTCTCGCCCTACTTCGAAGACCTCGATCGCAACTACCCGGGCAGCAAGTTCATCCTCACGGTGCGCGAGGAGGCCGGCTGGCTCAAGTCGTGTAGCAACCACTGGAGCGGCCGCGACGCGTACGCGGAGGGCGAGAAGGGCGTCGGCGAGAACGAGCACCGCATCCACATGGAGATCCGCCGCTTCCTGCGCGCGGCCGTGTACGCCGGCTACGAGTACAACCCGGCGCGTTTCTCGCGCGCGTATCGGCGCCACGTCGAGAACGTGCAGCGCTACTTCGCCGATCGGCCGGGCGACCTGCTCGTGCTCAACATCGCGACCGGCGAAGGCTACGAGAAGCTCGCGCCCTTCCTCGGCGTCCCCGTTCCGCCCTCACCGTTTCCGCACAAAGGAAAGCGTTTGAGCGAGCGCATGGCCGAGAAGATGGGCAATCTCGAAGTGGATGACTGACGCCTGAGCCATGGCCAAAGACGGATTCAGATCGGAGAAGCGCAAGAAGGACGGCACGCCCAAGCGGCTGCCCGAAGGCTCACCGATCCAGGATTCGAAAGAGAGCTACGCGTCCAAGACCCTCTGGATCCTCCAGCTCGCGTTCCGCACCGCGCCGTGGGTGATCGCGATCATGGCGGCGTGCACGCTGCTCTCGGGCGTGCTGCCGGCGCTCGTCGCGTGGGTCGGCCGCCTGATCGTCGACGCGGTCGTCGTCGCGCTCGCGGAGCGTGGGGACGGCTGGGATCTGCACAAGGAGCACCTCTGGCAGCTCATCGGGCTCGAGTGCTCGCTCGTGGTCGGCCTGCTCGCTTCGCAGCGCGGGATCACTGCTGCGCAGTCGATCCTGCGCGCCCGGCTCGCCAACGGTGTCACCGATCTCATCGTCGAGAAGGCGCTCACGCTCTCGCTCGAGCACTTCGAAGATCCCGACATCCACGATCGGCTGATGCGCGCGCGTCGCGACGCGTCGGTGCGCCCGCTCAACCTGATCAGCGGTCTGTTCACCGTCGCTCGCAACTTCGTGACCTTCGCGTCGTGCATCGTGGTGCTCGCGCAGCTCTCGGTGTGGGCGGTGCTCATCGTGATCGTCGCCGGCCTGCCGGTGTTCATCGCCGAGCTGCGCTACTCGCAGCGCGTCTTCGATCAGCAGCGCAAGCGCTCGCCCGAGCAGCGCGAGCAGGCCTATCTCGAGTCGCTCCTCACGCGCGAGGACTACGCGAAGGAAGTGAAGCTCTACGCGCTCGGCAACCGGCTGCTCGACCGACTGCGCGGGATCACGAAGCGCTCCGAGGACGAAGAGCGATCGATCTCGATCCACCGTAATTTCTGGGGCTTCGTCTTCAACCTGCTCGGCACGGCGGCGTTCTACGGCGCGTATGCGTGGATCGTGCGCAAGACGGTGCACGAGCACCTCTCGCTCGGTGAGATGACGATGTACATCGCGATCTTCCGGCAGGCGCAGGGGGGCGTGACGAGCGGCCTCGCGAGCCTCGGCCTGATGCTCGACGATCAGCTCTACCTGCGCGACCTGCAGTCGTTCCTCGCGCTGCCCGTGCCGAACGAGTCGGGCACGGCGATCGAAGGGCCGCATCCGGAGGCCGGCCTCGAGCTCGAGCACGTCACGTTCACGTACCTCGGCGCGACGCGCCCAGCGCTCGACGACGTCAGCTTCTCGGTGAGGCCGGGCCAGATGCTCGCGCTCGTCGGACAGAACGGCTCGGGCAAGACGACGCTGCTCAAGCTGATCACGCGCCTCTACGATCCGAGCCAGGGCGTCATCAAGCTCGACGGGCTCGACATCAAGGACTGGCAGCCCGATGCGCTGCGCAAGCGCTTCGCGCTGGTGTTCCAGGACTTCGCGCGGCTGAAGATGAAGGCCGGCGAGAACATCGGCGCGGGCGACGTCGAGCACTGGAACGACGAAGAGCGATGGGAGCGCGCGGGCAAGAAGGGCCTCGCGCACGAGTTCCTCGCGGCGTTCCCCGAGGGCTATCACGTGCAGCTCGGCAAGTGGTTCCGCGGCGGCACGGAGCTGAGCGGCGGTCAGTGGCAGAAGATCGCGCTCTCGCGCGCGTTCATGCGCGACGACAACCAGATCGTCGTGCTCGACGAGCCGACGGCGGCGCTCGATCCGGATGCCGAGCACGGCATCGTCGAGCACGTCGAGCAGATCCGCGGACACCAGGCGGTGCTCCTGATCTCGCATCGCTTCGGCTCGGTGCGCGTCGCGGACGACATCGTCGTGCTCGAGCGCGGCAAGGTGATCGAGCAGGGCAACCATGAGCATCTGATGCAGGCGCACGGGCACTACGCGCGCCTGTTCGAGCTGCAGGCCTCGGGATACGTCGGGACGGCGAGCGAGCGCAGCAACCCGGACTTCCAGCGCCCCGACGACAGCGGCCGACACCGCGCGCTGCAGTCCGAGGCGTGAGGATCGCGCTCGCGCTGCTGCTGGCGGCGTGTGGGGCGCCGCGGACGTCGACGCCGCCCGACGGGATGATCGCGATCCCGAACGCTTCGTTCTTCCTCGATCGCACGCCGGTGACGGTCGCGGCGGTTCGCGCGAGCGGCTTGCCGACGACGGCCGCGCGGCTCGGCGGATCGGTGCTCGATCTCTCGACCGGGCACTGGCGCATCCTCCAGGGCGCGACGTACGAGCATCCGCAGGGGCCCGACGGCAATGCCGCGCGCGACGACGATCCCGCGACGCAGATCAGCTGGGACGACGCGACGGCGTTCTGCGCGGCACGCGGCGCGCGGCTACCGACGGAAGACGAATGGGAGCACGCAGCGCGCAACGGCCGCGGGGACGACACGCTCTATCCGTGGGGCGACGATCCGATCGATCACGGGCGATGGCGCCTCAACGCGTGGCAGGGCGCGTTCCCCACCGCGAACACGTTGGAAGACGGATATCTCTTCGCCTCACCGGTCGGCACGTTCCCGCCTACACCGATTGGGCTGATCGACATGGTCGGCAACGTCTGGCAGTGGACGAGCTCGGTCTTCGCCGAAGGCCAGCGCGCGATGCGCGGCGGATCGTTTCTCTGCGATGCGGATGTCTGCCACGGCTACCGCATCGCCGCGCGCCAGGGCGCGACGCCCGACAGCGCGCTCATGCACGTCGGCTTCCGCTGCGCGACGGACGCGCGATGAGGATGCCGCTGTGGCCGCACGCGATCACGCGCTGTGAGCGCGCTGCGCTCGGTGACGACGATCGCGCGCACCTCTGCGTGCTGAAGCACGCGCTCGAGCAGAACGACGAGGACCAGGACGACGAAGAGCACAGGGACGAGCCGGAGCGCAGCGCGCGCCTCGCTCGCCTGAGAGCCCTACTCGACGAGTAGCGCGGCACATGGGTCATGACGGGTTGCCTGTTGCGTGCCCGAACGGGGGGAATGCGGCGGAAGGGTCGCGGGCGTACGCACGCCGCCTGGGCGGCAACGCGCGGCAAGCAGCGTCGTCGTCGTCGCCTCGCGTCGCTGCCGCTCCGCTCTCTGGGCCCCACGCAGCGGCGCGCTGTGCCCAATCAAGATCGGGAGCGTCAGTCTGATCGGCGTGCATCGTCTCCATGGGATGAGACGACGACGCGGCAAGCAGATCGAGATCGAGTACCGCACACACGGCGGCGCGCGCGCTGGATCGGGACGCAAGCCCGCGGGAGAGAAGGCGGGCGTGCGACACACGCGCCGCGGCAAGCTCGGCGGACCCGCACCTCTCCTCGTCACGATGAAGCTGCTCGCCGGCGTCGCGAACCTCCGTAACCAGCGGCGGTTCCGCCTCGTGCTGCGCGCCCTACGTAGCGCCAGCGAGCGTCTCGACACGCGGATCGTGGAGTTCTCCGTGCAACACGATCACGTCCATCTCGTCGTCGAGACGACGGACGCGCGCTCTCTCTCGCGAGCGATGCAGGGCCTCGCCGTTCGGCTGGCACGCGCGCTCAATCGCTCTCTCGGCCGCAGAGGGAAGGTGTTCAAGGAGCGCTTTCGTCATCGCGTGCTCGGGACGCCGCGACAGGTGCGCAACGCGCTGGCGTACGTGCTGTGCAACGCACGCAAGCATCGCGTCGCCCCGGCGATCTCGGGGTGGCTCGATCCGTTCTCGTCGGCCTTGTCCTTCTCCGGCTGGAAGACGAGCGCGGCGCGCGAGCTGGCGGCTCGAATCACTGCGCTGCCTCGCACGTGGCTGCTCCGAATCGGCTGGCGACGCGCCGGGATACTGCATCCGGATCACACTCCGGGACCGCTCACTTGAATGGGCACAGATGCTCCGCGGGATCGCGGAGCGTCGGGGCTGGGGCGGAGCCCCAGAGAGCCGAGTGGCAACGAGGCGTCGCGCTCGGGTCGATGACTGCGTGCGCTCGTACGCCTTCTGCGCACGCACGAGGCCGACGCTGCCGCGACCCCGCTATCTGCTGCCGCAATGGTCCCGGCCCCGTACGATCCCTGGCGTCGAGGTACGAGGTCAGCCCTTCGCGGGCCGAGGCCGGAACGCGAGGCGCGCGCCGAGCGCGAGGAAGCCGGCGGCGACGAAGATCCACCACTCGGGCACGGCCGGGCGCGAGGCGGGCGGTGCGATCACCTCGCCACTGACCGTGAAGCCGATCGGGCCGCGCACGCGGATGCCGTAGTGCGAGACCGTGGCGGCGATCGCGACCGTCGCCGAGAACGCGCCTGCCGACGTCGGATGCACGCGCACGGTGATCGGGATGCGATCGAGCACGGTGCGCGCGGGCGCGAGGGTCACCTCGACGCGGGCATCGCTCACGCTCGACTCTTCGTCGACGTCCATCGCCATCACGGGGCTCGCGCCCACGTTCGCGACCCAGAGCGTGCGCACGACGTCCTCGCTGCCGAGCGGGATGTCGCCGAGCGCGAGCTCGAGGTCGTGCGTGGGCTCGCGCGTCTGCCGATCGAGCCACTCGTCCGGCATCGCGCCGCGGCTGAGCCGCAGGCCCTCGAGCGCGCCGTCGAGGAAGCCGTCGAACGTGCCGTGCAGATCGTGGTGCGCGCCGATCACGAGCGGGCCATCGCTGCGGAAGTGACCGAGATCGGTGACGTCGATCTCTTCGGTGCGATCGTCGAGCCGGAAGCTCGCGTGACGGTGCTCGGCGTCGAAGCGCACGACGATCGCGTGCCACGCGTCGTCGGTGATCGCGAGCTCGTGCGTCGCGATCGTCCACGTGCCGTGGCCTCCGATCTCGGGATCGGCGAACACGATCGCGAGTTCGTGGCCCGTGCGGCCCGGCGCGAGATCGCCGGCCTGCACGAGCACGCCCCAGTCGAGCAGCTCGTCCGGCATGCCGGTCGGCTTGGACAGCGCGAGGTAGCGCCGTGACCCGCGCGTCGTCGCGTCGGCCGCAACGTGATCGAGCCGCACGCGGGCCTGCAGCGTGAAGCTCGCGTCGCCGAACGAGAGCGCCGGCGCAGATGCAACGGTCAGATAGTCGCCCGAGGCGAGCACGATCGCGCCTTCGTCGGCGTGTCCTCCGTGTGCGGTGACGACGAGATCCGGCGCTTCCCCGTGCGACTCGATCGAAATAGCATCGATCGCCGACGTGGGCGCGAGCGCGAGCACGACCGAGAACGGGCGCGGATCGACGGCCGGCAAGAGCACGCCGTCGCCGACGAGCTGCAGGATCGGCCACGACCGCCGCACGAGACCATCGTTCGCTTCCGACGCTTCGCGCGAGAGACGTGCGACGTCTTCCGCGCGCGACGCGGCGAGATCGTGCGCTTCCGGCGGATCGGCCTCGACGTCGTAGAGCTCGCTCGGCCGATCGCGCCACGACACGAGCGCGAGCGGCCCTTCCCGCAGTGCGATTCCACCGTTGGCTTCGCTCACCGCGAAGAACATCGACGCATGCGCCGCATCGGATCGCTCGCCGCGCAGCCACGCCTCGATCGACACGCCGTCCACCGCCGCGGGCGCGTCGACATCGATCATCGCGGCGAGCGTCGGAAACAGATCGTAGAGCGCGACGGGCGTCGTGACTTCGCGCGCCTCGAGATGCGCTCGCCAGCGCACGATCAGCGGCACGCGCAGACCGCCCTCGTAGAGCTCGCGCTTCTGGCCGCGCAGGCCCGCCGTCGAGTCGAAGAAGCGTGCGGAGTGACCATCGACGTCGACCGGCCCGTTGTCGCTCGCGACGATCACGATCGTGTCGCGATGGAGCCGATCGAGATGCTCGACGATGCGGCCGACGTCGGCATCGAAGCGCTCGACCATCGTGGCGTACGCCCGCTCGGCGTCCGGCCAGCTCGGATCGCCGCCCAGCGAGGGCACGTCCATCCCGCGGTGCGGCAGCGTGCTCGCGAAGTACAGGAAGAAGGGCCGCGCATCGCCATCGTCCACGAACACGAGCGCATCGTCCGCGAACACGTCGGCATCCCAGCGCCCGCGCGCGCCGTCTGCGTTCTCCGCGATCGCTCGCCACGCATCGCCCGACCACACGCGATCGGGAAAGTGATCCTGTGCGCGCTCCTGATCGAGCACGACGAGCGAGTGCTCGAAGCCGAAGCGCGACGGAAGGCTCGCGAGCGTGAACGGATCACCATGATCCGTCTCGCCCCCGAGGCCCCACTTTCCGACGATGCCGGTGCGATAGCCCTCGCGCGCGAGCACCTCGGCGATCGTCGGATCCGACAGGCCCAGCGGCACGTTCGGCTCGTCGTTGTGATCGACCGAGCAGTGCCCCGCGTGAAGGCCCGTCAGCAGCGAGCAACGCGAGGGCGCGCACACGGGCGCCGCGGCGTACGCACGACGCGCGATCACACCCTCGTGCGCGAGCGCGTCGATGTGCGGCGTGTGCAGCTGCGTCTGCCCGTAGACGCCGAGATCGCCGACGCCCATGTCGTCGGCGAGCAGGATCACGATGTTCGGCCTCGTGTCCTGCGCGTGCGCGATCGAGGCGACCGAGAGCCCGATCGAGAAGACGAGCGCTAGCTCACGCACCCTTGGCCATGCGCAGGTACATCTGGGCGGCCTTGTGCTCGGGATCGATCTCGAGCGCCTTCTCCCACGCGGCGATCGCGGCCTTCGCATTGCCCTGGCTCAGCAGCGTGACGCCGAGCGCGACGTGCGCTGGCAGATAGCGCGGCCGCGCGGCGATCGCCTCGTCGAGCTCGAACTTCGCCGCGTCGAGATCGCCCGTCTGGCGATAGAGGTTGCTGAGCTTGAGCCGCAGATCCGCGAACGTCGGACAGAGCAGGATGGCCTTGCGCAGCTCGTGCATCGCATCGCCCGGCATGCCGGCGTCCGTGTACGCCTGCGCGACCTCGGCGTGCAGGTTCGCGATCTTTCCCTTCACGAAGGGATCGAGCTGCCCCGGCGTCTGATCACCGCGCGAGAGCGCCGCCGCGTAGATCCGCTTGGCCTCGTCGTAGCGACCGAGATCGTTGTACGTGACCGCGAGGTTGAGCGCGGCCTCCGTGTAGTTCGGGTTGATCGAGAGCGCTTCCTCGAACGCGGCCTGCGCGTCGTCGAAGCGGCCGCGATCGTGATGGATCACGCCCATCATGTTGAAGACGTCGGCGAAGCCACGGCCCTCGCCGCGCTCGAGCACCTGGCGGAGGTAGTGCTCCGCCTTGTCGAACTCGCGCTTGTCGTAGTGCTCGCGGCCGAGCGACAGGAGCTGCTTGGTGCGTTCGTCCATCGTCAGAAGACTCCGATTGTAGTCGAACTAATGGAGCTCGCGCAGGGCTTGTTCGACGTGCGAACGGTCGAAGTCGCCGGTCCCGGCCAGGGCCCGTTGGTAGTAGCCGCGCGCGATGTCGTTCTCGTGCCGCGTGCGGGCGATGTCGCCGTAGAGCGAGAGCGCCGCCGCCACCGTGGGCTGGCGCTCCAGCAGGCGATCGAGGAAGGCCGACGCCGTGCTGTCGCGCCGCATCGAGTGCGCGAGCGCCGCCGCGTGCACGAGCGCGGACGAGTCGCGCGGATCGAGGTCGGCTGCGTGGTTGTACATCTCGAGCGCTTCTTCTTCGCGCTCGGTGTGCGCGAGGACGTCGCCGAGCGCCGACGTGGCGGCTGCATCGTTCGGGACGAGCTCGATCGCCCGACGCAGCTCGGGCTCGGCGCCCGCGTAGTCCTGCCGCGCGACGAGCACGCGGCCGAGCCCGGTGTGCGCGGGCGCATGCGAGGCGCGCGAAGTGATCGCCGATCGATACGCGGCCTCGGCCGCATCGAGCGATCCGCTCGCGAGCATCGAGTCGCCGAGCGCCGTCTCGGCCTCGGGCCAGCTCGGCCTGCCTGCGACGGCCGCCTGGAGAAACGCGCGGCCCTCGTCGGTGCCGCTCAGCAAGCGCCCGAGCTCGTACTGGGTGTCGGGATAGTGCGTGTCGAGCGCGAGCGCCGCGCGCAGCTCGCGCAGCGCATCGTCGCGCCGGCCGGCCGCCGCGTACAGACGCCCGAGCCCGAGGTGCGGATCCGCCTCGGTCGAGCGCGCCGTGATCGCGCGCTGGTAGGCGCCCTCGGCATCGGGCACGGCGGCGCGCAGTCGATGCGCGTCTCCGAGCGCTAGCAGCGCCTCGTAGTTCGTGCCTTCGGCCGCCAGCGCGGCGTTGAGCTGCTCGAACGCGCGCGCGCTGCGGTTCCACACCAGATCCGAGCGCGCGTTGCACACCTGGGTGAGCACGGCAGCCTTCTGCAGTCGGCCCATCGCGCGGCACGCGGCCTCGCTCGCCGAGTGATCGCCCTGCGCGAACGGCACGCGCGCGACGTCGTAGAGCGCCTCGAGCGACCGCGCTTGCAGACGCGACGCGCGCTGCAGCTGCGTCGTGGCCTCGCGGTAGTGCCCCGCGTGCAAGAGCGCGATCCCCAGCGCGCGCTGCGCCGCGTAGTCGCGTGACGACGCGCTCGCCGCTTCTCTCAGGCGTGCGAGCTCGGTCTCTTGGGCCGAGGCGAACGACGGAAGAAGCAGACAGAGAACGACCGAGAGAACCGCGAGCCCCAACCCAGAACGGTGCATGGAGCGCGATCGTGACCGCCGGGGCCACGATGCGCAAAGACCTGACATGCCTCATGCTCCCCGGGTGGCTACAACGGAACCGAAGCTCGACGTCATCGTGGTGGGAGGAGGCCCCGCAGGGGCCACGGCCGCCGGGCTGCTCGCGAAGGCGGGCATGCGAACGCTGGTGCTCGAGCGCGAGACCTTTCCGCGCTTCCACATCGGCGAATCGCTTCTGCCCTGCGATCTCGCGGTGTTCGCGCGCCTCGGGCTCGACCCGAAGGCGGCCGGCTATCTCCACAAGGCTGGGGCCGAATTCCTCGATGAGCGCGTGGGTGGCCACCAGACCTACCTCTTCGACGACGCGCTGCCCGGCACGCCCGATCACGCCTATCAGGTCGAGCGCGCGAAGTTCGATCACTGGCTGCTCGAGCACGCGCGATCGCTCGGCGCCGAAGTGCGATACGCCGAGCGCGTGACGAGCGCGGCGATCGAGCAGGGCGGCGTCGTCGTGACGACGGCGAACGGCACCTACGAGGCGCGCTACGTGATCGACGCGACCGGCCAGGACGCGCTCTTCGGCCGCCGGGATCGCACCGTCTCGATGATCGAGGACTTCGGTCTCGCCGCGACGTTCAGCCACTTCGTCGATCTCGATCCCGGCATCGATCGCGAGCTGACCGAAACGGCGCGCGGCAACATCAAGATCCTCTTCGTCGACGACGGCTGGTGCTGGGGCATCCCGCTCGGCGATCGGCGGATCAGCGTGGGGCTCGTCACACGCCGCAAGGGCATCAAGACCGAGTGGCTCGGCGAGATGATCGCGAGCTCACCGCTGCTGACGCGCGTCACGCGCGGCGCGAGCCAGCCGCGACGACCCGGCGTGATCACGAGCTTCAGCTTCCACAACCGCATCCAGAACGGCGCGCGCTGGTCGTGCGCGGGCGATGCGGCGTGCTTCCTCGATCCGGTGTTCTCGAGCGGCGTCTCGCTCGGCATGGTGGGCGCGGCCGATCTCGTCGATCGCGTGGTTCCCGCGCTGCGTGACGGAACCGAGGCGCGCGTCGATCTGATGAACGACCACGCGAGCCACCTCGCGCACGGCTACAACGTGTTCGCGACGCTGATCAACAGCTGGTACCACACGAGCCTCTTGCACGGGCTCTTCTTCGCGGCCGAGCAAGATGCGCTCTTGCGCAAGGGCGTGACCAGCGTGCTCGCAGGCGACGTCTGGCGGGACGACAACCCTTTCCAGCAGAAGCTGATGGCGAGCGTGCGCCGCCGGAAGATCCTGGTTCCCGAGCTCCAGTCGGCGACATGATCGACGCGGATCCGCGTTGACCCTGATTCACTGCGGAAGATAGTCTCGCCTTCGTGCGACGGCTCTTGCTCGGGATCTCGTTGTCCGCGTGGCTGGCTGCCCCTGCGATGGCTCAGACCACCCCGCCGGACGGCGCCGCGCGTACGGAATCGACCGAGGAGCCGGACGCGACGCGCCTCGATGCCGAGCGGCTGCCGCCCGAGGCCATCCACGTCACGCGCGATCTCTACGCGCACGGCTTCACGATCGAAGCGGCGCTCGGCGCGCGCGGGTTCCTCGGTGGGATCGGCCGCGTGATCGACCCGGGCGTGCTGGTCAGCGGCCGCGCGAGCTACGAGATCTTCGACTGGCTCTGGGTGGGCGCGCTGTTCGAGATGTCGATCCACCAGACGGACGCGCCCGCGCCGCCTTCTCGCCAAGTGTTCGAGATGATTGGCGCGATGGGCGAGGTGAAGCTGCAGGTCAACCCGACGGCCGAGCTCGGGCTCTGGCTCTCGGGACAGGTCGGAATCCTCGTCGCGACGACGCCAGCGGTCGCGATCTACGGCATCCAGAACGCGGCGACGACGGGCATCGCGTATGGCGGCGAGATCGGCGTGGACGGGCACTTCCACAGCCGGCACACGTCGATCGGCTTGCTCGCGGGCGTGCGCCTCGCGCCCAACCTGAACGGCCCCGACGGCGAGACCGCGATCGGCGTCTACGGCGGGCCCTACCTTCGCTACGTTTTCTAGCGCGCGTGCGCGCGACGTTTTCTGAGCGCGGTGCGCGCGACGTTCTCGAGCGCGACGTAGAGCTCAATGGCACTCGGCGTACGACGCGTCGCCGACGCAGGAATGGCCCGTCGGGCACGCGTGCGCGGGGTTCATGCAGTCGTCGGTCGGGATGCACGCGCCGACCGTGAAGGTCCGACCGTCGTCGTGGCCGAGCCGCAACCGACGTGAGTGAGCGCGAACAGGAGCGCGAGCGTCCGAGACTTCATGTGTGCGCGCACGAGCACGCGATGTGCCGCCGAGATCGGCGCGCGTCAGGTCGGTGGAACGTCGGGGGACGGCACGTGGGACCGCACGTGCACGGTCTCGCGCACGGCCTCGATGGCCCAGTAGATTTGCTCGCTCGTAGCAGGACATCCGAGCATCACCGGCTCGCGCCGCTCCGCCGATGCGAACGCGCCGACCGCGGCGCGGATGGCCTCGCGCACCGAGATCCCGAGCATGAACGGCGGCTCGCCCACGGCCTTGCTGCCCATCACGACGCCCGGCTGCGCGGCCCGCTCGAGCAAGCGCGCACGGAACACCGGCGGGCACTCGCCGAGGCTCGGCAGCTTGTACGTGCTCGCGTTGCTCGTGCGCAGCACGCCCTGCGCGTCCCACACGAGCTCTTCTTGCGTGAGCCAGCCGACGCCCTGCGCGAAGGCGCCCTCGACCTGGCCGAGGTCGACGAGCGGCGAGATCGAGTCGCCCACGTCGTGCACGATGTCGACGCGCACGAGCTCGGTCATGCCGGTGTATCCGTCGACGACGACCTCCGACACCGCCGCGCCCCACGCGTAGTAGTAGAAGGGCTTGCCGCGCCCAGCCTTCTGGTCCCAGTGGATCGTCGGCGTCTTGTAGAAGCCGCTCTGCCAGAGCTGGATGCGCTCGTGATAAGCGAGATCGCAGAGCGCTGCGAACGTCATCGACTTGCTGCCGCCCCGCACGATGCCGTGATCGAAGACGACCTCGGTCTCGGTCACGCCGAACGCGCGGCCGGCGCACTCGGCCAGACGCGCGCGGATCGTCTCGCACGCGTCCTTCACCGCGGCCCCGTTGAGATCCGTGCCCGCGCTGGCGGCCGTCGCGCTCGTGTTCGGAACCTTGTAGGTCCGCGTCGGCATCGCACGTACGCACGCGAGCGGCACGCCCAGCGTGTCGGCCGCGATCTGCGACGTCTTCGTGTAGAGGCCCTGCCCCATCTCGGTGCCGCCGTGGCTGACCTGCACCGAACCGTCCTTGTAGACGAGCACCAGCGCGCCGGCCTGGTTGTAGTACTTGGCGGTGAACGAGATCCCGAACTTCACCGGCGTGATCGCGATGCCGCGCTTGCGCATCGGCGAGCGCGCGTTGTGCGCGGCGATCTCTTTCACGCGCGCGTCGTAATCGCTCTCGGCCTTCAGCTCGCGGAAGATCCGGTGGATGCGCGGATCGTCGACGGCCTCTTCGTAGTGCGTCGTCTGATCGCCCGCCTCGGCGTAGAAGTTCCGCTCGCGCACCACGTCGGGCGGCAGGCCGAGGAGCGCCGCGATGCGCGCGACGATCTCTTCGATGACGACCATGCCCTGCGGCCCGCCGAAGCCGCGGAAGGCCGTGTTCGAGACCTTGTGCGTCTTGCACGCGCGGCCGCGCACCTCGACGTCGGGAAGGAAGTAGGCGTTGTCGATGTGGAACATCGCGCGCCCGAGCACCGGGAACGAGAGATCGAGCGAGAAGCCGCCGTCGGAGAAGAGATCGACCGAGAGCGCGACGATCTTTCCCTCGTCCGAGTATCCGACGTCGAACTTCGCGTGGAACGGGTGCCGCTTGCCGGTGAGCACGAAGTCGCGCAGCCGATCGAGGCGCACGCGCACCGGGCGCTTCGTCTTCAATGCGCCGAGCGCCGCGACCGACGCATACGGGTTGGCCTGCGTTTCCTTGCCGCCGAAGCCGCCGCCCATGCGCAGCTGCTGGATGACGACTTGCGACTTCGGCACGTCGCACACGCGCGCGACGATCTCCTGCGTCTCGGTCGGATGCTGCGTGCTCGAGTGCACGAAGATCGATCCGGCCTCGTCAACGAACGCGATGGAAGCCTGCGTCTCGAGATAGAAGTGCTCCTGCCCGCCGACGTCGAACGTGCCCTGGAAGCGACACGGCGCGGAGGCGAGCGCCTTCTCCGGATCACCGCGCCGGATGCGCTCTTGCTCCGTGTGGAACGCGCTCGCGGCGATCGCGTCCTCGATCGTGAGGATCGCCGGCAGCGCCTCGTACTTCACGATCACCTTCGACGCGCCGAGCTTGGCGGCCTCGACGTTCTCGGCGAGCACCCACGCGACGGGCATCGAGTGGAAGAGGATCTCGGGAGGCCCGCCCGACGCAGACGGCCGTGGAAAGAGCGGCTCGTCACGCCGCGAAGGGCCGGTGTCGTTCTCACCGATCACGTCGTCGATCGTCAGCACGTGAACGACGCCGTGGACTGCGCGCGCCGGCGAGACGTCCAGATGCGTGAGCGAGGCGTGCGCGTGCGGCGCGCAGACGGGCCACGCGTGCAGCGCGTTCGGCAGACGCCCGACGAGATCGTCCGTGTACAGCGCCGCGCCCGAGACGTGCGCCTCGGCGCTCTCGTGCGTGACAGGCTGACCGACGACGCGACGCGCGCTCATCGACGCAGGATAGCGCGATGGTGACGATCCCGTGAACGCGCGAAATCGCCGCACTCGGGCCGGTGTTGGAGCCGCAACAGGGAGGGACGATGCCGAAGATGCTGCCGGAAGCGTGGACGCTGCCGAGCGCGCTCCGAGCGCGTGTCGGAGCCTCGGTCGGACGACAGCGCGCGATGCTCCACGAGGGCCACGCGCTCCTGCTCTTGCATCAGCCGCCGCGGGCGGGAGAGCGCGAGCGACGCGCGACGATCCTCTGGCGCTCGCCCGAGGGCGAGTGGAGCGGGGCACCCGGCCCGAGCGGGCCCGCAGCGCTGC
>CAYSCF010000072.1:0-24858 GCA_964429305.1 uncultured Sandaracinaceae bacterium | reverse complement strand
TGTGTGTGTACTGCCCTTGCGGGTTCAGACGCGCAGCCGCGAGGTACTCGGCACCGGCCTCGGGATACTGCTCGAGACGATGGAACAAGATCTCGGCGCGGAAGAAGTGCAGATCGTAGCTGTGCTCGCCGTCCGGGAAGTGCGCGAGATAGAGCGCGTAGCCGTCGGACGCTTGCTGGAAGCGCGATGCGAGGTTGTTGCGCTGACCGAGCTCGTGCCATCGCATCGAGCGCACGCGGATCGCGCGCTCGACGCGCGCCGCCGCATCGGCGACCGCATCCGGATCCGTCTGCTGCGTGGCCCACGGCCCACCCGGCAGGTAGTTGTCGGCGAGCGTCGTGAGCGCTTCGAGCGTGTGCGGTCCGTCGTCGACCGCTGCGTAGCCGGCCGCGATCTGCTGCTGCCACGTCGGCGCGCGCACGTCGGCCGGGCTCATCTCGAGCAAGAGCTCGTAGGCCTGGATGCCGAAGTCGTAACGCGCCTGATCCATGTACGTGAGCGCGAGGCGCGTGAGCACCCGGTTCGCGTACTGCTCGCCACCGATCTCCTGCAGGAAGCGGAAGACGTCTCGTGGCGTGTTCGACTCGTCCTCGGTGAAGACCTGGATGAGGTAGTCGAGCGCTTCGCTCTGCAGATCGCGCAGGCGTCGTCGCTGCGCCGAGCTGAGGTGCCCGCGATCGCGACCGAGATCGAGCACCTGACGGAAGCGGAGCGCCGCGTTCTGCGTCTGCCCCATGCGCCACAAGCACCACGCG
Organism: uncultured Sandaracinaceae bacterium; assembly: GCA_964429305.1. GTDB lineage: Bacteria > Myxococcota_A > Polyangia > Polyangiales > Sandaracinaceae > JBBSAT01. The sequence goes on along the minus strand of CAYSCF010000072.1, from coordinate 24,103 downwards.
CTCTTGAAGAGCGCCATGTCGTAGAGCTCGGAGTCGTGGAACTGCATGACCGCTTCGAACTCGGGCAGCGCGGCCTCGTAAGCCATGTTGCTGAAGTCCGACTCGGCGAGCGCCATGTGCGCGTCGGGCACGAAGCGCGACTGCGGGAACTCGCGCAGGATCTGGCGATAGAGATCGAGCGCGCCCGCGAGATTGTTCGTCTCGGTGAGCGCGTATGCCTTCATGTAGATGACGAAGTCGTAGCGATCGTAGCCGCGGTGCTGCGTGAGGATGCGATCGTAGAGCGCGATCGCGGGGCCGTAGTCGACGGCCGGCTCGGCGCCGCGGTTCTCGGGAGGCACCTGCTGCCAGGCCGCGTACGCGGTCAGATAGCTCGAGCGCGCGAGCTCCCAGCGCAGCTCCGCGAGGCGCAGGAGCGCGTCGGGCATCTCGGCCGCGGTCTCGGGCTCTTCGCGCACGAACTCTTCGAGCAGCGCGATCGCCTGCGTGCGGCGCTCGACGACCATGCCCTCGCGCTCGTGCAGGAGGCGATCGATCTCTTCGTTCTGCCACTCGTGCGCGGCCTCGCCGATCGCGTCGGGCCGCTCGCGCAGGTAGAGCGTGTCCTCGAGGCTCTCGGTCGCGTCGTCGTCGGTCGTCTCTCGCGCGCGACGGCTCGAGGTCGTGTCGAGCTCGGGCTCGGTCGTGATCGTCCGCTCTTGCGTCGGCTCCTGGAAGCCCGAGCCGGAAGCCTGCGGGCTGGATGTGCTCACGCCAGTCGCGCCCGGGCGATCACGACGCTGCGCAGCGAGCGGTGCCGCAGGAACTGCGAGCGCGAGCAGGACCGCGACGACGCGACGGATCTTCACGACGTGGTCCCGTCGCTGGAGTCGGGATCGAGATCCGCATCCGGATCAGTCGTCTCGCCCGCCGCGTCCTCGAGGTCTTCGACCTGGTGATCGTCACCGGTCTCTTCGTCCTCTTCGTACTCGTCGCGCCAGTACTCGCCCTCGAACGGCCAGTACTCTTCGTCGTCGCGCAAGAGGCCCTGGATGCGCAGCGGATCCATGAGCTCGGCCGGGAATCGTCCGGCGGCGAGGCTCTCGATCTGGATCTCGATGCGGCGCTTGCTGCCCATCACCGCGTCGATGCGGCCGATGCGCGCGCGACGAAGGCTCGCGCCGAGCCGATCGCGCAGCTCTTCGAGCGCGTGGATGGCCGCGTCGTTCGCCGCGTTGACCATCCGCCCACGCACGTCGGCCGTGCGCGCCGCGAAGCGCGCGGTGAACGCGCGATCGTGATTCAGCATCGCGTCGATGTCGGTGCCGGTGGTCGCGTTCGTGTACGCCGCCATCGCGGCCTGTGCCTCGCGGAGCGAGACCTCGATCGCGTGCTCGCGCGCGCCGAGCTGCGAGAGCGTCTCTTCGATCGGTGCGACGCGGCCCGCATCGGCGCCAGCGCGCCGCATGTTGTCGAGCTGCTCGGTCAGCGCGCGCAGCGCCTGGCGCGCGTTGGCGAGATCGTTCGTGAGCGCCGCGATCTGATCGGGCTCGCTGTCGACCTGTGCAACGGCTTCTTCGGGCGCATCCGTCCCGTGCATGCGCACCGCGATCGCGCCGAGCTCGTCCGACACGCGCGCCGCGCGCGCCGACTCCGCATCGAGCGTGCGCACGTCCGAATAGAGACGGAAGAACGTGGGATCGACACGCAAGAGACCGAGCAGCACCGTGTGCCAGTCGGGCGTCGCCGCGACCTGACCTTCGGCGACCGGCGCAGGCGTCGTGTTCTCGGATGCGAGCAGATCTTCGAACACGCTCTCGCGACGCGCGTCACTCGCGAGGATGCGCTCGACCTCGTCGCGGATCGGCTCGAACACCTCGGCGAAGTGCACGAAGAGGCGATCGGCCTCCTCGAACTCGCAGCGATCGAGATGCACGTAGCCGCGCAGCAGCGAGGCCTCGAGCACGTAGGGCGAGCTCGGAAAGCGCGTCTCGAGCTGATCGAGCAGATCGACGGCGGTGTCCGCGTCGTGGCCCTCGTACATCGACCACGCGGCCTCGAAGAGCGCCTCGCTCACGCGGTCGGAGTCGGCCGGGACCTGGAAGTAATAGTAGAAGGCGTCTTCGGCGCGCTGGCCTTCGTGCGCGACGCGGCCGAGCGCGAGCCAAGTCAGATCGCGGATCTGGAAGTAGCGGCGATCGACGTAGAACGTGAATCGGTCGGTGTCGCTCGTCGTCGCGATCGAGCAGAAGAGCGTCTCGGCGTCGTGCAGCTGGCCGCGGCGCGTGGCGATCACACCGCGCAGGTACTGCGCGTTCGCGTAGAAGCGCGAGCGACGCGAGACCTGCATGAGCTCGGTGTCCGCCTCGGCGTCGTCACGCGCGTCGTAGCGCTCGCGACCGCGGAGATAGCGCAGCTCGTTGAGCGCATCGGGTGAGAGGCCCGTCTCACCGATGCCCTCGAGCGCATCGAGGATGACGGGCAGATCCGCGCCCGCGAGCGCGATGTCGATCGCACGCCGATACGCCGGACCGAAGTACGGATCTTCCGGGCCGTGCGCGAGCACGCGCTCGTCGACGCGGAAGGCCGAGCGATACGCGCCCAGCTCGGCGAGCTCGCCCGCGAGCAAGTACTGCGCGTTGCGCAGCTCTTCGGACGACTCGAAGTCGGTGAAGCGCGGAGACTCGGTCAGCTCGTAGAGGATCAGCGCCGCAGCATCGTGCTGACCGTCGAGCGCGAGATCTTCGGCGCGCGACAGCTCGCGGCGTAGCTCTTCGATCGATCCGGTCTCGGCCGCGATCAGCCGACGCTCGGAGAGCGCCGTGTAGTACGTCGCGAGATCGCCCGTTCCCTGAGCCGCGGGCGGCGTCGTCTGTGCCGACGCAGGCGACGCGAGCGAGAGCGCGAACGCTCCGACCGCCGCGAACGCCGTCCCGACCCGCCAAGCCATCAGGGCTCCAGCGCCCTCGTGGCCACGCGCACGCGGGTGTGCACGTCGTAGCGGCCTTCGCCGTCGTTGCCGAAGTGCTGCGCGATGTCGGAGTCGTCTTCCAGGATGATCGTGATCTCGGTGCGACGATCACGGACCACGATGAACCGGTACGTGTCGCGATCGACGTAGCGATACTCGGAGTCCGACGATGCGCGCTGCTCTTCGGCGACCGTGAGCACGTGCGGGCCCGGCGCGAGCGCGCCTTCGTAGACCTGACGGCCGTCGCTGCCGCCCTCGATCTCGCCCTCGGTGTGGAACACCGGCGTTCCGTCGAGCTCGAGCGCGAACGACGCGAGGCTCTGATCGTCGCCCGCGCGATCCTGGACCGTGATGGCGACGCGCGTGCGGAACAGATCTTCGCCGAGCGTCGCGACCAGCTCGCGTGCCGCGACCATGTCGTCCATGAGCGAGGAGTACTCGGCGCGCAGCGGCGAGAGATCGGGCGGCGTCGGGCCGAGATCCTCGTCCGTCGAGGCCGAGGCCATCGGCGGCGGCGCGGGCGGCGGCACCGGCGTGGTCGTCGCAGTCGTCGTCGGAGGCGGCGCGGCCTGTGTGGACGTCGTCGTGGTCGTCGTCGGAGGCGGCGAAGCTTGCGTCGTCGTGGCCGGCGGCGGCGCGGCCGCGTCGGCTGGTGCATCGGCGTACGGATCCTCGGGCGGCGCCGTGGCTTCCGTCGGTGCGCTCGTCGCGGTGTGCCCGCGACGCGGCGTACGACGTCGTCGCTGCGCCTCGGCCGTCCCACTGCCCAGCAGCGTGAACAGCACCACCACGAGCGCGATCAACTTGAGGGAAGGCATGCGGCCACTCCTTCCTTTCAGAACTCGAACGGTAGGAACACCGCGAGCCCGAGCGTCGCGGTGAGGTTGTTGACGATGTTCTGCGCGCCGAGCAGCTCCTGCTCGAGGATCTGGTCGCGCACGTCGATGCGGATCTCGAACCACTCCGCGAAGAAGAACTTCACGCCGAAGCCAAAGCTGCCCGTCAGACCGCGCGACGTGGTGTTGTCGGTGATGCCGCCACCGATCGCGAGGTTGAAGTCGAAGCGACCGATGTCCGCGCCGAACCAGCGCAGCTTGCCGTACGCGATCGTCCAGATGAGATGCGCCGTGTAGACGTAGACGGGCGCATCGATGTGGACGAGCGTGATGCCGCGGTTGGCCTCGATGATGCGGACGAGCTCGCTGTCCGCGCGCGAGTAGCCGAAGCCGGCCTCGAGCCCGATGTCCTCGGTGACGTGATAGGTGAGGTTGCCGCCGACGAGGTAGCTCGCGCTCAAGAGATCGGCCGCGTAGACGCCGCCGTACACACCGAGCTCGAAGCGGCCTGCCTTCTGGAAGAGGCGCTCGCGGACACCGCGGTAGCGGCGACGTGCGTTGAGCTCGTCACGGATCGCTTCGTCGATGCACTGCGCCGACGCGGACGCGGGTCCCATCGAGAGCTGAAGGATCGACAGCTGACTGGTCGACACACCGCCGGGGTGTGGCGAGAACAGACCCGGACCGGAGGGCATCGCTGCCGAAAGCAGCGTCAGCGCCAGGGCCACCAACGAGGCGCGCGCGCGGATCACGCTGAGATTGGTACCGTTCGGGGCGTGATGGTGTCAACGCCGATCGGCCCGGAAGGACACTCAGCGGAAAAACGTCAGCCCGACGAAAACAGCCATTGCAAGGAGCGCGAAGATCGCGATCCCGAGCTGACTTCGTTTCTCTGGCTCCGTCGGGGCTGGCGCGGCGGGCGGCGTGCTCGTGATTCCCGGGATGTGCTCGAGGCTCCCGCGCTGCGGCTCGAACTGCGGGACGCGCGGTGCCGGAGGCAGCTTCTGCAGCGTCGCGGCGACGTCTTCGACGGCTTTCTCGAGATCCGGCGTCGACGGCGGAGCGTCCGCCTTGCGGACCCCTGCGGCGGAGATCAGCTGTGGCCCGCTCTCGCGCGGGATCGGACGCGGCATCGAGCCGGAGCCCGTGTCGGGCAGCTTACGAGCTCCGCTGTCGGTGCCCGAAGGAGGCGCGCCCATGAGATCCGGCGACGAGCTCGACGAAGGAGAAGAGGTACGCTCGGTCGGCGGACGGAACGATCGGAAGGCCGCCTCGCGCTTCTCGCGCGCCTTCTGCTGGAACTCGGCGATCTCGTCCGACGACTGCGCCCGCGTGGGCATGTCCTCGTCGAGATCGTAGATGGAGACGGGCTTGGCTGGAGTGACGTCGTCGAACGCGTCGCTCTCCTCGCTGCTGTTCGCCCGACCAGCCATGCGCTCATTGTAGCGCACCGCGATCGGCTCCACAGCGAAGAATGGGCGTCAGGCGAGATAACGTTCGCCACCGTCGCAGACGATGGTGATCACGCGTGTTCCCGGCGCCATCGCGCGCGCGACCTCGATCGCCGCATGCACGTTCGCCCCAGAGCTCTGCCCCACGAGCAGGCCTTCTTCCTTCGCCAGCCGACGCGCCATGCGCTCGGCGGCGAGATCCGTCACGGTCACCACCTCGTCGAGCAGCGAGCGATCGAGGACCTCCGGGACGAACCCGGCGCCGAGGCCCTGGATGTTGTGCAGGCCCGGCTTGCCGCCCGTGAGCACCGCCGAAGCGCGCGGCTCGACACCGACGATGCGCGTCGCGGGAGACCTCTTCTTCAGCACGCGCCCGACGCCCGTGATCGTCCCGCCCGTGCCGATGCCGGTGACGAACGCGTCGATCTTGCCCGCGGTCGCGCGCCAGATCTCTTCGACCGTGGTCTTCTCGTGCGCGAGCGGGTTCGCCGGATTGGTGAACTGACCGGGCATCACCGAGTTCGGCGTCTCGGCGAGCAAGCGCTGCGCGCGCTCCACCGCTCCGGCCATGCCCTCTTGCGCAGGCGTGAGCACGACCTCGGCGCCGTACGCGCGCAGGATCTGTCGACGCGAGACGCTCATGTCCTCGGGCATGACGAGCACGCAGCGATAGCCACGCACGGCCGCGATCATCGCGAGCGAGATGCCCGTGTTGCCGCTCGTCGCTTCGACGATCGTCGCACCTTCTTTGATCAGGCCTTCGCGCTCGGCCGCGAGGATCATCTCGAGCGCCGGCCGGTCCTTCACGCTGCCCGCCGGATTCTGCCGCTCGAGCTTCACACAGACCTCGGCGCCCTTGGGCGGCGAGAGGCGCGGCAAGCGAACGAGAGGCGTCCGCCCGATGAGATCCAGCACTCCGTCGTAGATGCGATCGTCCATGGAGAAGAGACGCATCGTACGCGCCGGATCGACGCACGTCGACGCGCTCAGCGACAGACGCCGATCTCGATTCCGTCGGAGAACAAGGGCGCCCCGCCTGCGTACGTCTGACACGTCGTGCCAGCCGGACAGCCTCCGTCGCTCGTGACGGGCATCGGGCAGAGCGAGTGGCACGTGGCATCGCCGTCGCAGACGGCGTTCGCCGGGCAGCGCCATTGATCGGTCGCGCACGCACTGCCGATCGCGCCCGCGCCCGCGAAACGGCACTCCGGGACGGTCGGGTACGCCATCGTGATCGTCTCGAGGATCAACGGGCCGCACGCATCCCCGGGCGCGCAGCTCGGCGAAAGGATCGAGCACGCTTCGGTGCAGACGTATTGGCCCGTCGTGGTGGTCCCGTTGAAGAGCGCGCAGACGGAGCCCGGCCCCACGGCGCTCGCGCACTCTGCATCGCTCGTGCACGTGCGACGGCAGTAGAGCGCGCCGATACCGACCGCATCCGCGGTGCACGCCTCGTTCGCTGCGCAGTCCACGTCCGACTGACACGTCGCGCGCAGAGCGACACCGCCATCGCCGACGCCCGCATCGGGCGAGGCCGGCATACACACCGCACCGCTGCACGCGCCGCCACCGCACTGGATCGACGAGCTGCAGACCTGCGCGCAGCGATTCGCGCGACACACGAGCGGCGCTTCGCACACGCCCTCGAGCGCGCACACGTCGAGCATCGGCAGCTCGCACACGCCGCCGCCCGCCGCGAAGTAACAGCGCGCGCCCGGCGTGCAGTCGCGATCGGAGGTGCACTCGGTACGGCAGCGCCCGAGCCGGCACACGAGCGGCGATGCGCACTCACTCGACCGTTGGCACGGCGTGCCCGTCGTGGCGCCAGACTGACACGCGACGAGAAGCACGAAGACGAGCACGCGCCTCACGGCGCGCGTCTGCGCGAAGATGCCCACGCGGCATCGTACGCGGCCGATCGGAGATCACAAGCGGACCTCTCACGAGCACGACGACACGCGTCAAGCGGGCTGGGACTCGGCGGCCTTCCACACTTCGGCTTCCGTGAAGATGCGGACGAGCTCGCCGTCGATGTGGCCGTCCTTCACTTCGTAGCCGAGGATCGCCAGCGCTCGATCGAGCGGCATCGCCTTCTTGTACGGACGATCGCGCGCCGTCAGCGCGTCGAAGATGTCGGCGATCGTCATGATCTTCGACGGCAGCGGGATCAGATCGCCCGGCAGCCCTCTCGGATAGCCGCGGCCGTTGAGCTTCTCGTGATGCGCACCGGCGATCTCGGGGATGTTCGCGAAGTTCTTTCCCCACGGGATGCGCGAGAGGAAGTCCTTCGTGTGCACGACGTGCGAGCGGATCTGATCGATCTCCGCGTCGTTGAGCGAGCCCTTCGTCACCTGTAGCGACGTGACCTCCGGCGGCGCGAGCAGCGGCTGCACGTGCCCGCACGCATCGACGTACGTACGCTGGCCGAGCTCGAGGATCTTCCCGAACTCGCCTTCCTTGAGCACCGTCGGCTCGTTCGACGCCGTGACGACGGCCCACGCCTGCTCGATGTCGGCCTTCTTCGCGTCGACCTCCGCATCGATGTCGCGCAGATCGATGCTGCCGCCGCCCTGCTGCATCGCGAGGAGCTTCCGCTCGAAGCGATCCTTCTCGAGCTGCAGCAGCACGTAGTCGAAGCGCGCGCGGATGCCGTCGAGCTGCTGCGGGTAGAGCTTCTTGGCCTTCACGAGGACTTCTTCGCGCACGCCGATCTTGCCGAAGTCGTGCAGCAGGCTCGCGTACTCGAGCTCCTTGAGCTCGCGCTTGGTGAACTTGCTGTCCTTGTAGGCGCCGCTCGAGACCGCATCGACCGCTTGCGCCAGGCCGTTGCTGAACTGCGCGACGCGGAAGCTGTGACCGCTCGTCGTCGGATCGCGCTGCTCGATCGCCTGCACGCTGGCGACGACGAAGCCGTCGAAGATCTTCCGGATCTCGTCGTAGAGCAGCGCGTTCTCGAGCGCGATGGACGCCTGCGACGCGAGCGTCGCGAGCAGGTCCTCGCTGCGCTGATCGAAGGGCACGACCTGCTCGATCGTGTCCTCGGGCCGCTGGAGCTTCATCTTCGGATCGCGCTTCTTGTTGATCAGCTGGATGACGCCGATCACGTCGTCCTCCGCGCTGATCATCGGCACCGCGATCATCGACTTGGTGCGGTAGCCGATCTTGCGATCGAAGCTCGGGTCGAAGCTGAAGACGCGGATCGTCTTGGCGAGGATCTGTGCCGACGGCAGCAGCGACGTGTTCTCGGCCTCGGGGCTGGCCCCTTCCGGCGGCACGAGCTCGTACACGTCGGGGATGTTGATCGCCTTGCGCGTCACCGCCGCGGCTCCGGCGATCGAGCGCGTCGTCATCGGGATCGTGAACTCGCGCGAGGCGAAGCTGATCGAGTCGTTCTGCGAGAGCTTGAAGCGCAGGCGTCGCTCGGCCGTCGGCCCCGTGCCCTTCGTCTCGACGACGTACACGCTGCCCGAGTCGGCGCCGGTGATGAAGCGGCTCTTCTCGAGGATGAGGCCGAGCAGCCGATCGATGTCGCGCTCTTGCGAGATGGCGCGAGAGATCTCGATGATCTCGCCGAGCTCGTAGCGATAGCGGTTGAGCCAGCGCGAGCGACGCTCGGACGCGAGGCGCAGCTCCACGCGATCGAGCGCGCCGTCGATGCCGAGATAGACCAGATCTGCCGACTCGAGATCGGGAAGCTGCGCGATGACCGCCGTCTTCGGCATGCGCTCGAGGAAGCCCTCCGGCAGCTCGCCGATGATCAGCACGCCCGCATGTCCGGGCGCGATGCGCGCCAGATACGGATCGAGACCGCCACGTCGAAGCGCGCTGGTGCCGATCGCGAGCACGAGCGCTTCGCCGCGCTGCACCTCGGTGACGACGCCGTGCAGCTCGACGCGCACGTTGTCGCCGAGCCGCGTCTCGGTCTCGAGCGCGCGCGCGATCACGATCGCCGAAACGTCGCTCAGCTCGGTGTCGTGCTCCGCCATTCCCGCCGGACGCAGGCTACCACGGGGTGGCGCGATTGGTCCTCGCTCCAACGCGGAATGGGCTCGCTGCGATGCGTGTCTTCACGAGGTGATGGTCGTACGCGCGCTCGCGTGGGTCGCGCTCCTGTGCGCGTCTCTCGCATCGCTCGCGGGCGCGATCCTGGCGGTGCGTTCGAGGCGCGGTCACGCCGCGACGTCGCGCGGCGTCACGTGCACGACGACGTGCGAGACGTCCGTCTCCTTCATCATCCGGCTCTCGACGGCGTGGGCCACATCGTGGGCCTCGCGCAGGGACAGATGCGCGTCGACCCACACGTCGAGCTCCACGTGGAGCATTGCGCCGTAGAAGATCGCGAAGAGCTTTCCCACGCCGACGACGCGCGGCACCGCCATTGCGGACGCGAGCAGCTCCGCGCGACGGGCTGCAGGCGCGCTCGTGCCGAGGAGCATCATCACGCCGTCGCGCGCGAGGCGAATGCACGAGATGCCGACGTAGATGCCGACACCGATCGCCAAGATGGGATCGAACACCGGGTACCCCGCGCGCGCGAGGGCGACGCCGACCAGCGCGGCCGAGCCGACGACCGCGTCGTTGCGTGCGTCGACTCCGAGCGCGTCGATCACCGGCGAAGGACGACGACGACGCGCGCGCGTTGCGAACGCGGCGACCGCGAGCTTGAACACGACCTTTCCCGCGAACACGGCGGCGACCTGCCAGCCGAGCGTCGCGTGCGCGCCGGCGATCCATGCGAGCGCGGCGCTGCGGACGACCTCGGTCGCGAGGACACCGCCCAGCACGGCGACGATCAGCGCGGCGATCGGCTCGGCGCGCGCGTGACCGAACGGATGCTCGTCGTCGGGCGGAGCGAGCGCGGCACGCGCGGCCCACGCGAGCAGCATCCCGGTGAGCACGTCCGAGAGGCTGTCGGCCGCTTGTGCGAGCGCGAGCTCGCTGTGGAACACGACGAAGACCACGATGAGGGCGAGCGCCGCCACGGCGCTGCCGGCGACGTTGGCGATCGAGAGAGCCTCTCGGCCAGCGCGGCCTCGGTCGATCGTCTCGCTCACGTCCGCAGCGAGCTACGCACGCGGGCGGCGAGAACAACCGCAGCCGGGTACAGTGATCGGAGATGACCGACAACGCCGAGCAGATCGCGTACTGGAACGGCCGCGCCGGTCAGTCGTGGGCCGACATGCAGGACGGCATGGATCGGAGCTTGGCGGCAGTGACGCGCGTGCTGCTCGACGCGGCGCAGGCAGGGCCGAACGAGCGCGTGCTCGACGTCGGCTGCGGCTGCGGTGACACGACGCTGCAGATCGCCGATGCCATGTCGGCGGGCGGCACCGTCGTCGGGGTGGACGTGTCCGCGCCGATGCTCGAGCTCGCTGGGCGACGCGCAGCGGGCCGTACCCACGTCGAATGGCGCCAGGCCGATGCCGCGCAGGGCGATCTCGGTGGCCCCTACGATCTCGTCGTGTCTCGCTTCGGCGTGATGTTCTTCGCCGATCCGGTGCTCGCCTTTCGCAACATCGCGCGCGCGATGAAGCCGGGCGCGCGCCTGACGTTCGTGTGCTGGCAAGATCTCGGAAAGAGCGAGTGGCTCTCGCTACCGATGCAGACTGCGCGTCCGTTGCTCACCGCCCTGCCGCCGTTCCCGCCGCCCGATCCCGATGCGCCGGGCCCGAACGCGTTCGCGCGACGCGAGCGTGTGCAGTCGATCCTCCAGAGCGCGGGCTTCGCTCGGATCACGATCGAGCCGCACGACACGATCATCACGCTCGGAGAGAACGTGCACGACGCGCTGACGCAGATGCTGCGGATAGGTCCACTCGCGCGTGCGCTCGCGGACGAGCCGCCCGACGTCCGCGCGAAGGTGAGCGCTGCGTTGGAGGCCTTTCTCTCTTCGCTCGCGCAGCGCGGGCCGCTCGCGCTGAGCGCCTCGTTCTGGCTCGTCCGGGCGGCACGCGGATGAGCGCCATCCGTGCATTGTGCGCGGGCCACATCTAGGGGGTTACCGGACGAGCCCCCAGGCGATCCCCGCGAGCGCGCACACGCCCAGCGTGCGCGGAACGCCGAGCGCGAATCGGAACGTCATCACCAGCGCCAGGGCGATCAGCGCGAGCGCGGCGAGATCGATGCTCGACGGATCGGGAACGACGAGCCGCAGCGGCCCTGCCCGTCGCTCGTCGACCACACGGAAAACGACGTGGAGCGCGAGCCAGATCGAGAGGTTGCCGATCACGCCCACGACCGACGCCGTGATCGCCGAGAGCGCCGCGTGCAGCGACGCGTTGCCGCGCAGCGACTCGATGAACGGCGCGCCGACGAAGATCCACGCGAAGCACGGAACGAACGTGACCCACACGGTGACGAGCGAGCCGAGCACGCCGGCGGCGATCGGAGAGAGGCCGCTCGGATCGCGATACGCGCCCATGAACGCGACGAACTGCAGGACCATGACGAGCGGCCCCGGCGTCGTCTCCGCGAGACCGAGCCCGTCGAGCATCTCGCCCGGCCGCAGCCAGCCGAAGTCGTCGACCGCGCGCTGCGCGACGTACGCGAGCACGGCGTACGCGCCACCGAACGTGACCATCGCGGTCTCGCCGAAGAAGACGCCTTCGTCGACGAAGACCGAGCGCCAACCGAACGCGAGACCGAGCGGAACGAACGGGAGCGCCCAGAGAAAGAGGCATACGGCAGCGATGCGCAGCGCGCGCCACGCCGAAGGCACGGTGTGCGCGAGCTCGCCGCGCGCAGCCATCGCATCGACCACCGATCGCTCGCTCGGCTTCTCGTCTGCACGAGTCGGCGGCGGAAACGCGCGCGGTGCGAGCCGCGAGCCGACGAGACCGACGAGCCCCGCGCCGAGCACGATCGCCGGGAACGGCACGTCGAAGAAGAAGATCGCGACGAACGCGAGCCACGCGATGACGTGATGCGCGCGCGTCTTCAGCGCCCGCTTGCCGATGCGGAGCAGCGCCTCGACGACGATCGCGAGCACGGCCGCCTTCAGCCCGAAGAAGAGCCCGACGACGAACGTCAGATCGCCGAGCGTCGCGTAGAGGATCGAGAGCGCCAGGATCGCGACGAAGCCGGGCAGCACGAAGAGCAGCCCCGCCGCGAGCCCGCCGCGCGTGCGGTGCATGAGCCAGCCGATGTAGGTCGCGAGCTGCTGCGCTTCGGGGCCCGGCAGCAGCGTGCAGTAGTTCAGCGCGTGGAGAAACCGCGCCTCGTCGATCCACCGACGCCGCTCGACCAGCTCGCGGTGCATCATCGCGATCTGCCCCGCCGGCCCGCCGAACGAGAGCAGACCGATGCGCGCCCAGACCGGCAACGCCTCGGCGAACGAGACGCGATCGGGCGCCGCCGCATCGGGCGCGGGAGTGGTCTCGTTCGTCGTCACAGCTCGCGTATCTCGACGCCGCGAGGGATTGCGCGTGCACGCGCCGTAAGCAAGCTGCGCCGATGCCCGCGCTCGCCCTGATCGTCCTACGAACGAAGCGCCCGACAGAGACGCGCGCGTTCTACGAAGCGCTAGGCCTCTCGTTCCGCGAGGAGAAGCACGGCAGCGGGCCGAGGCCGCCGATGGAACGCGGCTCGGCCTTCGCGTGGACGATCTCGAATCGACGCTGCGGCGCTTGGCTGCGCTCGGGGTGGTGCCACGCGAAGGGACGAGCGTCGTGACCGATCCGGATGGCCGCAAGGTCGAGCTCACGCGCTGATCCATCTGCCTGGAGCTCTGGCCCTTCTCCTGGGTCTCCTCGTTTCCTGGGTTCCCGCGAAAATTTCGGCGCGCCCGGTCGATGACGACGCCCGCGATCGCGGGCGAGCTTCGTCTCGGACACGCAGCGCCGTCGGTTTGCGCGGGAACCCAGGAACCCAGGAGCTCCACGAGATCGAATGCGGCCGCGCGATGCACACCGTCGGTCACACCCGTGCAGCGCGCTGCACACGACGCGCGTGATCTCGCGTGAATCCGTGCGGCACGGCGGCTGCTCAGCGAGAACGTAGGAGGGCAGCCGATGACCGCGACCGACGAAGTGCTCGATTGGGCCACGCTGCCCTGGGGATCCGAGGGAGAGAATGGTGTGCATCGCACGCTCCCGCCGCCGCCCGGCACGTGGAGAGAAGAGGTGCGCTACGAGGAGCAGGCGCTGCTCGGTCGCGGCGGCATGGGCGACGTGCACGCTTGTCAGGATCGGCGCATCGGCCGCACGGTCGCGCGCAAGACGCTGCATCGCGCGGGTGACGCCGATGCGGCGCGGCGCTTCCTCGCGGAGGCGCGCCTGCAAGGTCAGCTCGAGCATCCGACGATCGTCCCCGTGTACGACGTCGGCACCGACGATGCGGGCACGCCGTTCTTCACGATGAAGCGCGTCCGTGGTCGCACGCTGGCCGCCGTGCTGAGCGCGCGCGCGACGGGAGAAGAGGCCTGGTCGACGCGTCGTCTGCTCGGCGCGATCAGCACCGTCGCGCTGGCGATCGACTACGCGCACGGGCGCGGCGTCGTGCACGGCGATCTCAAGCCGCAGAACGTGATGCTCGGCCGCTTCGGCGAGGTGCACGTGCTCGACTGGGGCTGCGCCACCGAAGCCGTCGAGCGATCGGGAGAGCATGCGATCGAGAGCGAGCTCGTCGATCTGCGCGCGCTCGCGTGCTCGGGCCGCGAGATCGTCGGCACGCCGGGCTATCTCTCGCCCGAGCAGGCGCACGGCGTGCGCGGCGAGCCCGCCTCGGACGTGTACGCGCTCGGCGCGATCCTCTTCGAGGTGATCGCCGGCGAGCCGCTCCATCGCGGCCGCACGCCCCTCGCGCTGCTCGTGTCCGCGCTCACCGGCGCCGTGCGTCGACCATCCGAGCGCGTGCCCGGTCTCGTCGTGCCGCGCGAGCTCGAAGATCTCGTCGAGCGTGCGCTCGATCCCGAGCCCGCGCTGCGTCCGACGGCACGCGAGCTCGCCGCCGGCCTCGAAGCGGTGCTCGATCGCGAAGCGGGCGAGCTCGCGCAGCGCCGCGCGGCCGATCGTCACGCCAAGGATGCGCGAGAGAACGCGCGCGCGGCGCTCGAGCGCGGTGACGAGTCCGCTCGGTCCAGCGCATTGCGTGATGCGGGCCGCGCGCTCGCGCTCGATCCGGAGAACGCCGAGGCGACCGACGTGCTCACGCGTCTGCTCGTGCAGCCGCCGACCGAGCTGCCGCCCGAGGCGCGCGCGGACATCGAGGCGAGCGAGCGCACCGTCGTTCGCTACGTGATCGAAGCGATGCGCATGCGCACCTGGATCTGGGTGCTCGTCGCGCCGCTGGCGGTAGCGCTCGGCGTGCGGTCGGTGAGCGGCACGCTCGGCACCGTCGCGCTCATCCTCGTTCCCGCGATCGCGTTCACGCTCGCGGCGCGGCGCAGGGCGGTCTCGGCAAGGGTGCGGCTCGGCTTGCTCGCGCTCGCGCTCGCTGCGATCGCGTCGTTCGGGGGCGTGTTCGGCTCGTTCGTGATCGTGCCGCTCTTCGCGGCGACCACGACCCAGCTGCTCTCGGTCGGGCTCGATGCGCGCCAGCGTCGCGTCGCGATGGCGATGGGGCTCGCCGCCGTCTACGTCCCGCTCGCGCTCGAAGCGCTCGGCGTGCTGCCGCCGTCGATGACGGTCTCGCACGACGGCATCACGCTGCACACGCGCCTCGTCTACTTCGATCCGATGCTCACGTGGGCGCTGCTCGGCATCGGCCACGCGATCGCGATCCCGATGAACGTGATCCAGACCGGCCGCGGCTGGGACGCGGTCGATCGCGCGCGGCGTCGGCTCGCGCTGCGCACGTGGCAGCTCGAGCACGCCTTCGCCCGCGCGAGCCGCCCGCCCGCCGCGTGAGGCCACGCGTGATCGAGGAGAGACCATGGCTGTCCTCTCTCTCCTGGGGTTCCTCACCTCCTGGGTTCCCGCGAAAATTTCGTCGTGCAGCGTCGACGATGAGCTCGGCGGATCATCACGAGCGTCGTCATACGCATCCGTCGCCGTTTTTTGCGCGGGAACCCAGGAGGCGAGAAACCCAGGAGGGGACCGGGCTTGTCGCTCGCGCGTCGTCGGTCGACACTGCCGTGATGATGATTCGCTTGCTCGTCGCCGCGATGGCGCTCTCCGTGGTCGCGTCTCCCGCGGCGGCGCAGCCGGAGATGCACGGCACGCACGCGTTCACCACGTGGGACGCGGGTCACGTCACGCTCGATGCCGCGAGCATCCCGGTGATGGCGTACTACCCGACCGACGGCGGTGGTCCGTTTCCCGTCGTCGCCGTCGTGCACGGCGCCGGCCGCAACATGACGTACATGGCCGAGATGGCGCGCACGTTCGCGTCGCGCGGCTTCGTCGCGCTCACGCCGAGCATCCCGTGCACTCCGTTCGCGTGCGATCACGCGGCGAACGCGCGACAGATTCGCGCGCTGCTCGAGTGGGGCGTCACCTCCAGCGCAGGCGCCACGCCGATCGCCGGCCTCGTCGACGGAGAGCGCCGTGGCGTCGTCGGTCACTCGTGGGGCGGGCTCGCGGTGTTCCTCGCGGCGGAGGGACATCCCGAGATCGACGCCGTCGTCACGCTCGATCCGAACGACGACGCGAGCGTCGCCGCGAACGCGGCGCCCTCCGTCACGCAGCCGAGCGCGCACCTGATGGCCGAGGTGATGGGCGCCTGCAACTCCACCAACTGGAAGGACACCGTCTTCCCGCACACGCCGTCGCCGCACCTTCGCCTCGTCGTGCACGGCGCCGGTCACTGCGACGTCGAAGACCCGACGGATGGTCTGTGCCCGCTCGCGTGCACGGCCGGTGCAGGCAGCAGCGTCACGCCGGTGTTCCGCCGCTACGCCGTCGCGTTCATGGGCTGCATGCTGCAGAGCGACACCACGATGGCGCCCTACGTCGGTGGCGCCGCGCTGAGCGCCGACACGACGGCGGGCACGATCCAATACGTCGCGCAGGACGGCCTCGACACGCTCCCGTGCTACGGAGGCACGCTGCCCGACGCCGGCCCGAGCGAGAGCGACGCAGCCATCGTCGTCGTCGATGCGAGCGCAGGGATCGATGCGGCCCTGCCGCGCGTCGATGCCGGCGCTTCGGTCGATGCCGCGAGCACGCGCGATGCTGCATCAGCGGTCGATGCCGCAGTCACGCCCGCATCGGACGCGGGTGGCTGCGGCTGCGGCGTCACGCGCCCGCGCGCCGGCTCGATCTGGCTCGCGCTCGCAGGGACGCTGTTGCTCGCATCGCGCCGCTCGCGTCGGCGAAGGAAATGATCGAGGCATCGTGGACTTTGGCCACACATGATCGGCCCGGATCCACGATGTACTCTGCACGCATGAAGAAGGCCTCCGCGTGGAGCAGCATCGCCGCCGCCGCCAGCTTCGTGTCGGCGGGCTTCTCGTTCGCCGCGCACCACAGCAGCGTCGGGCTGTGCTCGCTCGCAGTCGGCTGCGCGTTCGTCGGCGTCGCCGCGAACTACCGTCGACTGGGTAACTGAGACCACTGAGGCGAGATCGGTCGCTGTACGCTCAGCGCGACCGACGTGCTGTTCTTCTACGCGCCGACGACCGTCTCGACCGCCATGCAGGCGTGCTCGGTCTCCAGCGGAACGTGGACGGCGAGCTGATGGCGAAGCGTGGTCCCTCTGCTGGGTTCCTCACCTCCTGGATCTCCTGCGAACATTTCGTCGCTCACCGTGGATGACGAGCGATCACGATCGCCACGAGCGTCGTCTCGACCGGAGAGCGCTGTTGATTTACGCGGGAGCCCAGGAGATCCAGGAGACCCGGGACGCTAGAACGCTTCGTCGGTCCGCGCGTTGCGGGCGCGGATCGCCTCTTCGGTTCGCGGCACGAGCGACTCGAGCCCGGTCCTCACCGCCTCCGCCTGCACCTCGTTGATGAACGGCCGCAGCGCCACGTCGTACTCCCGGAACGCAGCCTCGTAGTCGCCCGGGTGCGCGCGCATCGCGTCGGCCAGCGCCGCCGCGCCATCGATCGCCAACGAGCCGCCCATGCCCGCCGCCGGTGACGCGCAATACCCGGCGTCGCCCACCAGCGCGACGCGGCCCTTCGACCACGACGGCATCCGGATCTGCGCGAGCGCATCGAAGTAGAAGCTGCTCGAGCCCTCGACCTTCTTCAGCAGCTCCGCGGTCCGCCAGCCCACGCCCGCGAAGCGCTCCGCGATGATGCGTCGTTGTTGCGCCTCGTCTCGACGGTCGTAGGCGATCTCTTGCTCGGAGACGAAGCCGAAGATGACATCGGTCTTGTTCTCGTAGGCATTGAGCATCACCGCCTTGCCCGGCACGTTGAAGAGCTGCGCGGTGTTCCGCTCGATCAGCAGCTCGTCGATGATCGTGATCGAGAAGTACTGCTCGAGGAAATGCACGTACGACGCGTCGCTGCCGAACCAGAGCTTGCGCACGTTCGAGCGCATGCCGTCGCAGCCGAAGACCAGATCGAACGTACGCGGGGCGCCTCTGCCGAACGAGACCTCCATGCCCGTCGTCGTCTCGCGCAGCGCCGTGATGCCCTCGTCGAAGACGAGCTCGACGTCGTCCGTCACGCGCTCGAGCACCAGATCGAGCAGCACGTCGCGCCCGATCTCGAAGTCGTCCTCGGGCGGCGGCTCCCCGGGAGCGCGGATCACCATCGTCCGCTCGGTGACGTCGTCCTCGTTCTTGAGCTCCCATCGCTCGAGGCTCAGTCGCTTGCTGCGGATCTGCTCGAAGATCCCCATGCGCTGGACGATGTCGATCGTGCGCCCACGGATGTTCACCGCCGTCCCGCCCCGTCGCAGCCCGGGCGCGATCTCGACGATCGTCACGTCGTGGCCCAGCTGCCGCATCCAATACGCCGTCGAGAGCCCTGCGAAGCTCGCGCCCGAGACGAGAACCATCATGACCGCCCTCCGTTCCGCCGAATCTTGTACTCGATAAATCTTTCGTCCAGACATTTTCGACCGAGTACACGTTTTGTCGCGTCGGCTAAGCTCGGCGCATGGGCGAGAGGCGCGAGAACAAGAAGCGCGAGACGAGAGAGCGGATCTCCGACGTCGCGACGAGGATGTTCATCGCGCGCGGCTTCGATGCGGTCACGCTCGACGAGGTCGCCGCCGCAGCGAAGGTCTCGAAGATGACGGTCTTCAACTACTTCGCGCGCAAAGAGGACCTGATGCTCGATCGGCAGGACGACCTGCTCCTCTTGCCCTTTCGTGAAGCCCTCCGCGCGCGCCCGAAGGGCCAAGCGCCCATCGACGCGCTGCGCCGCCATCTCGATGCGCTCCGCGAAGAGAAGCATCCGTTCGCACGCATCCACCCGCGCTCGGTCGACTGGTGGCGCGTCGTCGCCGCGAGCCCGTCCCTCAAGGCGCGCCTGCACGAGCTCGGCGAAGAAGCGGCCGACGGCCTCGCGCTCGAGATCGCCCGCGGCAAGCCCGACGGCATCGCGCGCCTCGTCGCCGGCATGATCGTGCTGACCATGCGCACCGCGCGCGAAGAAGCGAGCCGCGTCCTCGACCGCGGGGGCTCCGCGAAGAAGGCGAGCGAGACGTTCCTCGCGCTCGTGGAGCGTGGCTTCACCGCGATCGACGCGATCGCCCCCCCGCGCTGACGTACGCTTCACCATGACCCGCGTGTCCCGCGCCGCCGTCTGCATCCTGGCCCTCGGCTGCGCCGCGTGCATGGACGACACCCACCACGGCATCGTAGGGGAGTGGCAGCGCATCGACGGTACGCACGACCCTCGTGTCGAGAATACGTTCACCTTCGACGCCGACGGCACGTTCACAGAGGTGATCACGAGCACGCACGGCGCTGCATCCGGCGGATGTGTCAGCAACTTCCGGATGACGGCCGAGTACGACTACGACGGGTCGCGCCTGACCACGCGCGAGACGAGCGAGACGACCGAGATCACCGGCTGCGCCGACGCGAGCGAAGACCAGCCCGTGACCGCCGACCCGCTGCCCGGCCCGACCGTCTCGGATGCCACGATCGAGGGCAACACGCTGACGTTCACCGAGTTCCACCCACCGAGCGTGTTCCAGCGGGTCGATTGATCTGCGCGGCGAGGATCTCTCGAACGAGCGCCGATCAGCGAGGCGTGCAGGCCGCGCCGCGCGTCGTGCCGAGGTTGCACATCCACCCCGACGGGCAGTCCGCGTCGACCGCGCAGTGCGAGTAACAGACCGTATCGCCCGACGCGACGGCCAGACAGACGCCGTTCGGGTCTCCGTCACGCGAGCGCGGGCAGTCGGTGCCGACGGTGCAGGTGTGCGTGCACATGCGATCGGAGCTGGTGCTCATCACGAGCACGCAGCTGTCGTTGAGGTTGGCGCAGTCCGACGCCGCGGAGCACGGCGCGTACGTGTCCTTGCCGTCGAGCGGCTTGCAGCCCGCGATCCCCATCGCGAGCGTGAGAACGAAGAGAACGATCCCGACCTTGGATTCGCGCATGGCCCCTCCGAGAGAGGCCGGAGCATAGCCACAGAGCGCGCGAGCGCGTGAGTGGCGAGAAGCATCAGGCGAGCGCGGCGCGCCACTCGCGCAGCGCGCGCGCCGCGACCTTCGGGGAGTTGAGACGGCGAATGCCCTTCGCGAAGAAGCGCGAGCCCATGTCGCCGCAGAGGATCGCCAGCGTGAGGCGCTCGCGCTCGGCCCCCTTGCCGAAGAGCCCCGCGGCGTCGCAGCGCTCGAGCGCGGTCGCGAACGCGTCCCAGATCGCTGCGTCCTCGTAGCGGCTCCGGATCGCGAGGTTCTCGTCGACCGCGAGGTCGAGCACGTCGGCGATTTCGTGGTGCGACCAGTCGCACGCGTTCCAGCGCAGCGATGCCCGCTCGCGCTCGAGGCTCGAGTCGGGCTTGCGCGCGAGATAGCCGCGCGCGACCTCGGTGAGCCCTTGCTCCGTGCACGCGGAGATGCAGACGTACGAGTACGAGTCTTGTCCGCTCGTGTAGAGCGCGAGCGCGTAGACGTCTTGTCCCGCCGTCTCGCGTCGAAGCCGCTTCCACGCCGCGCGCACGGCCGACTCGATCGCCTTCGACGTCGCGCGGTGCCGCGCCGCGAAGTGCGCCGCGATGCTCGCGCGAGCGCTCGCCATGCTCGATGTGGCCGCGCTGGGTCGGGCACGCGCGAGCTTCTTGGCAGGCTTGGCACTCTTGGCGGCTCGTCGCGTGGGCATGGTGGCCGAGCATGCCTCGCGTCGGAGAGCTGCGCCTCACACGGGAACGCGGCGCTCGTCCACGAGGCCGACGTTGCGGGGGCGGCGCGTCTCACGCGCATCACGGCGCCGCGTTCCTGCACGTGCGAGGCCCGTCCCGAAGTGCGGGCCCGTGCGGCCGCTCGGATCGTCGAGCGTGATCGTCGGGCCCGACGCGAGCGCGCCGCCGCGCCAGACCAAGGCCGAGCCCGCGCCGCTTCGCACGCCTGCGTCGTTCGGCGCGCCCGCCGCGAGCTCCGCGATGCCGTCCCCGTCGACGTCGCCCAGGCGCGCGACGCTCGTGCCGAGCGCGGCGCCCGTCGTTCCGGAGACGTCGCCGAGCCTCACCGTGACCGACGTGCCGAGCCCCGTCGCCGTGCCCGCGTATACGAAGACCGCGCCCGCATCGACGGTCACGCCATCGGCCCCGGGCGCGCCCACGGCGAGATCCGGTTGGCCATCACCGGTCACGTCACCCACGGCGATCGAAGCGCCGAAGCGCGCGCCCATCTCGTCGCCCGGCGCGTCGATCGCGATCACGGACGTCGCGCTCGGCCCGTTCTCGGTGCCCGCAATCACGGCGATGCGTCCCTCGTCGGCGCGTACGCCGTCGCGGAGCGGCGCGCCCGCGATCACGTCGGAGAAGCCGTCGCCGTCGAGATCGAGCCCGGCCACGGTCGTACCGAACGCCGCGCTCGCTTGCGCGCTCGGCGCCTCGATCGTCCACGACGGGCTCGTCGACACGTCGTACGGGCTGCCTCGGAACACGTACACGCGTCCTGCGTCCAGCCCCGTGCCGTCGCTGCCCGGCACGCCGACCACGAGGTCTCCGTAGCCGTCGTCGTCGACGTCACCCGCGGACGCGACGCTCGCGCCGAAGCCCGCGTCCGTGTCGCCGGACGGCGTGGAGATCGTGACGTTGCTCGTGCCCCAGAGGCCGCTCGCCGTTCCGTAGAACACCGCGACCGCGTCATAGGCCGCGCCGTGCACGCCCACCGCGATGTCCTCGAAGCCGTCGGCCTGCAGATCACCCACGAACGCGACGTTGTCGCTCGACACGCCCGAGAAGCTGGCGCTGCCGACGACGCTCGCCGACACGCCGCTCGCGCCGCCCCGATAGAGATAGAGCGCGCCGATCGCCGCGACGGCGAGATCCGCGTAGCCGTCGCCGTCGTAGTCGCCGAGCGAGAGGCTGCTCCCGAACCGCTGCTCCGCGACGATCGAGGACCAGGGCGGATCGATCGTCACGTTCGGCATCGCCGGAAGGCCACTCGTGGTGCCGTAGTAGACGTAGACGCGCCCCGCGCGCCAGCCGGTGCCGTCGACGTAGTCGGAAGCCCCGACGGCGAGGTCGGCGTGCCCGTCGCCGTTGAGATCGCCGACCGCGTGTCCGAGATCGACCCAGCGAATCGCGCTCCACGGTCCGCAGCCCGAGGCCCCGTTGCACTCGCGCACGTGGAAGAAGGAGCGGCCTGTGTGCAGGCCCGACGTCGGGACGTACGTCGTGGTCGTGATCCCCGTCGCGTGGATCTCGGGGCTCGCCATGTAGACGTCGCAGGTCGCGGCGTTCGGGCACGAGTCGTCGGCCGCGAGCTCCCACGTCGGCGATGCGAAGCAACCATCGCCGGTGGATGCCCACCGGAACGTCGGCGAGGACGTCGCGACGTGCGCGCCGATCGCCGGCGCGATCACCCGTGGCGCGAGGATCGGCGCGCCCGGATGGAATACGGCACGCGTGTCGTCGCAGTCGTCCAGCGCATAGCCGCCGGCACACGTCGCGGTCGGCGGCGAGTGGAAGTCGCCGTCCTGGTCCTCGCTGCGATCGACGTTGCCCGGCGCGCTCGGCGTGCTGCAGTCGTCGTCGAGGCCGTTGCACGTCTCGGTCGCGCCAGGATGGATCGTCGCACGGTTGTCGTTGCAGTCGTCCTTCGCGAAGCCGCCCGTGCACATCGCGGTGGGCGCCGCGTGGCCGTCGCCGTCGGCATCCTCGTAGGGCTCCGAGTGATCGAAGGACGACCCGGTCGAGCAGTCGTCGTCGATGCGATTGCAGATCTCGGTCGCACCCGGATGGATGGTGGCGACGGTGTCGTTGCAGTCGTCGGCGGGATATCCGCCGTGGCAGAGCGACGTGTAGAGCGGCGCGTGACCGTCGGCGTCGACGTCTTCTTCCGGCGCGACGCCGCCGCCGCTCGAGCAGTTCTCGTCGATCCGATCACAGAGCTCGCTCGCGCTCGGGTGGATCGCGGCATTCGTGTCGTCGCAGTCGTCGGCGGGATATCCGCCACTCGCGCTGACACAGGCCGCCGGGTTGCCGTGGTGATCGCCGTCCTGATCCTCGCGCGCATCGACGCCCGCGCCCGGCAGGCCCAGCGAGCAATCGTCGTCGCGACCGTTGCAGGGATCCACCGCGATGCCGGGATGTGTCGCCGCGGTCGTGTCGTCGCAGTCCGCCGCGTTCGCGGCCCAGCCGGCCGGCGGCGTGCAGGTCGCGCCCATCGTCGTCGCGCCGGGGACGCCGTATCCGTCGTGATCCGTGTCGGCGTAGAACGTGGTCGGCCCGCTCTCGTCGGTCATGCCATCGCAGTCGTCGTCGATGCCGTTGCCACAGAGCTCGCTCGCCCCGGGGCTCACGTCCGCGCGCGTGTCGTCGCAGTCGGTGCCGTCGGCGACGAGGCCGATCGAGGGGCAGCCCATCGTGGTGCTGGACGGACTGCCGTAGCCGTCGCGGTCGGCATCGGTGTGCAGCATCGCCCTGACGCCTTCGTCGACGTTGCCGTCGCAGTCCTCGTCGACGGGCGTCACGCTGCAGACCTCGGCGGCATGCGAGCTGCGCGTCGGATCGGAATCGTCGCAGTCGCCGCCGCCGCAGGAGCGCGCGGGATCGCCGTCGCCATCGGCATCCATGCAAGCGGCATCGGACGCGCTCCACGCATCGCTGCCGGCATCGGGCGGGCTCGGGGCATCGACAGCAGCGTCGCGTCCGCCGTCGGCATCCGCACCGGAGCCTCCGTCGCGCGCCACCGCGCCGTCCGCGGGCGGGGCGGCGTCGGCCATCGGCGCGGCATCGGGCGAAGGCATCGAGGGATCGGCACAAGCCGCGAGCGCGAGAGCGAGAGCGAGCAGGACCGCACGAACGGAAAGGCGATGCATCGGCATCGCGTGATTTCACGTTCCGTTCCACGCCCATTCTCGCGGAGAACGGGCCCGGCGCAGTCGCGCTGTGGGCTCGTGCCCCACGATCGAGTGTGGGGGCCGAGCCTCCCGCGCGCGCCCCTGGCATTCAGCCACCCGCCTCGCGTTACGCTCCACGCATGCGTCCGCTCCGCTACTCCATCAACGTCACGCTCGACGGCTGCTGCGATCACCGCGCGATCGTCCCCGACGAAGAGCTCCACCGCCGCGCCGCCGCGACCCTCGCCCGCGCCGACGCGCTGCTCTTCGGCCGCACGATCTACGAGATGATGGAAGCCGCCTGGCGCTCCCCTTCCCCCGACATGCCCGCATGGACGGCGCCGTTCGCGCGCACGATCGACGCCGCCAAGAAGTACGTGGTGTCGAGCACGCTGAAGAGCGTCGACTGGAACGCGGAGCTGATCCGCGGCGATCTCGAGCAAACCGTCCGCAAGCTCAAGGCCGAGCCCGGCGAAGGCCTCTACACCGGCGGCCTGACGTTGCC
>CAYSCF010000071.1:0-25086 GCA_964429305.1 uncultured Sandaracinaceae bacterium | reverse complement strand
GCGAAGGCACCGATGGCGGCGCCTGCGCCTGCTGCGAGAGCTGCGCCGGTCGCGAAGGCGGCAGCCACTCCGGTCGCCAAGCCGGTGTCGACGCCCGCGCCCAGGCCGGCTGCGCCCGTCGCCAAGCCCGCGCCGGTGATCGAGCCCGCGGATGACGACGACTTCGGTCTTCCGCCCGTGGTCGAGCCGTCCGGGCGAGCCAAGACGCCTTCGTTCGCGCCGCCGCCGCCGGTCGAAGCTCCGTTGCCGACACCCGCTGCGCCCGTGATGCTCAAGGCGTCCACGCCGCCGCCGCGCGAGGAGCGTCGTGGTGGGCTCGGTGTCGGTGCGCTCATGGGCATCGGCTTCGCGATGGCCGCCGGCGGCGTGCTCATGTACGGCGTCGTGCAGCGCTTCATCCTCGCACCACCGCCTCCGACCACGACGGTCGTGGCCACGGTCGCGACGATCGCGCCGCCGGTCACGCAGGTGCAAGCAGTGGTCGATGCGGTGCCGCCTCCGAGCACGGCCGAAGTGCCGCCGACGACCGACGTCACGCCGCCGCCGAGCGCGGTCGCGACCACCGCGTCCGGCCCGCATCATCCTTCTGCGTCGACGACTGCGAGCGGCGCCACTCCGCCCGCGACGCGCACGACGGGTCGCACGACCGCTGCGGAAGATCCGCGCTTCGCGCAGTTCGCGGACGATGGCGCGGGCCCGGCGCCCATCGCGACTGCCCCCACGCCTCATCGTGACGAAGACAGCCCGTCGCACTCGAGCGCCGAGCTCACGAGCGATCAGATCGGTAGCGTCGTGCGCTCGGGCCAGCGTGCGCTCACGACGTGTTGGGAGACCGCGCTTCGTCAGGCCGGTCACGTCGACGGCGACGTTCGCTACAACATCGACATCACGATCGGCACGAGCGGTCGTGTGACGAGCGTGAACGCGCGTGGCACCGCGATGGCGAACCTGCAGGACTGCCTCGAGCGTGGCGTGCGTCGCTGGGTCTTCCCGCCGTCCGGCAGCGAGACGCAGACGACGTTCCCGCTCGTGTTCTCGGCGCAGCAGTAGCGTCGCTCGGCCTTCAGTACGCGAGACCAGCCTCGCGCAGCTGGGCGAGGCACGTGTCGAGCACGCGTGACGCGATCGGCGCCGTCGTCCACTGCGAGGGAAGGCGCGCCGCGAAGAGCCTCGCGGGCGAGAACGACGTGCGATGCGCGAGCGCGCGCAGCACGCGGGCGAGACGCAGCCGGAACGGGCCTTCGAGCGCGCGTCGCAGCGCCGCCGTCTCGACGCTCGGCCAGCGTGGCTGCGGCACCTCCTCGCGCGCGGTCCCCACGAGCGGGATGATCGGACGCTTGGCAACGCGCGCGCCGTCCCCGCTCGTCCAGGCGACGTCGTGCGCCTTCGTCCCGTCGTCGAAGAGCGCATTGTCGGGATCGAGCGCGAGCCACTGCCTCAAGAACTGCTGGCAGTTGCGGCGGCCGAGGAAGAAGTCGTGCTCGCGGAACGATCGGTGGAACGCGCCCGCGAACGCGCCGATCGGCGTGCTGGCGAGCGGAAAGCGATCCGCGTCGCGTCCCGTCCGCGCCGGCACGACCATGAAGCGGCTCGCCACACGATCGCTGCGCGCGAGCGCGACGTCCTCCGGCTGGAAGCGCGGCTGGTAGACGACCGCGAGCCCGAACGCGAGCAGATCGCGAAGCATGTCCGGCGTGCGAGGTGCTTCGAGGGCGTACTCGCCCGCGGCGAAGCCGGGGCACGGATCGATCAGGACCAGCGCGCGCGTGGCCAGCTTCGGATCGCGCGCGTTTCTCAAACCGCGTCCGCCAGCCAGCACGCGATGAGCGAGCTCGAGCGGCGCGTTCTCGAACAAGCCGCCGTCGATGTAGAGGC
Organism: uncultured Sandaracinaceae bacterium; assembly: GCA_964429305.1. GTDB lineage: Bacteria > Myxococcota_A > Polyangia > Polyangiales > Sandaracinaceae > JBBSAT01. The sequence continues at coordinate 23,211 of CAYSCF010000071.1, read as the reverse complement.
TCGCGTACGGATCGCTCATCTGCTCGGGCCACGCCGGCGGGACGAACGCGTTCGGCTCACCCGGAACGGCGATGCGATCGTCGTAGAAGCGGCGCGGTGTCTCGAGATAGCGCGCGGGCAGCGCCATCGGCACAGCGGAGCTGGCGAGCGTCGCGCGGACGAGCTGCTCCCAGCCCGGCGCGCTCGCATCGTGGGGATCGAGCGCCGTCACTCCGTCTCGCGATCCGTCCTCGCTCGTGGCGAGCACGAAGCGCGCATGATCGGCGCACGTGCGCATGTGCAGCGCTCCGCCTTCGTAGCTCGCCGCGTACGGGATTCCGCGCAGGCTCGAGGTCGTCATCGCGATCTCGAGCGCGGGATCGATCCACGGCCGCGCGCGCAGGCCGGCTCCGAGATCGATCTTCGTCGCTCCATCGCGCCCGAGCGCGCTCTGCGCCATCGCTTCGATACCGTAGCCATCGAAGAGCGATGCGAGCGGGCTCTCGTCGTCCACCAGATCGCGGGTGCCGAGCAGGTCTTCGAGGCCCCCGCGCTCGACCCACGACGCGTAGAGCGCGTTGCCCGCACCGACGCTCGGTCGCGCACGCGTCGGCGCTTGTCCGCGCAGCATCATCCACGTGCTCGCAGCGGTGACGAGCGAGCCGGCGGAAGCGCCCGTCATCACGCGCACTCGCACGCGATGTTGCGGCACGTCGGGCTGCGCTCGCGCCTTCTCCCACTCGTCGAGCGCTTCGACGAGGAAGTCGACGACGCCGGCCGTGTATGCACCAGCCATCGCCGCTCCCGACATGACGATCCCGATCTCGAACGGTTTCGCGCTCACGTCCCCCCGCTTTCGGCACGAAGCGTCTGGGCTGCGCGCTGCTTCGTCAACGGGCCATGCGCGCGACGCGGAACAAGCCGAAGACGTCACCACGCGTCTCGTCGCCCGTGCCGGCGATCACGCGTACCTCGACGGTGCCGTCTTCCATCAACGACAAGAACACCATCACGTCGCGGCCCGCGAGGCTCCCGGTGTCCGGGCGTGCGACGTACGCATAGTTGCGGATGCGGCCAGCGCCCGGGAAGTCGTACTGCGAGAGCAAGTCGTGCTCGAGCGATTCGATCACGCGCAGCGCGGTGTGATCGAAGTACACGGTCCCATCCGGCGCGCTGGTCGTGATCGTCCCCGCCGATGGGCCCTGCGCCATCGTCGGATCGAACTCCAGGTCGAGCGTCGTGTCGGGTGGGAAGCCGCGACGGATGAACGAGTCGGCAGTGTCGCCCGTGACGGTGCCGTGGAAGACGGCGTGATCGTCCGTGCGAAAGCGATCGAGCGTCTCGCAACCGGAGGCGAGCAGCAGGACGCAGAGACTGAGCGCGAGGGACCGCACGGCTTGCGCCCGGAGAATACCAGGCGGGCTTGCGCGAGACCCGTCCGGACTGGTACGAATGAATCGCCATTCATTTTCCCGTGCCCTCGTCCCCGGAGAACGTCATGACCGACCAAGCGCCTGCGCCGTTTCCTCCGTTCACGCCCGAGCACACGCTCTTCCGCAAGAGCGTGCGCGACTTCGCGGTCAAGGAGCTCGCGCCGCACACGGAGGAGTGGGAGCGCGACGAGCTGTTCCCGAACTGGGTCTTCAAGCGCGCGGGTGAGCTCGGCATCACGGGCGCGCACTATCCGGAGGACGTCGGCGGCGGCGGCGGCGACTACTGGTACTCGATCGCGAAGAGCGAAGAGCTGATCCACTGCGGCATGGCCGGCGTCGGCATGGGCCTGCTCGTCCAGAGCGACATGGCCACGCCGTGCATCAACGAGCTCGGTACGAAAGAACAGAAGGACGAGTTCCTCGTTCCCGCGCTCAAGGGCGACAAGATCGCGGCGCTCGGCGTGAGCGAGCCCGGCGCGGGCAGCGACGTCGCGGGCCTGCGCACGACGGCGCGCAGCGAGGGCGGCGACTACGTCATCAACGGCAGCAAGACGTACATCACGAACGGCACGCGTGCGGACTTCATCACGCTGCTGGTGAAGACGAACCCCGAGGCCGGTCATCACGGCATCTCGATCATCTTGTTCCCGACGAACACGAAGGGATTCAGCGTCAGCAAGAAGCTCAGCAAGATGGGCAACTGGTCGAGCGACACGGCCGAGCTCTTCTTCGACAACTGCCGCGTGCCCAAGCGCTACCTGCTCGGCCAGGAGGGCATGGGCTTCATCTATCTGATGCAGAACTTCCAGAGCGAGCGCTTGATCGCGGCGAGCTCGGCCGTCGCGGGCGCGCAGCACGCGCTCGATCGCTCGCTCGAGTGGGGCCGCTCGCGCATGGCGTTCGGCAAGCCGCTCATCAAGCGCGAGGTCTGGCAGCACAAGCTCGCCGAGCTCTACACGAAGGTCGAAGCGGGTCGCTCGCTCACGTACCGCGCGGCGCACCACTTCAACCTCGATCGCTACGTGAAGAAGGGCGACATCTCGTTCGAGACGACGAAGATGATCGCGATGGCCAAGCTCTTCGTGGGCGAAGAGATGAGCATCGTGGCGGACCAGGTCGTCCAGTTCCACGGCGGCATGGGCTACCTCGAGGACCTCTGGGTCGCGCGCTACTACCGTGACCATCGCCTGCTGCGCATCGGCGGCGGCACGAGCGAGGTCATGAAGTACATGATCGCGAAGATCTCCGGCTGGTAGCCCACACTCCGTCCGCCACGTGTCGACGTCGCGGCGTACCATCGTCTCATGGTGGGGAACGTGACGCGGCTCGCCGCGCTCTTGGCTTGGCTGATGGCTCCCGGTCTCGTCGCGGCTCAGGCGTGCGCGCCCGGTCGGGTCGCGTCCGAGCAGAGCGCGGGTCGTTGTTGCTGGCCGGGGCAGACCTGGTCGGTCGCCGATGCCCGCTGCGACGGCATCCCCGTCTGTCCGGAGGGCTTCGGCGGAGACGGCAACACGTGCGTGGCGCTCGAAGCGCCTGTCTCGGTCGATGTGCCGCCCGCTCCCGTCGCTGCGGATCCCGCGGAGGTCGTGCCCGCCGCACCGAGCGCACCCAGTGCAACCGCTCTCGCAGCGCCACGCCGCATCGCTCCGGAGCCGTTCGAAGCGCCAGCACGCGAGGCAGTGGGCCCACCCGTTTCGGGCGCGCGTCCGCTGAACTACAACGTCGTCGGCGGTGGTCTCGCGCTCGCGCTCGCGACCTACGGAGGATCGATCGCGGAGGGATTCATCTGGAGCGGCGAGACCGCCTACTTCATCCCGTTCGGCGCGCTGGTCGGTGCGGTGCAGTCGGCGGGGTACAGCTCGTTCGCCGCAGCGACGGGCTTCGCGTTCGGTCTCGGTCAGGTCGTCGCCACCGTGCTCATGGTCGCGGGCGCGACGTTCTTCCGGCGCGCGGCGCCGGTCTCGTGGGCGAGCCAGGGGCTCACGATCGCGTTCTGACGCGCGCTCTCAGTACGGGTCGAGCTTGTAGCCCTTCACGGGGCCGACGGGGCTCGTGCCGTCGTCGCCGTCGGGCCGGCGCGGCGGGCGCGGACGGAACGGGCGATCGGTCGGAAGCGCATCCAGCGTCGCGCTCACGTCCAGGCTGTCGCCGGTGATCGTGCGGACGACCGAGTAGTCGCGGTGCCCAGCGAGGTGGAACACGAACGTGACCTCGCGGCCGGGCGTCGCGCTCTCTCCGGTCCACTCGACGTTCGCCGGCGTCGGGCCGTAGCTCTCGTCGCCGACGTTCACCATCGCGCCAGCAGGCGTCGAGTGGAGCGACACGAGCGTACGCGCGACGGCGGGCGTGGTGCTCGTCGGCGGCGGTGTGACGGTGCCGCTGGTGCCCGTGGTGTCGGTGCCCGGAACGCCGGTCGTGATCGTGGGATCGGGCTGCAGCGACGTCGTCGACGAGTTGGCGCCGCCGGCCGCGTACCAGACGATGGCCACGAGCAGCAGCGCACCGATCCCGAGCAGCGCGTACACCGGTGCGCGCGACGGCGGTGCCGGCTCCTCGGCGGCGGCGGGCAGCGTCGTCGACACGGACGTGACGTTCGGTTGCAGCGCGCCGGGCTGCATCACCACGCCGCTCGGCGTGAGCGAGGGCGGCATGTCCCCCGACTGGCGCAGCGCCCGGTTGTCGACGGCAGAGTGCTTGCCGCTCATGTACGCAGGCACTTCGCCCGAGCTACCGAGCTCGCCGCTGCGCGTTCCTTCGATGCCCTTCATCGCGCCGAGCAGCTCTTCCATGCTGCTGTAGCGATCGCCGGCCTGCTTGTTCAGGCACTTCATCACGAGCGCCTCGAGCAAGGGCGAGACGGTGACGTTCGGATTGATCTCCGCGAACGGCGGCGGCGCCTCGTGAACGTGCGCCATCAGGATGTTCACGGAGTTGGGCCGATCGAACGGCACCTTCCCGGTGACCATCTCGTAGAGCATCACGCCGAGCGAGTAGATGTCGGCGCGCGCATCGGCACGCTCACCGCGGATCTGCTCGGGCGACATGTACTTGGGCGAGCCCATGAAGAGGCCCGTCTGCGTGAGGTCCTCGCCCTTGTCGTCCACGTTCTTCACGAGGCCGAAGTCGAGCACCTTCACGAAGTCGTTCTCGTCGCCGTGACGCACGAGATAGACGTTCGCCGGCTTCAGATCGCGGTGGATGACGCCGAGGCCGTGCGCTTCGCGCAGCGAGCGACAGATCTGTCGAGCAATCGCGACGGCGCGCTCCGCATCGAACGGGCCTTCTTCGCGGAGCGCGCGATGGAGCGTTCGCCCTTCGAGCAGCTCCATCGCGATGTAGTAGACGTCGTCGTCGGTGCGCCCGTAGTCGAAGATCGTGACCGTGTTCGGGTGCGTGAGCTTCGAGCACGTCGACGCTTCGAGGAAGAAGCGCTTGTGGAACTCGGGGTCGTTGTCGCCGTTGTAGTTCGGGTTGAGGACCTTGAGCGCGACCTCGCGACCGAGCGGCGCCTGCTCGGCGCGGTAGACCTTGCCCATGCCGCCGCGCGCGACCATCGACACGATGCGGAAGCGATCGTTGACGACGCGACCGATCAGCGGATCGGGGCCCGACTGCGAGCTCTTTCCGAGCGGACCGGAGCCGGACTTCGGTGAAGAGGTCGAGCCCGACTTGGGCGCAGCCGACTCCACCTCCATCTCGTCCACCTCGACTTCGGCTTCCGCAGGCATGGATTCTTTCACGGGGGCCGCTTCGGCGGCGGCCGCGACCGCCCCAGGCTTGGGTACCAGCGGGCGGGCTCCGGTCGTCGGCTTGGCAGGCTCCGGCGAAACGGCGGCCGCATCGGTCGTAGGACCGTCAGCCACGTGTCTTCTGACCCTTGTGCGAGCAGCGTCCCATTCCCCGAACCACAACGATTCCCGTCTGCCCCGACCTTGTCAATGATTAGATCGATTCACGCGAGGCTCGGAAGCTTGGCGTAAGCTCGCGCCGATGACCGAAGAGCAGGCACCGAGCGGCAACCGCCGCATTCTCTTCATCGTTCTGGGCGTGCTCGGCGGCATCGCGCTCCTGTCGTGTGTGGTCTGCGGGGCAGGTGGGATGTTCTGCGCACACGAGATCCAGCCCAGCCCGCGCGAGCCCGCGCGCATCGAGCCGTCCCTGTACATCGGCAACTGGGCGGGCGAAGGCCCGACGACGCTGACCGTGGACACGAACAGCGTGCGCTGGGAGCAGTACACGAGCGCGTCGGGCCACATCTCGTACAGCGGCACCTTCGCCGGCATCTCGGGGCAGGACATCCGCGTCGGCGTCGTCGTCACCGAGGTCACGCTCGAGGTGAGCGACCCGCCCCATCAGGATGCGACGACGGGCGCGTGGGTGATGACCGTCGAGGGCGTGCCCCTCACGCGGCAGTAGTCGACGACGTCGATAACTGCGGTGTCGGCTCGGGCAGGAGCATGAGCACGCCGCCGATCAGCGCGGGGACTTGACCCGCGAGCCAGCTGCCGAGCGCGAGCAGCACGGCCTGGCTCGTGTCGATGCCGGCGCCTGCGAGCAGCGCGACCGCGACGCCTTCGCGCACGCCGACGCCGCCGATCGAGATCGGCAAGAGCACCGCGATGACGATCGCATTGCCGACCGAGAGCAGGGTTCCGATCGGAGCCACGACGTGGAACGCCGCACCAGTCGCCGCGAACGTCGCCGAGAGCGCGAGGTGCGAGACGATGCCGAGCGCGAGCGCGGGGCCGAGTGTCGAGAGATGCAGACCGCCGCCGAGGATCGCGGTGACGATCTTGTCGACGCGCCCGCGGATCGGGCCCGGCACGAAGCGAACGAATGCACGCGCGCGATCGGGCGATGCCATCACGAAGAGGCCGACGAGCGCGATCGACGCCATGCCGAGCGCGACGAGCACGCCGCCGAAGCCGAGACGCTCCGCGAGACCGAAAGGCAAGAGCGCGAGGCACACCGTCGCCATCCCGACGAGACCGACGAGCTTCTCGACCGCGATGGTCGCCGTGGAGCCCGCGGTGTCGCCGGTGCGACGCGCGACGTCGAAGAGTCGATAGCCGTCGAGCCCCGTCGTCGACGGAGTGAACGCGCCGAGGAAGCGCCCTACGAGGAACGAGCGCAGGAGCACCGCGAACGGCAGCACGATCCCGCGGCCCACGAGCAGCACACGCCAGCGCAGCACGCCCGCGAGCACCGCCACGAAGTGCAGCGCGACGGCGACGAGCATCGGCACGAGCGCGACGTTCGCCGCTTCCGCGCCGACCTGATCCATGCCCTCGCGGCTCACGATCGATCGCGCGAGATAGCCGAGCAGGCCGAGCGTCACGGCCACCTTCAGCGCGAGCAGCGCCATCGCACGGGGCTTGCGCTTCGTCGGCGTGGCGGGCTCGGTCATGGCTCGACCCTGCAACGCGCGGTCGAGCAGGTCAATTTGCCGTCAAGTGCCGGAATCGTCGGGCGGGATCGTCTGGCGCGACTTGAGCGGCCGCGGCGGCAGCAGATCGGGCTCGCGATCGACCTTCATCGCCATGAAGAGCGCCGCATCGAGCTTGAAGAACGCGCGACGCCGATAGAACGCCAGCGCGTCCTCGTTGTTCTCCGCGACCTCGAGCACGAGATGCGTGCAGCCGTGGATGCGCGCGAGGTGCTGCAGCTGCTCGAGCATGAACGAGCCGACGCCTTGCCCCTGATAGTCCGGGCTCGTCGCGAGCTCCTCGACGAAGAGCGGGCTCATGTCGCGGCTCTCGAAGTACTTCGGGTTGATCCAGTTGTCCGAGCCCGTGACCTCGAACGCGCACTCGGCGTATCCGACGATCTCGCCGTCGACCTCGAAGAGCAGCTGCTCGATGCCCTGATCGTCGTACGACTCTTCGAAGCGCTGCTTGCTGCGCGGGCGCTGGTACTCGACGGTCTCGCGGTTCACGTCGCGGAACGAGCGCTTGAGGAAGTCCCAGACGCGCTTGATGTCGCGTCGATGCATGCGGCGCACGGTGATGTGGAGCGGAGCCTCGTCCTGCTCGTCGCGCGGCTTGAGCTGACCTTCGACGCGACCGAGCGGCGGGCGCGTCGGCGGCGGCTTGGGCTTTCGCCGCGCCTTCGTCTTCGTCTTCGTTTTCGTGTCGACGGGCGCCGGCTCGGTGGCGGCCGGAACGATCGGCGCGGGCGGCGTGATCCGTCTCGGAGCGCGTCGCCTCGGTCTCGTCTTCGGTTTCGTCTTCGGGGGCGGCGGCGGCTCGGGTGGTGCCGCCACGATCGGCGCGGGCGGCGCGAGGAGCTTCTCGGCGATCTCCTCCAGCGACTTGGACTTCGTCTGCCGCGGCGGTGCGCTCTGATCCGTGCTTCTTCCCCGCGCGCGAGCCATCGAGCCGCGTGTTACCAGGCCGGTGCGCCAGAGCGCAATCACTCAGGCGCGCAGGTGCTCGCCGTCTCGGTGACGAAGCGCAGGCCGCCGGCGGAAAAGGCATGATCCGGCGTCTCGAGGTTCACGCCCAAGCGGAGCGCTCCGTCGTCTCGGACGGGCTCGACCGAGCGCAGCGCGCGGGGCGCGCCATCCGCGCCCGTCACGACGTCCCCGACGCGGAGCGAGCCGGCCGTGCGCGGCCCTTGCGGCGTGACGAGCGCGTGATCGGCCGTGACGTCCACGCCGTCGATGCGGACCCAAGGACCGGCCGTCCAATGCTCTTCGCTGCTCGTGGCGCGCGCGCGCTCGCCTGGATCGATCGCCGATGAGGCGACACAGAACCCGCAGATGCACCCGGTCGCGCCGCCCGTGAGAGATCCGGCTGCATCGAAGCTCAGTCCCGACGTCTGATTGAGCCAGCAGCCGCTCGCGTAGTCGACCGTGATGTGCCGCGCGACACCGCGCTCGGTGTCGGTCGCGTGCATCGGAGCGCCCAAGAGCAAGAGCGCTTCGTGGCGCTCGATCGGCGTCTGCGCGATGCGGGAGACATCACCCGCGTCGATCGAGGGATCCACGTGCCCAGGATCGGCGAGCCCGTGGTGGCGGCCCAGCCGACGTCGGATGCTCCGCAGCGATCCGTCTGCGCTTCGCACGTAGGCCAGCCGCGCGGCGACGACTCCGTGCGCGTCGAAGAGGCGTGTCTCCGCGAGACGCCGCTGCGCGTCGTACCGATCGGAGCGCGTGACGATGCCGCCATGAGTGAGCGTGACGGTCGTTCCGCGCGCGCGGTAGGTGAGGTCGAGCTGCTCCACGACCCCCGTCGCGAGCGTCGTCGTGCGTGAGAGGATGCGTCCGGTCGCGTCGGTGCGGTACGCGTACGTCAGGCCCGCCCCTGCGCCTGCGCCCGTGACGTGCTTGGTCGCGAGATGCCCGCTCGCGTCGTAGCCGAACACGGAGCGCGTCCACTGCTCGCCGTCGACGAGCGTGAGCTTCTCGGCCGGCCCGTTCGGTCCCCACGCGATGCGCCACGCGACGCGCGCCTCGGGCTCGAACGTGACGGTGGTGACGCCGCCCTCGGTGCGCACGTCGACCCAGCGCGGCAGCGCGCTCGGCGGCGCCGCGAGCGGCCCGCTCGCCTGCATGAAGATCGAAGGAAAGTCCTCGTAGAGCCCGTCGGTCGGTGGCCCGAGCTGCGCGGCCGCCGGTGCCGCGAGGACGAGAACGAAGAAGATGACGAGGATCCGCACGGCCCCTCGACCGACGCGCGCGCGAAACCTTGGGTCTATCGCGCAGGAACCAGCATCACGGCCTCGGGCACGTCGCGATACGGCATGCCGGGCGCGGCCTCGACGACGGCGACGAACGAATCGTCGGCCGGCTCCAGCGGAGCCCGATCGCTCGAGACGCGGCACTCGCTCTGCGGAACGAGACGATAGCGGGCCAAGCGATCAGCGCGCAGCGCGGTGAGCCACCGACGGCGACGAAGATGATCGAACATCCAGCGCGACACGTCGAGCACGAGCATCGCGCCGAGCACACCGACGATCGCGACGGGCGCGCGCGATGGCTGCCGTGCGAGCACGACGATGCCGCCCGCGATCACACCGACCAGCTCGTACGTGACCACGATCGTGCGCGCGCGCTGCAGGGCTCGGAGCGTGGGTGTCGAGAGCTCGTCGCGGGCGACGCCGACGGCCTTTTGGTGCGCGACGCCATACGCGATGCCCAGCGGTACGGTGAAGAACAGGGCGACCACGGCGACCATCAGCAGACCGGCAACGGTGAGGCCGACGGCCAAGAAGAGCTCACCCATGCCGTGGATCCGCGGAGGCGCGTGGCAAGCCATCGCGAGCACCGACAGCCCGAGGGACGCAGGTGCGTTCAGCACGGCACCGAGGAGCGCGTACGGCACGGCAGCCAGTCGCGGGTCCCGATGCCGCAGCGTTCGGCGAAGCGCCTCGAGCGCAAGAACGCCAGTGCTGATGATCCCAGGCCCGATCGCTGTCCACGCGTCCGAGGAGCCGAGGAGCGCCGAGCCAATGGCCGACGCGACGAGCCCACCGACCAACGCGTCCACGATCGCGAGCCTCGACATCACGACCCACTCGACCCGCTCGCGCACCTGCGTGATCGACAGCGGCTCCACGAACCAACGCTAGCACGCGCTCGATGGCGTAGAGTCGGCCGCGCGTGGTCGAGCTCGCGACGCTGCTGCAGGTGGTCGTCATGATCGGTGCGCCGATCGCGCTCGCGCGCGCCATCCGCGCTCGCTACGCGCTGAGCTGGCGCGTCTTCGGCATCGGCGCAGCCGCGTTCGTGGTCTCGCAGGTCAATCACATCCCGTTCAACGAGCTCGTCGCGCCGCATCTTCCGGCGGCACGTTCGCCGTGGTTCCTCCCGGTCGCATCGATCTTCGACGGGCTCTCGGCTGCGTGCTTCGAAGAGCTCGCACGCTTCGTGGCGATGCGATGGGCGATGAAGGAGGAGCGCACCGGCGCGCACGCGCTCGCGTTCGGCGCGGGCCACGGCGGGATCGAGTCGGCGATCTTCGGCGGTCTCGTCGCGCTGACGCTCTTCAACATCGTGTTCATCGAACGGTCGGGCGTCGATCAGCTCGGGCTCGACGACGCGACGCGTGCGATCACGGAGCACCAGATCGATCAGTTCCACGCCGCCGGCATCACGCCGCATCTGCTCGGTGCGATGGAGCGGCTCTGCACGATGGCGTTCCACGTCGCGGCCAGCACCCTCGTCATGCGCGCGGTGGTCGAGCGCCGCACGCGCTGGCTCGTCCTCGCGATCACGTACCACGCCTTCACCGACGGCATGATCCGGCCCATCGGCCAGCGGTGGGGCGGCGAGGTGCTCGAGCTCTTCGTCGCCGCGACCGTGCCCGTGAGCTTGCTGACCATCGCGCTCTCGATGCGCGCACTGCCCCGCATCGCCATGCCGGACGCCGAGGTGCGGCCGGCCGCGAGCGGCGCGCCGATCGAGGTCGTGCGCGCCGAGAAACGCTACGGCGACGTGCACGCCCTGCGCGGCGTCTCGTTCACGCTGCGCGAAGGCGAGCGCGCGTGTCTGCTCGGGCCGAACGGGGCCGGCAAGACCACCACGATCCGCATGATCACCGGCGCGATCGCGCCCACGCGCGGCTTCGTGTTCGTGCTCGGCGAGACGAGCGACGATCCGGGCTTCCTCGCGAAGAAGCGCCACGTCGGCATCGTTCCGCAGCAGCCGGGCATGTACGAGCACATGAGCGTGCGTCAGTACCTCTCGCTCGTGCGCGAGCTCTACGATCGGGGCGACACGGCGCTCGTCGCGGCGCAGAGGCTGGGCCTCGAAGACGTGCTCGATCGCGCGACGAGCGCTCTCTCGGGCGGCATGCAGCGACGTCTCGCGCTGGCCGCGGCGCTCTTGCCGCATCCCGACGTGCTCGTGCTCGACGAGCCGTCTGCCGGTCTCGATCCCGTCGCCTCGCGTCAGATGATCGCCGCCGTGAAGGACGCCAGCGCGAGCCGCACGACGCTGCTCTGCACGCACAACCTCGCCGAGGCGGAAGAGCTCTGCGACTCGGTGATCATCCTGCGCGAAGGCCAGGTCGTCCTGCACGCGACGCTCGACGAGCTGCGCAGCAAGAGCTCGGGCCGCGTCGCGCTCAAGGCGCACGGCGGGATCGCACCGCTGCGCGCCGCGCTCGAGAAGCTCGGCCACGCGTGCGAGGTCGAGGACGACGAGGTCCGCGTCGTCGTCGCCGAGCCGGACCGCGTCGCGCCGACGATCCTGCGCGCGTTGCTCGCCGAAGGCCTCGAGGTCTACGAGTGCCACATCGTGAAGCCCTCGCTCGAAGACATCTTCTTCGCCACCGTCGAAGAGCCGAGCGCGAAAGGAGGCGCCGCGTGATCGATCGCGAGGTCCGCATCCTGTTCCGCAAGGAATGGCGTCAGCTCATCGCGGGCAAGTCCGCGCTCCTCACCGGCGCGATCCTGCCCCTCGTCTTGCTCGGTCTCGTCCCGATGGTCATGAGCGCGAGCGCGCGTGTGCCGATGCATGGGTCGGGGCGACCGCTCCCGCCGAGCATGCAGATCGGATTGCTCGGCGACATCTCCGAGGATCCGCGGCACATCGCGGGATCGCTCCTGCCGATCTTCGTCGCGATCGTCGGCATGGTGCTCCCGACGATGATGGCGTCGTACCTGCTGATCACGGAGCGCGAGAAGCGCACGCTCGAGCTGCTCGTCGCGCTGCCGGTGCGCATCGAGCAAGTGATGATCGCGAAGCTCCTCGCGACGCTCGCGGCTTCGTCGATGATGAGCGTGCCGATGCTGATGCTCGACGTCGTTCTCTTGCCGTCGGCGGGCGCGGCGAGCTTCGAACAGGTCGTGGGCTTGCCGATCCTGCTGCTGGCCGGGCTCTCCCTCTCGACGAGCATCGCGCTGCTGATGTCCCTTCTCGCGAAGGACTTCCGAACGGCGAACAACATCGGCGGCGCGCTGCTCGCTCCGACGATCATCCTCACGTTGCTCGGCGGATTCTTGCTGCCCGGCGGCGTGATCCGGCCCCTCGGGATCTCGGTCGTCTACGCCATCGTCGCATTCTTCGTCATGCGCCACGCGCTCCGCACGGTGACGTTCGAGCGGCTGCTCTCGTAGAGGAGCGTGCTACGAACCGCGCCATGCGCGCACCCGTACGACTGGCTGGGCTCTCGATCCTCTCGCTCGCGACCGCGTGTGGCGGCGCTTCTCACGGCAGCACGACGCCTCGCGCGGCGAGCATCGATCGGCTCCGCTTCAACCAGCTCGCCCTGCGGCTGAACGAGCCGCTCTTCTGGGCTGCCGACACGAACGGCAACGGCGCGCCCGATCCCGACGAGGTCCGCTCGCTCCTCTTCTATCCGACGTCGGAGCGCTGGGTGGAGAACGGCGCGTTCACGCCCGACTACGAGCGCGTGCTCGCTGCCATCCGCTCCGAGGACGCGGCGCCGACGCCCACCGATCCGCGACGCGCGCTCGTGTGGACCGAGCTCGACCACGCCGCGCCGACGCTCGTGGAGACGAACCTCGCCGATCTCCCGCCGGCACATCAGGTGTTCGCGCACCACATGCTCAACGTCGCCGGCCTCATGGATCGCCTGTACGCGCACCAGGTCGGCATGGACGCGATGCAGGCGCGCCTGGCCACGGGCGACATCGCGAGCGCGAGCCTGTTCCGCCGCAACTGGGGCCCGGAGTGCGCAGCGTCGGTCACCGAGAGCGATCCCGCGTGCTCGGCGATCGAAGGCGCGCCGCACCAGCCGGTCGACGCATACCCGCCCGAGCTGCAGGCCGACGAAGGCTTCTGCGCGGTGCTCGAGGCGCGTCCCGATGCGAGCACGCTGCTCACGCCGTTCACCGTCGTGCGTGCGAACGCGGACAACACGCTCGTCTCGGTGCCGTACCACGTCGCTTACGAGACCTACATGCGCCCGATCGCCGCGGAGCTGCGCGCGGCCGCCGAGTCGATGAGCGATCCCGCCGAGACCGCGCTCGCCCTGTATCTGCAGGCGGCGGCGACGGCGTTCGAGACGAACGACTGGGTGCCCGCCGACGAGGCGTGGTCACGCATGAGCGTGCGCAACTCGCGCTGGTACGTGCGCGTCGCACCGGACGAGACGTACTGGGAGCCGTGCAGCCAGCACGCGGGCTTCCATCTCACGTTCGCGCGCATCGATCAGAGCTCGCTCGTGTGGCAGGACCGGCTCGCGCCGCTGCGCACCGACATGGAGGGCTCGCTCGCGGCGCTCGTGCCGACGGCGTACACGGCGCGCGACGTCAGCTTCCAGCTCCCCGACTTCATCCAGATCGTCGTGAACGCGGGCGACGATCGCGACTCGTTCGGCGCGACGATCGGTCAGAGCCTGCCGAACTGGGGACCGGTGACCGACGAAGGTCGCGGTCGCACGGTCGCGATGAGCAACCTCTACACCGACGCCGACTCGCGCACGCGTCGGCGCGCGCAGGCCATGTCGCTGCTCTCGACTGCGTCGATGGAGTCGTACACGGACGATGCGACGCCGGGGCTGCTCAGCACGATCCTGCACGAGGCGACGCACAACCTCGGCCCGTCGCACGAGTACCGTACGACGCAGGGCCAGACCGACAACGAGGCGTTCGGCGGCGGGCTCGCGTCGATGCTCGAAGAGCTCAAGGCGCAGAGCGGCGGGCTCTTCTTCATCGACTGGCTCCGTCAGCGCAGCGTGCTCACCGAGCAGCAGGAGCGCGAGATCTACGTCGACTCGATCGTCTGGGCGTTCGGCCACATCTCGCGCGGCATGTACACGCCGACGGGGCAGCGCAAGCCGTACTCGCAGCTCGCCGCGATCCAGATCGGCGTGCTGCTCGACGAGGGCGCGCTCCATTGGGACGAAGACGCGCTCGCGGCCGACGGCACGAGCCACGGCGCGTTCACGATCGACTTCGCGCGCTTGCCCGAGGCGTGCACGCACCTGATGACGCGCGTGATGCACATCAAGGCGACGGGCGACCGCGCCGCAGCCGAAGCGCTCGCGACCGAGTACGTCGACGGAACGCGCGTCCCGCACGCGACGATCGTCGAGCGCTACCAGAGCTTCCCGCAGGTGAGCTTCGTCTACGCCGTCGACGAGTGAGCGAGGGCGCTCTCTCGGTTCCGTGCATCTCCGATCGCGCCGCCTTCCCAAGGTGGTGGCGCGACGCGGCAGCGGACCGCGCGTCCAGGCACCGTCGCCGTCCCTGAGCCGCGAGGAGCTCGTCCCGTATCGCACGAACGGACAGCCACCCATGCGCCGCGTCAGGGGCTATGCTCTCGCGGCGGGACGATGAACGCACGGCAGACGCAGAACGAGCCGGCGACGATGCCGATGCGGCCGATCGGGTCGGGGCCCCGCATCGCGCTGCCGGCTCGGTACGAGGACCTCGGCGAATTCGCGCACGGAGGCTGGGGCGAGGTGCGCCGCGTGCGCGATCGCGTTCTCGATCGCGTCGTCGTCATGAAGATCCTCTCGGCTCCGCATCGCCACCCGCGCGAGGCCGAGACGATGCGCTCGCGCTTCATGAACGAGGCGCGCGTCACCGCATCGCTCGAGCATCCGGGCATCGTGCCCGTCCACGATCGCGGCGTTCTGGACGACGGCCGTCCGTGGTTCACGATGAAGGAGGTCCGCGGCCGGACCCTCAAGCACCTCGTGTACGACGAGCCGCGCGACGAAGAGAGCGCGCGACGCTTGCGCCGCCTCGTCGAGATCGTGCTCCGCGTGGCCGAGACCGCGGGCTACGCGCACGAGCGCGGCGTGATCCACCGCGACATCAAGCCGAGCAACGTGATGATCGGCGAGTTCGGCGAGGTGCTGCTGCTCGACTGGGGCATCGCGCGTGCGCCACGCATCGACGAGCCGGAAGAGGGTGGTGGGCTCGCTCTCGTCGACGCCGCCCTCACGAGCACCGGCGACATCCTCGGCACCGTCGCGTACATGTCGCCCGAGCAAGGCCGCGGCATCGGGGAGCCTCTCACGGCCGCGAGCGACGTCTTCTGCATCGGTGTGGTGCTCCAAGAGGCGCTCACGGGTGAGCGCGCGCGGCCGGGCGATCACGTGCAAGCGTGGGCCATGGCGGCGACCGGCAGCCTTCCGCGGATCACGCCGTCGCGCGATGCGCCCGAGGAGCTCTGCGCGATCGTCGCCCGCGCCACGGCGCTCGATCCCGACCAGCGGCCGGCCGACGGTGGAGCGCTCGCATCGCTCCTTCGCGCGTGGCTCGATGGCTCGATGCGTCGCGAGCGTGCGGCGGCGTTGGTCGCGCACGCCAACACCGCGATCGGGCGTGTCGATCCACTGCGGCGCGCGCGCGATCTCCGGCGGGCGGAAGCTCGGGCCGCGCTCGCGGGGGTGCGGGACTTCGATCCCGTCGCGCTCAAGCTGCCGGCCTGGCAGCGCGAGGACGAGGCTCGGGCGATCGAGCAGCAGATCGATCTGCTCGAGACGGAGCACGTCGAGACGCTCCGTGCAGCGCTCGAGCTCGACCCCGATCACGAAGCGGCCCACGACGCGCTGGCGGCGCTCTACCGCGCACGCGTGCTCGACCGGGAGCGACATCATGCGGAGGCCGAGGCTGCTCGCGCCGAGCTGCTCCTGCGCCGCCACGATCGCGGCAGCCATACTCGCTTCTTGCGCGGTCTCGGGCGTCTCGTGCTCGCGAGCGATCCGACGCGCGTCGAAGTTCGCGCGTCGCGCTACGTCGTGCGCGAGCGACAGCGCGTGCCTGATGCGCCGCGCTCGCTCGGTTTCACGCCCATCGACGTCGAGCTCGAAGCAGGGAGCTGGCTGATCGAGCTCGTGCGCGACGACGGGTCCGTGACGCGGCTTCCGATCCGCATCGCGCGGGACGAGACCTGGACTGCCACGCGCCCCGGCGAGAGCACGCCACGCGCGGTGCGCTGTCTCGGTGCGCTCGGTCCCGGCGAGGTCCACGTGCCGGCGGGGCTCGCGGTCGTCGGCGGGGATCCGCAGGCCGCCGAGCCCGTGCCCGAGGCGTCCGTGTGGATCGACGACTTCGTCATCCGTCGCGTCGCCGTGACGTTCGAAGATTACTTGGCCTTCCTCGACGATCTCGCGCCGGCGGATGCGCATCGTCATGCGCCGCGCTGGCAGCTCGCGACGGCGCACGACCCTTCGAATGCGCGCGCGGTCGCGCAGATCGGCGGACGGTGGGCGGTTGCATTGCCCGGCGAAGGCAACGTCCCGATCGAGCCCACGTGGCCCGTGACCTCGATCGACTGGCGCTCGGCGCGCGCGTACGCCGAGTGGCTCGCGCGGCGCACGGGCCTGCCGTGGCGATTGCCCGACGAGCTCGAGATCGAAAAAGCCGCGCGCGGCGCCGACGCACGCGCGTATCCGTGGGGCGATTTCTGCGAGCCGACGTGGGCCCGCATCGTCGGCTCCACGCCGGACGTGCCGAGCCGCGTCGCCGTCGGCATCCATCCCGTCGATCAGAGCCCGTACGGCGTGCGCGACCTCGCGGGCAATGCGCGGACGTGGTGTGCGGGGCCGTGGACGCCCGACGGGCCGCCGATCGACGACGGCGTGCTGCGTCGCATCGCGTGCGACGACGCCGATCCGGCGATGCGCGCCATCCGTGGTGGATCGTGGAGCTCCGTCGCGATGACCGCGCGGGCCGCGAGCCGGTTCGCAGGTCGACCCGACGAGTGCTTCGCGGCCGTCGGCATCCGCCTCGTGCGGAGCGTCTGACGACGGCCGTGCTCGCTAGGGTGCGCGGTAGTAGTAGCCGCCCGTCGGGATCGTCGAAGTGGCCTTGGACGAGACGGTGATCTTCGTCCCCGGTGACGCGCCCGCGAAGTAGTTGGTGAGCGTGTTGTTCGGGCTGAACCAAGTGATGTGCGCGAGCTTGGTCGCATCGCTCGGATTCACCTCGAAGAGCGGCTGCATCTTCGGCGTGGTCGACGACTGGTAGAAGTACGCGGGGCTCGCCCAGCTCGGCACGCCGGAAATCCAATCGTTCGCGGAGAGGATCCCGAGCGCATACGTCTGGAACGTGTACGTCGCCGTATCGGCGAGGGCGTTGGCGATCGCCTGCAGCGAGCTGAGGTCGCTCGTGTAGCCGACGGAGATCGAGCCCGCGCCGAGCAGCGTCGACAGGTTCTTGCCCGCTGGCGAGAACCAGTGCTCTCGATTCGCCTGCCACGAGAAAGGCGGCGTCGACTGCGGGACCGTGCTCGAGAGCGACAACACTCGGAAGATCGACGCGCCGTCTTTCGAGGTCACGTCGTAGACACCGGGAGGGAACTGTTGGATGTCGGGCATGCGCGGCTCCTCTTTCGCGCATGGTATCCGGCACGCGCCCAGGAATACGAGCGCGTCGATGCGCGCACTGGTTATCGGTGCAGCGCGGCGCGGATCGACTCTTCGAGCACGTCGAGGGTCGTGTCGAGCACGTCCATCGGCACGTTGAGCGGTGGCGCGACGTATACGGTGTCGCCGAGCGGTCGGAGGAAGACGCCCCGTTTGCGGGCTTCGTCCGAGACGCGCCAGCCGATGCCCGTGCCGCCGTAGCCGACGTCGCCCAGATCGGCGACACCGATCGAGCCGAGTGTCCGCACGCGCGCGACGCCTTCGATCGATGCGATGTCGTCGAAGCGCTGCGCGATGCGCTCCGCGCGCGGCGCCACGCCCTCGACGATCTCGTCGTCGCGATAGACGGCGAGCACCTCGCGCGCGACCGCTGCGCCGAGCGGATGACCGCAATACGTGTGGCCGTGCATCAGCGCGCGCTCGGAGCCGCCGCGGAAACCGTCGTACACGCGCGCGGTCGCCATGGTCGCGCCCATCGGCAGGATGCCGGACGTGAATCCCTTCGCGATGCACATCAGGTCGGGCGCGACGCCCGCCTGATCGCACGCCCACATCGTGCCGGTGCGCCCGTAGCCGCTGAAGACCTCGTCGGCGATCAGGAACGTGTCGATCGCGCGCGCGGCGTCCGCGATGCGTCGCAGCACGTCCGGCGCGTGCATGCGCATGCCGCTCGCGCCTTGCACGAGCGGCTCCACGATCACGCCGGCGATCTCGTCCGCGCGCTCGCGCAGCGTCTCGTCGATCGTGTCGAGGACGCGATCCCATCCTTCGCTCGGATCCGGCGCATGGATCACGTCGAAGAGCAGTGGCGCGAACACGCCCGAGAACTCCTCGAGCGACGCGAGGCTCGCGGCGCCGAGCGTGTCGCCGTGATAGGCGCCGCTCAGGCACACGAAGCGACGGCGCTTCGGACGTCCGTTCTGTTGCCAGTACTGGAACGCGATCTTCACCGCGACCTCGACCGCAGTCGATCCGTCGTCGGAGAAGTGCGTGCGGACCAGCCCTGCTGGAGCGATGGCGGCCAGCTCGCTCGCGAGCATCGCGACCGGCTCGTGCGTGATGCCGCCCGCGGCCACGTGTGTGAGGCGCGCCGCTTGATCGGCAAGCGCCTGCAGCAAGCGCGGATGACGATGCCCGAGCGTCGCCGACCACCACGACGAGACCGCATCGACGTACCGTCGCCCGTCCACATCCACGATGAACGGTCCCTCGGCCTCGACCACGACGAGCGGCTCGTGCGTCTCGTGCCGCTCGCTCGAGGTGTAGGGCGGCCAGACGTGCTTCCGCTCGAGCGCGATGATCTCTTCGCGCGCGGTCATGGCTACTTCGGCAGCGCGATCTTCGGCTTGTTCGGATGCCGCTTGTAGAGCACCGCGACGCGACCGATCTCGCCCGCGACGTGCGCAGCGGTGGCCGTGGCCAGCGACGCCGTGAGCTCCTTGCGCTGCGCCTTCTCGATCTGAGGCAGCTTGATCTTGATGAGCTCGTGATCGTCGAGCGCCGCCTTGACCGCGCCCACGACGGAGTCGGTCAGGCCTTCTTTGCCCAGCTGGACCACCGGATCGAGATGGTGCGCGAGCGCGCGCAGGTGCGCGGACTGCTTGGTGGTGATGGGCTTGGCGGTCATGGCGGCGCGCGTCTTAGCAGCGATCGGGCTATACCGCTGCGCGTGACGGCCCTGGCACCGAAAGAAGGAACCCTCGAGCGCTGGGCGTGGGATCTGGTGACCAGCGACGCGCTCGATCGCAAGCGTACGCCGGGCACGCCGCCGCTCGCGCGTGACCCGAGCTTCGTGCCCACACGCCTGACCGAGCCCGGTCGTCCCGCGCATCTGACGCGGACGACGCGTCGCAAGAAGACGCCACGCGCGAACGCGCTCGTGATGCCGGCGAAACGCGCCGAGCTCCTGCACGTGTTCGCGCACCACGAGCTCCAAGCGGCCGAGCTCTTCGCGTGGGCGATGCTCGCGTTCGCCGACGGGCCGGACCTCTTCGTGCGTGGCCTCTCCGCGCTCGCGTGCGACGAGGCCCGGCACTTCGCGGCCTACGAGACACGGCTCGCGGAGCTCGGGCATCCGTTCGGATCGTTTCCCGTGCGCGACTGGTTCTGGGAGCGCATCGGCGGCGTGAGCGATGCGGCGTCGTTCTGCGCGTTCGTCGGGCTCGGGCTCGAGTCGGCCAACCTCGATCACACGCGGCGATTCGAGGCGGAGCTGCGCGCGGCGGGCGACGAAGCGGCGGCGTCGCTGACGGAGTCGATCGGCCGCGAGGAGATCGCGCACGTGCGCTTCGCGGCGCGATGGTTCGAGCACTTCACGGGCACGCTCGATCTGGAGACCTTCGCCGCCAAGCTGCCGCCGCCTCTCTCGCCGATGCTCTTTCGTGGGCGACCGATCGATCGCGAGGCGCGCAAGGCTGCGGGCTGGCCCGATCCGATGGTGGAAGCGCTCGATCGTTGGATCGCGCCGCCGCGCGCATGAGCCGGATCGCGCTCGTCCTGAACTTCGATGCGGAGCTCGAGCTGGATCGCGGGCCGAGCTACCAGCCGACGCGGCCGACCATCGCGAGGACGACCGAGCTCGCGCGCGCGATGCGATCGACGCTTCCGGAAGGTGCGTTCGTGATCGCACCGCTCGCCGAGACGGGCGAGCCGAGCGCGCGATCGATCGCTTGGTGTCCGACGACGCGCGCGAAGAAGATCTTCGCGGCGGCGCATCGCTCGCCTCCGGACGGCCCGGACATGGCGGTCCTCGCGCGCGTGAACGCGCGTCCGTTCGCTCACGCGCTCTCCGAGGGCGAGCTGCCGGGCGCCGTCGTCGTTCACGATCTCGAGAGCGCCGAGCGTGCGCTCGCGCGCTCCGGTGCGTGGCTGCTCAAGCGCGTCTTCGGTGTGTCGGGTCGCGGTCAGCGCCCGGTGCGCGGCGGCGAGACGAGCGAGAGCGACCGCGCGTTCGTCGCGGCCTCGCTCGCCCGCCACGGCAGCATCGTGATCGAGCCGCGCGTGCGCATCGAGCGCGAGCTCTCGGTGCATGCGTGGCGAACGGATGCGACGTACGTGCGGTCCATTCGCGAGCAGATCGTCGACACGTACGGTGCGTTCACGGCGTCGACGCTCGCGCGGGATCTTCCGTCTGCGATCGAGCGCTCGCTCGTCGACTCGGCCGAGCGAGTGGGGGAGGCGCTCGGCGAGGCCGGCTATCGCGGCCCGTTCGGCATCGATGCGTATCTGCATCGCGGCGACGGCACGCAGCCACCCGCGCTCCGCGCGCTCTCCGAGATCAACGCGCGCTACTGCATGGGCTGGGACGAGCGCGACGGCTGGCTGCCGCCGTGATCACGCGAGCAATGCGCGCACACGCGCGAGCAGCTCCTTCAGATCGAACGGCTTGGCGAGATAGTCCTGCGCGCGCAGCGCTTCGTCGGTGATCTCGGCCGCATGATCGCCATCACGATAGACCGCGCTCATCAAGAGCACCGGCATCCGGCGGCCGTGCGCGGTCTGCTTCACGTCGCGACACAGCTCGAAGCCGCTCTTCTTCGGTAGCGCGACGTCCACGATCATCAGATCGAACGGCTCTCGCTCGAAGCACGCGAGCCCCTCGGTCCCCGTCGCCGCGAGCGTGACGACGTACCCATGCGCTTCGAGGTAGTCGCGCACCATGCGCGCGCTCGTCAGGTCGTCTTCGACCACGAGGATGCGCTCGCTCGGCTCGCCGGGGCTCCTCACGCGCTCAAGATATCAGAGCGGCGGCACGCGCGATGCCGGCCTGCGAGGATCAGCTCTGCTTACCGCGGCCCATCCAGGGCACGTCAGAGGCGCCTGCGCGGTGGTTGGCGAGCCGGGCGAGCGTGAAGAGCAGATCGCTGAGGCGATTCAGGTAGCGCACGACCTCGGGCCGCAGCGGCGACTCGCCCGTGAGCGCGACCACGCGGCGCTCGGCGCGGCGGCACACCGTGCGTGCGACGTGGAGGTTGGCGGCGAGAGCAGACCCGCCCGGGATCACGAACACCTTCAGCGGCGTGACCTCTTCTTCGGCGCGGTCGATCGCGTTCTCCATGGCCTGGATGTCGGCGTCGTCGACGAGCGGGATGCCGAGATCCTTGCCCTTAGTGTTCGAGAGCTCCGCGCCGAGATCGAAGAGGCGGCTCTGGATTCCGGCGAGGAGGCGATCGAACTCGTCGTCGCCGTCCTTGCCGAAGCGGTGCTGTCGCACGACGCCGAGCACCGAGTTGAGCTCGTCGACCTCGCCGTAGGCATCGACGCGCGTGCTGGCCTTGCTGATGCGCTCGCCGCCGAAGAGTCCCGTGTCTCCGAGATCGCCCGTTCGCGTATAGATCTTCATGTCGAGAGCTCCCCTCCGAAGCGCGTGCCGATCGCGAGCCGCAACCCGTTGGCGACCTCGCGTCCGCGCGCGCGCTTCTTTCCTTCGATCTGCAGCTCCACCAATCGCACGCTGCCTTCGCCGCACGCGACCTCGAGCCCCGCATCGTCGATCGCGAGCAACGTGCCCGGCGGCCCGAGCGCTCCGGTGTCGTGCGCGACGCGCGTGACGTGCACCTTCACGCGCTGATCCATCACGCGCGTCTCGGTCCCCGGCCACGGCGAGAGCCCGCGCGCACGATCGTGGATCGCGCGCGCCGGCTGCGTGAAGTCGAGCACCGCGTCCGACTTCTCCAGCATGCGCGCGATCGTCACGCCTTCGGTCGGCTGCGGCTGTGCTTGCAGCTCGCCCCGCAGGAACGGCGGCAGCGCGGTCGACAAGAGCTCGGCCGCATCGTGCCCGAGCTTCTCGAAGAGCTCGCCCGAGGTGTCGTTCTCTCCGATCGTCCGCGACGTCTTCGCGAGCACCGCGCCGGTGTCCAGGCCTTCGTCCATCTGCATCAGGCAGACGCCGGTCTCGCGATCGCCGCTGAGCGTGGCCCACTGGATCGGCGCCGCGCCGCGCCAGCGAGGCAAGAGCGATGCGTGCAGGTTCAGGCAGCCGAGACGCGGCGCCTCGAGCACCGCCTTCGGCAGGATGCGGCCGTACGCGATCACGATCGCGACGTCGGCCTCCAGCGCGCGCAGCTCGGCGGCGAATTCGGGTGTGCGTACCTTCGTCGGCTGCATGATCGAGAGGCCGAGACGATCGGCCGCTGCGTGCACCGGCGTGGGCGCGATCTTGTTGCCGCGGCCCGCGGGGCGATCGGGCTGCGAGACGACGCGCACGACCGTCGCGATCGCCGCGAGCGCTTCCAGGCTCGGCACCGCGATCTCGGGCGTGCCGAAGAAGATCGCTCGAGTCCCTGCCGGAGGCACGCTATTCCGCGGCTTCGGCGGAGCGCTTCGTCATCTCGCGATGCACCACGCGGCGGCGGAGCATGCCGAGGTGATCGACCATGAGCTTGCCATCGAGATGATCGAGCTCGTGCTGGATCGCGACCGCGAGCAAGCCGTCGGCTTCGAGCTCGAAAGACTTTCCGTCGCGGTCTTGCGCGTTCACTTTCACGCGCTCGCTGCGATCGATCTCT
>CAYSCF010000070.1:0-25671 GCA_964429305.1 uncultured Sandaracinaceae bacterium | reverse complement strand
GAGCGGGGCCTCTTCGTGCGTCGCGAAGTAGTCGCGAATCCATGCCGCACGACCCGGTCCGATCGGAGCGCCGGCCGCGAGCGCCTGCGAGGTCGCGGAGGCTGGATCGCGACGACAAGACTCTGCGTAGAGAAGGACGAAGAGCGGTTCCGGGAGCCCCCGGAGCGAGCTCACCGGAAGCGAGCGCGCGAGCTCGAGCGCGCGATCGGGGCTCGTGCTCGCGCGCGCGTAGAGCTCGGTGAGATTGCGCTCCACGCCCTCGAGGTGCTCCCACTCGACGGGCGGGACGTCGAGCCCTGCATCGAGCGAAGCGCGCAGGCGCGCACCGGTGTCTTCGCCGAAGTCCGCGCGAGAGAGCACGAGCTGCGGCGTGGCGAGCCCTGCCGCGCGCGCAGAAGCTGCATAGGCGCTCGCGAGGTACGACGCGAGCTCGGGCGTCGCCATCGCGTCCAGCAGCGCCGCCGCCTCGGGCGCCCGGCCTTGCTCGACGAGGCACGCGGCGTGGTGCGGGATGCCGCCTTCGGAGCCCGGACCGAGAACGGCGGGGCGAGCCCACACCTCGAGCGCTTCGGCGCAGCGATGGGCGTCGTAGAGCGCGTACGCGTACCCGCGTTGCGTGAGCGCGTGATCCGGGAAGCGCTCGCTCTCGGCAGCGATACGAACGAGCGCCTCGGCAGCGGGCGCCATGCGCGTGGCGAGGTACGTCGCATCGGGCGAGTCCGGCGCGTTGCGTGCGCGCGCTTCGTAGTCGGCGCGCACTTCGTCCCATCGGCCTGCGCTCACCATCGCGTCCTGGTACACGCGGTGGGCATCGACGTCGGTGGGCAATGCATCGCGCAGCCCTGCGTAGATCGGCAGCACGTCTTCGGCGCTCGCACCCGCTGCAAAGGCGAAGTTGGCGAGACCGGCGCGCGACATGGAGGCCTCCGGCTGCGCCTCGGCGATGCGGAGCACGAGCGCGCCCGCGTCGGCGAACCGACCGCGTGAAGCGAGCAAGGATGCACACAGAGAGAAGCCTCCGGGCGCGACGTCGGCGTGCGTTCGCGTCTCGGAGCGTGCGTACTGAGAGCTCATCTGGATCGACGCGGGCGGATCGACGAAAGCGTAGTCGACCGATCCCCAGTGGATGTCCTGGTGCCCACACGCGACCTCGGGATCGGGCGCCTGCGGCAGCGAAGGCGCATCGGGGCCGTACACGACCTGCTCGAGGTAGAGGGGCGCGGCACCGAGCACGTTCCACGCGAGCACGTCCTCGCCCGGGCGGGCTTCGAGGTCTCCCGACTCGATCACGCGTCCATCCGGCGCCGTGATCGTCACGTGCTGCGGTCCGCTGCCTACGACGACCGATGCGTGCGAGTCGGCGGCGACGTCGAGCCGTTGATCGCCGATCTGCGCGACGACCGGGACCGGTAGGCCATCGACGACGTACACGGTCGCGTGGCGCGACGACCAGACCGCGGAGCCCGCGGCGACCATCGCGAGGAACGACGCGGCGAGGAGCACGAGCCCGCCCCACACGAACGAGTACGTGCCGAGCGGTGTCTTGCCGAAGAACCGATAGCTGCGGCCGCCCGCGTCGGCGACCAAGTAAGCACCGAGTGGGATGCACGGGACGAAGAAGACGGAGAAGAACAGCGTCGTGACGTACGCGCCGTCGTCGTGCATCTCGTAGCGTCCGTAGATGCCGGTACCGATCCCGTTGAAGCGGAACATCACGGGCGCGCCGCGCAACGGCTCGAGGAAGAGGCGGCGGTGACCGAGCAGGGCGTCGGCCTGCTTCTTGGCGTCGTCACCGTGGATGCGACCGAGCCAGCGCGCCCAGAACAACGCGCGATAGATTCCGTGCGGCGAGCCGCGCTCGATCGCGCGGCGGATCGCGGGGTCGCTCGCGAAGGCCTCGAGCTCGGGGACGCGGCCGAGGATGCCGGACGGATCACGCGCGGTCGTCATGGCACGCGATTCTAGATCACCGGTCGCGAATCGGGACGATTCGCGAAGGGAGCACGTCCCCGTCCTCCCTCGGCAGCGCGAATGAATCGGTCTGCCTCACCCTCCTGTAGGTCGCGACGCGTTCATTCGCGATTGATTCGTGCTGATCACGAATCACCATCGCTCGTTTACCCGACCTCGCGCTCGCGATCTCGCAGCGGCGGCGCGTCGTGATGGCGGACCTCGCGGAGGAGCGCTTCGGGATCGTCCTGCCCCTTCGTGATCCAACGCGTGCGCAGCTCGCTCGGCACGACGAGCGGCATGCGGTGATGGAACGGGCGCACGTCGCGGCTCGCGGCCGTCGTGAGCAGGACGAAGCGCGCCGGGCTTCCGTCGTCGCTCGGGAGATAGAGGCCTGCCATCGTGAGAAGAGGCTTGGCGGCGTCCGGCGCGAAGAGATGGTGCAGGCGCGCGCCCTTGGGGCCCGACCACTCGTGGAACGCATGCGCGGGGATCAAGCAGCGACGCGTCGTGAGCGCCGCGAGCGCCTCGGCGTCGCGCGCGAGGCCCTCCGATCGCGTGTTGAGATGGATGCGCTCCTTCGGGCGCGACGACGGCCAGCCGAACTTCATCGGCACGAGCACGCGCGCATCGCCCTGCGTGATCAAGGCGGGCGCGACATCGGTCGGGGCGATGGTCCGACGCGGTGCGATCTCGCCTCCGAGCGTCGCGTCAAGCTCTTCCGCGATCAGCTCGGGCGCATCCTCGACCTCGTAGCGTGCGCACATGCGGCGCGGAGAATAGCGCTTAGTCGGTGGACGGCCGCCCTCCCCGTGGCATCATCGCCTCGGGATGAAGAGGGGTTCAAGCGTGGGGGAGACCAGCGGCAAGAAAACCGTGCCGAGCCAACGTGGCGACAAGGCGGCCCGCAAAGCGGCGCCGGCCAAGTCGAGCGCGGCGAAGGTCGCGAAGACCAACGGCAACGGCCATCACTCCGATGTCGAGCCGATTCCGGCCCGTCCCTCGCGCGCCGAGCGCAGCGAGGCCGATCAGAGGCAGCGCCGAATCGACGAGGTCTGCGCCGCATGGGCTGCGATCGTCGCCGAGCGCACGGCCGCCGACGAGCAGTTCGCCGAGCACTACGAGGCCTACAGCAACCGCACGACGGATCTGCGCGGGCTCTTCGCGTGGGACGCGCTGCACGCGGCCGAAGCGCGCCTCTCGCTCGTCAACGGTTCGATCGCGCGTCACCTCTCGGAAGACGGCCGCGGCGATCCGCGTGCGATCCTCGCCGACCTCCGCTGGGAGCAGCGCAAGATCGCCGCCGTGTACGCGGTCAACGCGTTCGTCGGCGTGCTCAACCAGATGAGCTCGCAGAAGGCCAAGTGGCTCAACATGGAGGAGTTCGATCCGCGGATCGCCGTCCTCTCGCTCGCGCACCAGACGCTCGGCTATGCGCTCGATGCGCTGCGCATCGAAGCGCCGGGCGACCTGACCGATCACATCCTGCGCGCGAGCCAGGACCAGACGGTGTGGGCGATCGAGCCCGAGCGCGACCCGCATCGACTGAACGCGGCCTCGTACGCAGCGGCAGCGTTCTTTCGCGCGATCGACTCGAGCGAGCTCGTCACGGCCGAAGAGATCGGCTCGCTCTACGTGACGCGCGCCAAGAGCCGCTCGCGCGCCTGAGTCGACGGCGCTGGCCGAGCCGACACTCGCGCTGGGCGCCGCCAGCCGCCGCCACCCCCGCCGATTCGGACCGAGATCGCCCGCGATCCGGCGAGATCGTGTTCGGACCTGCGCCTGCATCCGACCGCCATCGATGCCGGCATCGATGCACGAGATCCCGCTCGCGTTGCTCGACGAGCGACCGACGATGTTGATCGAGCTCTATCGGCCCGGAGCAGATCCCGGATCCGCCCGATCCGACGAGCCTCGAGCTGCTCGTCCTCGCCACGATGGCGCACGGCGAAGGTGCCCGTGGCGGCGTGCTCGCCGTACGCGCGCTCTCGGAGGTTCGCACTGCGGCCGCGCTCGAGCATCTCGATGAGGTGCACGTGCGGCTGTACACTGACCTCGTCCTCGCTTCGCTCGACGCGATCGCTCGCAACTACGTGGAGGCTACGATGATCGACATCAAGAACTGGGAGCCACAGAGCGATTTCGCCAAGCACTGGAAGACCGAAGGACGCGTCGAGGGACGGACCGAGGGACGCGTCGAGGGACGGACCGAGGGACGGAGCGAAGGCCTGACCGCCGGTCTGCGCGCGCTCTGCGACGTGCTCGGCATCTCGTGGACCGCTGCCCACGATGCGCGCATCGCTGGCGCGAGCCCCGCCGAGCTCGAGACGTTGCTCGCGAGCGTCCGTCGCGAGCGGCGCTGGCCCGAGTGAGAGCCTGCATCGTCGGCGCCGGCAGCTCGGGCATCGCGGCCGCGAAGGAGCTGCGCACGGGCGGCGTCGCGTTCGACTGCATCGAGGCCTCCGATCGCGTCGGCGGCAACTGGGTGCATCGCAACAAGAACGGGATGAGCGCTTGCTACGCGGGGCTCTACATCAACACGAGCCGCACGCGCATGGAGTACCCGGGCTTCCCGATGCCTGCGTCGTTTCCGGACTTCCCGCATCACACCCAGATCGCGAAGTACTTCGATTCGTACGTCGATCACTTCGGCTTCCGAGACGCGATCCAGTTCGAGACGAAGGTCGAGCACGTCACCCGCGACGGCACATCGTTCGTGGTGAAGACCTCGCGCGGCACCGAGCGCTACGACGCCGTCCTCGTCGCCAACGGTCATCACTGGAAGCCGCGCTGGCCCGATCCGCCCATCCCCGGAGAGCTCTCCGGTACCGTGATGCACGCGCACGCGTACGACACGCCCGACGTGTTCGCCGGCAAGCACGTCGTCGTGCTCGGCATGGGCAACAGCGCCATGGATCTCGCCGTCGAGTCCTCGTACGTCGCCGCGAGCACGACGCTCTGCTCGCGCCGGGGCGCATGGGTGATCCCGAAGTACATCTTCGGTCGGCCGCTCGACACGTTCATCACCGATCCGCGGCTGCCTTATCGGGTCTCGCGGCGCATCGGCGAAGCGCTCGTCGCGATCGCGGTCGGGGACATGACGCGCTACGGGCTGCCCAAGCCCGATCACCGTCTCGGCAGCGCGCACCCGACGATCAGCGGGCGCATCCTCGATCGCCTCGGGCACGGCGCGATCACCTACCGCCCGATGATCGAGAAGCTCGAGGGCGATCACGTGCGCTTCGTGGACGGCTCGCGCGTGCGCTGCGACGTGCTCGTGTACTGCACCGGCTACGAGGTCTTGTTCCCGTTCTTCGACGAAGGCTTCGTCTCCGCGAAGAACAACGATCTGCCGCTCTTCCGACGCGTGTTCCATCCCGACGTCCCGGGCTTGAGCTTCGTCGGTCTCCTGCAGCCACTCGGCGCGATCATGCCGCTCGCGCAGGCGCAGGGCGCGTGGATCGCCGAACAGCTCACCGGACGCTACGTGCTGCCGAGCCGCGAGGCGATGCGAGCCGACATGGAGCGCGAGCGCACCGAGATGTTCGCGCGCTACGTCCCGTCGGCGCGCCACACGATGCAGGTCGACTTCGACGGGTACCTCTACGCGCTCGACATCGAGCGCAGAGCCGGAGAGAGGCGCGCGCGCCGAGAGTGATTTACGCTCCTCCTCATGCGATACGCGCCGCTCTTCCTTCTCGCTCTCTTCGTTCCTGCCTGCAGCTCGAGCACCGAGCCCCCGGCCGCGGACTCCGGCTTCGACGCAGCCACCAACCGCGACGACGCGGCGACGCTTCCCGATGCCACGACGATTCCCGACGCCACCCACGCGCCGGACGCGATCGTCGATGATGGTGGGCATGACTCGGGAGCCGATGCCTTCAGTGCTCCGGATGCGTTCACGGCGCCTGACGCTGGGCACGACGCTTCCGTCGATGCGGCCGGGGCGGCATGCCCCCCGAACCCCCCGACGAACGGGACGAGCTGTGCGCCGGCCGACCTCGAGTGCTCGTACGGCGAAGACCCTCGCGTGTCGTGCCGCATCCACGCGACCTGCAACCACGGCACGTGGCTCGTGACGGCGCCGCCGTGCTCTGCCCCGCCGACGTGCCCGAGCACGGAGCCGCCCGCCGGAACGGCGTGCGCGACCACCGGCGCGGCCTGCGGCTACGCGACCGACACCTGCGTCTGCTACTCGTGCTCGATCCCGTGCACCCAGCCGACGACGTGGCACTGCTCGGCCGCCGCCGCGACGTGCCCGACGTCGCCGCCGAACCTCGGCAGCCCGTGCACGGGCTCGGCCATCTGCAACTACGGAAACTGCGTCGGCGGCGAGGCCGTCGAGTGCATGGGCGGCGCCTGGGTGTCGCACCCGACGGCCTGCCCCGGCTGAGCTCTGGCGGCGAGCCCCGGCAGACCTACATGATCGTCATCGGCGGCGTGAACGGCGTCTGACCGAGGTTCTCGACGTCCCACTGCGTGCCCGTCAACGCGAGGCGGCTGTGGACGTCGCGGAGACGAACCGACGCTTCGATCGCGACCGCCGGCGGCGGCGATCCGGGATCACCCTCGGCGCGCAGGCCGATCACGAACCCGACGAGCCCCGGCACCACGGACGGCACGCACATCATCGAGCGGTGATCGATGCTGCTCTGGTTCGCGAAGTAGACGAGCTCGTTGGCGATGTCGCTGCACGTCGTCATGTCGCCGACCATCACGCCCGCGTTCACCGCGCTCGCCAGGTCGGTCGCCACCTCGTCGAGCTCTTCCTCGCGCACCGTGATCGTCCGGCGCTCGCCCGGCAGGAGCGACCAGTTGCGCTCCCACTGAGAGAAGTCCGGGACGATCGCGTCGTCGTTGATCGAGAAGCCGGGCAGGTAGCGATTGAACTCGTTGATGCCGTTGATGGTCGCCGTGGTGGAGACCCGCATCGTGTCGACGTTGGTGATCACGAGCGAGATCTCGATTTCGTAGTCGCCGCGCTGCGTCCACGGCATCCGCGCGAACGGCGCCGGCTGCTGGCTCTCGAGCGTGCTCATCTGCGCGTCGGTCGGAGGCAGGATCGGGAGATAGACGTCTTCCTCGACGGAATAGAGGACCGAGTCCCGGCTCATCGCGAGCGGGGGCGTGGTCGGCGGCATCGCCAGCTGGACCACCATCTGACCGTCGGGGGTCACGTAGCTCTGCTGGAGGTTGCAGCCTACGAGAGCCATCGCGGCCAGCAGGGTCGCGGACGTGAGCTTGCTGCGCATGCTCACGATGGTAGCGACATCCGTGCCCGGGAGCGACCCACGGATGATCCGCAGATCTGGGGGCCGGCCCCGTGGCCAGTCACCCTCGTCGGGGGCGCCAGCCCCGGGGTCGTGAGCCGAGAACCGGGCTCGTCGCCCGCGAGCGTGCTACGAGGCGCGCCCCCATGTCTGTCGAGTGCATCGTTCTCGACTTCGACGGAACCTTCACGCTCGTCGATCGCGAAGCCGTTCCGTTCCTCGAAGGATTTCTGGCCGATCTGCGCGCCGATCTCGGCGACGACGTCGCCGCGCGTTGGGACGAGACCGTCGCGCGCGTGAAGGCCGACCCCGATCGCTACGGCTGGGAGAACGATGGCGTCATCGTCGCGCCCAGCCACGCCGATCCCTACATCCTGGCGACGACCGTCGGGCAGCTGCTCCTCGCCGACGCCGGCATCAGCTCGCGCGCCGAGCGCACCGAGAAGCTGCAGGGCCTCTACCAGCGCAACTACCCGCGGGCGCTCACGGTGTTCCGACCCGATGCCAAGGCAGTGATCGAGACGATCGTGGCGACCAGCATCCCGGTGTTCGTGGTGACGAACTCCCGCACGGACCACGTCCAGGCCAAGCTGGATCAGCTCGCGCCGAAAGGCCTCTCGCAGATCACGGTGCGCGGCGATGCACGCAAGTTCGTGCTGACGCCGCCGAGCCCGATCGACGACGCGTGGAAGCGCGTGCCCGCGACGCGCGAGCTCGCCGGTCTCTCGCGGCCCATCCACCTGCAGCGCGGCGCGTACTACGATCAGCTGCGACGCATCTGGACCGAGACCGGAACGGACGCCGCCGGCACGCTCGTGTGCGGCGACATCTACGAGCTCGATCTGGCGCTGCCGTCCGAGCTCGGTGCGCGCGTGCACCTCGTCGCCCGACCGGACACGCCCGAGTACGAGCGCCGCGCAGCTCGATCGCGCGTCGGCGGCAGCATGAGCCAGAACCTCTCGGGCCTTCTGGAAGTGCTCGAGCTCCCGGGCTGAGCCGCTCCAGGCTCGCGCGAAATTCCTGCTGCCGCGCGGGCGCGTGGTAAGCGGAAGCGGACCATGTTTCGCGGTCGCGTTCGCAGCATCCACTTCGTCGGCATCGGCGGCATCGGCATGAGCGGCATCGCCGAGGTCCTCCTCGCGAGCGGCTTCGGCGTGACGGGCTCGGACGCTCGCGCGAGTGACGTGACCAAGCGCCTCGAAGAGCTCGGCGCGAAGGTGTTCGTCGGCCACGCGGCGACCAACGTCGGCGATGCGGACGTCGTCGTGTTCTCGAGCGCCGTGACGCGCGACAACCCCGAGCTCGTCATCGCGCGCGCCAACAACGTGCCCGTGATCCCGCGCGCCGAGATGCTCGCAGAGCTGATGCGGCTGAAGGACGGCGTCGCGATCGCCGGCTCGCACGGCAAGACGACGACGACGTCTCTCGTCTCGACGGTGCTGCGCGAAGCGGGACGCGATCCCACCGTCGTGATCGGCGGCAAGCTCAACTCGCTCGGTACCAACGCCGCGCGCGGCACGGGCGATCTCCTGATCGCCGAAGCCGACGAGAGCGACGGATCGTTCCTGCATCTCTCGCCCGTCGTCGCGGTGATCACGAACATCGACGCCGAGCATCTCGATCACTACGGCACGCACGCCGAGGTGAAGGACGCGTTCGCCGAGTTCGCCAACCGCGTCCCGTTCTACGGGCTCGTCGTCGCGTGCCTCGATCATCCGCACGTGCAGGACATCCTGCCGCGCATCGAGAAGCGCGTCGTGACGTACGGCCTGGCGGCGCAGGCCGACTACCGCGCGCGCAATCCCGTCGTGGAAGGCCTGTCCACGCGCTTCACGCTCGTGCGCCGCGGCAAGCCCGGTGGCGAGTTCGTCGTGCGCATGCCCGGCATCCACAACGTGCTCAACGCGCTCGCCGTGATCGCGGTCGCCGACGAGCTGGACGTGCCCGAAGACGTCACGCGTCGCGCGCTCGCCGAGTTCACCGGCGTGCAGCGTCGCTTCACGATCCGCGGCGAGGCCGCGGGCGTGACGGTCGTCGACGACTACGGTCATCACCCGGCCGAAGTTCAGGCGACGCTCGAAGCCGCATCGCGCGCGTACGGACGCCGCATCGTCGTGGCGTTCCAGCCGCATCGCTACTCGCGCACGGTGAGCTGCTTCGACGAGCTCGTGCGCGCGTTCAACCGCGCCGACGTGCTCTTGCTCGCCGACGTCTACGCGGCCGGCGAAGCGCCGATCGCAGGCGCGACGAGCGAGGCGCTCGCAGCAGCGATCCGCGCGCACGGACATCGCGACGTCACGTGGGCCGGCCCACGCACGGGGATCGCACAGGCGCTGAAGGATCGTGTGCAGCCGGGCGACGTCGTCATCACGCTCGGCGCAGGCGACATCACGCGCGTCGGTCCGGACTTGCTCGCGCTTCTCGGTGGAACGAGCGCATGAGCCCGCGCGCCAGCGTCGACTCGACGGGGCCTCGGCCGATCGCGCGCAACCGTCGCGTCGTGCCGAAGGCCGGCGCGGTCGCGAGCGCGCCACCGTCGCCGCCGCGAATGGGCCTGCGCGATCGCATCCGCAGCCTGCGCGCGCGATCGATCGCCGCATGGGCTCGCGCGAAGAAGCCCCTCGCCACGGCGGGTCGCGTCGCGCTCGCGCTCTTGCTCGCGCTCGGCTCGCTCGCGCTCGCCCGCGTGCTCGATCGCTGGGCGCGCAGTGCGCCCGAGCTCGCGATCCGCACGATCACGATCGAAGGAGAGTCTCGGCTGTCCGAGAACGAGGTGCTCGGCGCCGCGTCGATCGAGCTCGGGGACAACGTGTTCGCGCACTCGGAGCGCGAAGTGCAGGATGCGCTGCTCGGTCATCCATGGATCGCCGAAGCGCAGGTCGTCCGTCGCCTGCCGGGCACGTTCCGCGTCACGATCCGCGAGCGCGTCGCCGCCGCGATCCTACAGCTCGAAGAGCCCTATCTCGTGTCCGACGAAGGCGCGGTCTTCAAGACGCTCGAGCCCGGAGATCCCGTCGATCTCCCCGTGATCACCGGCGTCGATCGCACGCGCTTCTTCGGCGAGCGCGCGTTCCGCACGCAGGTGCTCACCTCGATCGTCGGGCTCTTCGCCGAGTGGCGCGCGCTCGGCATGGAGCCACGCGAGAGCATCGGCGAGGTGCACGTCGAGACGGGCGATGCGCTCACGCTCTTCGTCGGCGACGACGGAACGGAAGTACGCCTCGGCCAGGGCCCCTACCGCGGCAAGATCGAGCGCCTGCGCCGGGTGCTGGACGAGCTGAGCAGCCGCCACACGCGCCCGCTCTACGTCTACCTCGACAATCTCCGTCGACCGGATCGCGTGACCGTCCGCGTCCGCTGATTCCCGGGATTTCGCGGGAACCCAGAGTCGCGAAAGGTCGAGTCCTCGTTCGCTCGGCGCCGGCGAGCTCGATCGCGTTCGTCTGTCGCTGGATCCACCAAATGACGATCCGCTCGTGCGTGCCCTCCTCGCTTGCACCCTCGCGCACGGCCATGCGACACGATCCCGCGATGACCAGGCCGCGCTTCTTCCGCACCGGCGACGACTTCGCGAAGTGGCTCGATGCGAACCACGCGAAGGAGAAGGAGCTGCTCGTCGGCTTCCACAAGGTCGGCAGCGGAAAGCCGAGCATGACGTGGCCGCAGTCGGTCGACGCGGCGCTCGCTTATGGATGGATCGATGGCGTGCGGCGCAGTGTGGACGAGACCGCATACACGATCCGTTTCACACCGCGAAAGCCCAAGAGCATCTGGAGCGCCGTGAACGTGGCGCGCGTCGAAGCGCTGCGCGCCGAAGGACGAATGCGCGCGGCCGGGCTCGCGGCTTACGCGCACCGCACGCCCGAGCGCACCGGCGTGTACTCGTTCGAGCGCAACGCCGAAGCGAAGCTCACCCGCGACGAGGAGAAGGCGCTGCGCGCGGACGCGAAGGCGGCTGCACACTTCGACGCCCAAGCGCCTTGGTATCGGCGCACTGCGCTGCATTGGGTCGTGAGCGCGAAGAAGGAAGCAACGCGCGCGTCACGCCTCGCGACGTTGATCGAGGTCTCCGCGGCCGGCCGACCGATCAAGCAGCTCGATCGCTCGCGTCTGCCGAGCGCGAAAGCGAAGGCGAAAACGCGGACGCGCTCAAAGCCCTGAGATCGACATGCGTGGCGCGCCGGACTCCACGCGCTCGAGGTCACGCTCGGCCTCGCCGATCAGCTGGATGCACTCGCGCCGCCGCACGTAGAGCAGATAGGCCTGCGTCGCGACGAGGCACGGCGCCGCGATCACCGCGATCGCGATCCACAGCGGCGGGACGCGCGCGATCATCAGCGGGATCGCCACGAGCCCGACCAAGCCGAGCCAGTGCTTTCGCTGCCACTGACGATTCAGGACTCCGATCTCCGTCTTGAGCCGGACGATCTCGGCCTTCAGCAGCGCGATTCGCTCGTCGGGTTTGGCGGCCACCCGTCTGCTCTACCGCCGTTCGAGGGCGATGCCAGCCCTGGACGATCCGCGAAGAGCGCCCCATGACGCACGCCATGCGTGTCGTCGTGACGGGTAGCAATCGTGGGATCGGATTGGCCATCGCGAGCAAGCTCGCCGCACGCGGGGACGAGGTGCACGGCACCGCGCGCGTGCCGAGCGAAGCCAAGCAGCTCGCAGCCGTGAAGGGCGTGACGGTGCACGCGCTCGACGTGCGCGACGATGCGTCGGCCGAAGCGCTCTCGCGCGCGCTCGGGCCCGATCCGATCGATCTGCTCGTGAACAACGCCGGCATCGCGAGCCCGTGGGAGAGCCTCGCCAAGTTCGATCCGAAGCTCGCGCTCGACGTGTACGACACGAACGCCGTCGGCCCCGTCCGCGTCACGCGCGCGCTCTTGCCGCAGCTGCGCGCCGGCAAGGGCCGCGTCTTCCACGTCAGCTCCGGCATGGGCTCGATCGGCGACAACGGCTCGGGCGGCGCGTACGCGTACCGCATGTCGAAAGCCGCGCTCAACATGGCCGCGCGCACGCTCGCGATCGAGCTCGCGGGCGCGAAGGTCGCCTCCATCGTCGTCGAGCCGGGCTGGGTCCAGACCGACATGGGTGGGCGCGGCGCGACGATCACGGCCGACGAGAGCGCGACGCAGCTGATCGCGCTCTTCGATCGCCTGGGCATGGAGAGCACCGGCAAGTTCTTCAGCCGTAAGGGCGCCGTCTTCCCCTGGTAGTCTTGCGCGCATGAACGTCGCGATCTTCGTGCCGGCGCTCGTGGGCGGCATCCTCCTCTTCAATGCGCTGATCTGGGGCGGCATCTTCTTCTGGTTTCGCTCGCGCACCGCGAAGTCGCGCGCCGCGTTCGCAGAAGAGATCGCGCGCACCGGCGAGCGCGTCGTCATCGCGATCGAGACCGCCAACTACGCAGGCGGCACCCGCGGCGCTTCGAACGTGGGCGGGACCGGACAGATCGCGCTCACGGATCGTCGCCTCTGGTTCCAGAAGCTGACGGGCGGGATCATCGAGATCCCGATCTCGAACATCGCGGGCGCGCGCGTCGCGACGAGCTGGCGATCACGTCGGCGCGGTGGGCGGCAGTTCCTGATCCTCGCGACGCGCGAGCAGTCGGAGCTCGCGTTCAGCCTCCCCGATACGAACCGATGGATGAGCGCGTTGCAGAACGCTGGCGTCGCGGCCATGGGTCATCCGTGACCGACATCGCGACCACGATCGACATCGACGCGCCGCGAGCGAAGGTCTGGGAGATCCTCGTCGACATCGCGCGCTATCCCGAGTGGAACCCGTTCACCAAGCGGATCGAAGCGACGCTGAAGATCGGCGATCCGGTGATCCTGCACGTGCAGATGAAGCCCGGACAGAAGACGATGCGCCAGCCCGAGAAGATGACGTCGTACGTCGAAGGCGAAGAGCTCGGCTGGGGCACGACGATGGTGCATCCCGCGGTGCTGAAGGCGAATCGCATCCAGAAGCTGATCGATCTCGGCGGCGGCCGAACTCGCTACGAGAGCGTCGATCGGTTCCAGGGTGCGATCGTGCCGCTCGTGATGGCGCTCTACGGCAAGCACGTGCAGCGCGGGTTCGACGAAACGGCCGCAGCGTTGAAGGCTCGCGCCGAGAAGATCTGACACTCGATGGCAGTGGACCGTCCACTATGCTGCTCGACATGTCTGCCGAATCCGAGAAGCCCGCCACGCGCTGGAACCACTACCTCGCCTACTTCTGGGGCGGCGGGTTCCTCGCGAATACGATCCCGCATCTCGTCATGGGCGGGGCCGGAAGCCCGTTCCAGTCCCCCTTCGCGTCGCCTCCGGGCGAAGGTCTGTCCTCCGCGATGACGAACGTGATCTGGGGGCTCGCGAATCTCTTCGTCGCGTACCTGCTGCTCGTGCGCGTCGGTCGCTTCGATCTGCGCGACAATCGGCACGCGATCACGGCGTTCATCGGCTTCGCCGCGTTCACCGCGATGACGGGGCATCACTTCGCGGCATTCCACGGCGGGCTCTGACGAGCGTACCATCGAGGCCATGGGCCATCGAGCGTTCGGATGGATCGTTCTGTTGGTCGCCTGTGATGGCGGCGCGGTGACGGGCGACGCGAGCCCTTCAGTCGATGGCGGCCACGATGCGCAAGCGATCGACGTCGGGAGCGATGGAGGCCACGACGCGTTCGTGGGGATCGATGCGAGCCACTTCCGCGATCTCGGCAGTGATCGCACGCTCTTCTTCGGCGACTCGCGATGCACGAGCGACGTGCTCTTCTGCGAGGACTTCGAGGCGAGCGCGATCAGCACGAGCCGCTGGACGGTGCTCGGCACGGCGCCGACGCTCGACACCATCCACGCGGCGCGCGGCACGCAGGCGATGCACTTCCACACGATGACGAACGGACAGTCGCGCCTCTCGACCGACGACATCTTCCCAGTCGCGGGTGGGCGCTACTACGGGCGCATGTTCGTGTGGATGGACGCGCTACCGACCGCGCCCGACTGGGCGCACTGGACGATCGTGGGCGCCGCAGGCGACACGCACGCGGGCGAGATCCGCGTCGGCGGGCAGTGGGATCGCATGCACGATCGCTTCGGAGTCGGCACCGACGGCGGCGACACCGGCGACTGGGAGCTGCTCGACGGCGACCCCGCGGGACACGTCGTGCCGGCGCCGACGCAGCAGTGGGTCTGCATCGAGTGGATGCACGACACGACCCACGAGACCACGGCGTTCTACTGGGACGGCGTCGAGCATCCTTCGCTCGCCACGACCGCGACCATGCACGGCGGCTCGTCCACCGCGCCGTATCTCTTGCCGGACTTCACGAGCGTTTGGGTGGGCTGGTGGCTCTACCAAGGAGGCTCGACACCGGATCACTTCGATGTGTGGATCGACGAGGTCGTCCTCGACGACGAGCGCATCGGCTGCGTGATCTGAGCGGTCGCATTCTCGCGAGGGCGGAGGCACACTCGCGGCATGGCGAAGAAGACCTCCGAGAAGAAGACCCCCTCGACCAACGTACGTGGCGCGCGCCTCGCGACGCCCAGCGACCTCACGGGCGAAGCGATCAGGACGATCACGCCCGCGCTCAACACCATTCTCGCAGACGCGTTCGCGCTGTATCTCAAGACGAAGAACTTCCACTGGCACATCAGCGGCCCGCACTTCCGCGACTACCACCTCTTGCTCGACGAGCAGGCGGACCAGCTCTACGCGATGACGGATCCGATCGCGGAGCGCATTCGCAAGATCGGCGGCACGACGCTCCGATCGATCGGCCACATCTCGCGCCTGACGAAGGTTCTCGACAACGACGCCGAGTACGTCGACCCGCTCGACATGCTCGCCGAGCTCGCCGAGGACAATCGCCAGCTCGCTTCGCGCATGCGCGACATCCACGACCTGGTCGGCGAGCTGCGCGACATCGCGACCACGAGCCTGATCGAGGTGTGGATCGACGAGACCGAACGCCGCGCGTGGTTCCTCTTCGAGACCAGCCGCCACGCAGACGCCACGACGGGGCATTGATTCTAGGGGAGCTGGAGAATTGGCTATAGGCCCCGTTCTCTTGACCCTTCCCGCGCGGCGCCCGACGATCTCGTCGTGCAATCCGCGCCGCCGAGCGGGACCGTCGTCGAGGGCCGCTATCGGCTGACGCGCGCGATCGCGGCCGGCGCCATGGGCACGGTGCACGAGGCCGAGGATCTGAAGACGGGCGAGCGCGTCGCGATCAAGATGCTCAAGAGCCAGCTGCACGGCGACGCGTCGATCCGGCGTCGCTTCCGCCGCGAGGCGTCGATCCTGCAAGCGCTCGTACATCCCGGGGTCGTGAAGATCCTCGATCTCGGACAGGACGAGGGCGATCGATCGTTCACGGTCATGGAGCTCTTGCGCGGAGAGACGCTCGAAGCGCGGATCGCGCGCGGCCCGATGACGGTCGAGGAGCTCCGCCCGATCGCGCTCGCGATCGCGGAGACGCTCGCCGCGGTGCACGGCCACGGTGTCGTCCACGGAGACGTGAAGCCGGCGAACGTGTTCTTGCCGCGCGGCGGCGCGTTCCCGATCAAGCTCGTCGACTTCGGCCTCTCGAAGATCGAAGGGCTCGAGCGTCTGACGCGCACGGGCGAGCTCACCGGCACGCCCGCGTACATGGCGCCCGAGCTCCTCACGGGACAGGGCACGGTCGACGGTCGCGTCGATCTCTACGCGCTCGGCGTCGTGCTCTACGAGGCCCTCACGGGGAAGCTGCCGTTCGCGACGCGAAAGCATCCCGGTGCGCTGATGATGGAGATCGTGATGGGCAAAGGAACGCCCATCCTCGATCTGCGTCCGGATCTCTCGGCGAGCGCCGCGCGCGTCGTGGGCCGCGCGATGGCCGCCAAGCAAGACGAGCGACCGGCCGACGCGGGCGGCCTCTGGGCCGAGCTCGATCGCGACTTGCGCTAACGCGCTTCGAACAAGACTTCCTTCGCGCTCGCCCGCTCGCCGTCGATCACGACCTCGACGTAGTGTCGCTTCTCGCGACCGCGCTCCTTGAAGACGCGCGGCACGCGGGCGGCGTTCACGTAGAGCGTTCCGTCGCGCTCTTCGATCCACCTGCGTGTCCCGCGGCCTTTGAGCGCATGGTGCATGTGCCCGGCGATCACCGCGACGACGCGCTTGCCCTTGGTGCGCGCGTGCTGGATCGCGGCCTCGAGATCGGGATCGCCGAAGTCGCCCTCGCTGCGACGGAAGTCGCATCCCCAGATCGCATCACGTCGATCGCCCAGGCCCGTCGGACCGTTGTGTGCGAGGAACACGATGCGCTCGCTCTGCACGTCGTCGACGAGCCACTTCAGACGCGCCGCCGACGTCTCGAGCGACGAGACGCGAAACGCCTCGGTGAGATAGGGACGGAACGAGAGGCGCGGCCCACCGAAGCTGTGGGGGCGCGCCGCGATCATCGTCGTGCCCTCGCGCAGGCGATGCATCGAGTAGCCGACGAGCTCGGCCGGATGGAGCAGGCCGCGCAGCTCCTCGACGCGCTCGCGCTGGCCCGCGCCGAGCATCTGGATCGCGGTCTCGTTCTCCATGACCTCGGCGAAGAGCTGCGGCGCGCCGGCGGTGTCGTGGTTGCCGGGGATGACGTAGGTGCGCGTCTTCAGCGATCGCACGTAGCGCGCGACGCGCAGCGCGCCGCGACGCGCGTAGCCCGAGAGATCGCCGACGAAGAGGATCGCATCGAACCCGGCGGCATCGAGGTGCGCGACGTCGGCCGGCCCGAACGCAAGGTGCACGTCGCCGACGACCGCGAGTCGCAGCGAATGTTTTTCGGTGGACAAACTCATCGGCTCCTCCCTCCGGTCCCTACCGTCCGCGGGCGCGACGCCCGCTCCCGTCCGGGCCCTGCGTGAGAAGCACTCCTTCCATCGGGAAGCTCGGACACGAGCCGCGATGTTTGGCTTTCGCGCGCTCGGTTGCAACGCTATCGTCGCCACCGTCGACCGCGAGCGAGGGAGAAGAGGAATGCGGATCTCGGGAACGATGCCGGCGTTGATCACGCCTTTCCGGAACGGCGAGATCGACGAAGAGGCGCTGCGTGCGCTCGTCGATCGCGTGATCGTGGGCGGCTGCGAGGGCGTGGTCCCGTGCGGCACCACGGGAGAGAGCGTGACCCTCGACGAGAAGGAGCACGAGCGCGTCGTGCGCATCGTGGTCGAGCAGACGAAGAAACGTGTGCCGGTGTTCGCCGGCGCGGGATCGCTCTCGACCAAGCACGCGATCCATCTCGCCGAGCTCTGCAAGAATGCGGGCGCCGATGGGCTCTTGCTGGTCTGTCCTTATTACAACCGACCGACGCAGGCGGGGCTCGAGGCGCACTTCCGCGAGATCGCCAAGCGCGTCCCGATGCCGAGCATCCTCTACAACATCCCGATCCGCACCGGCGTCGACATGGCGGTCGAGACGTTCGAGCGGCTGAGCGACGTGAAGGAATTCGTCGGGATCAAGGAGGCGACCGGCAACGTGATCCGCAGCGAGCAGCTGCTCGCCAAGCTCGGCGATCGCTACGCGGTGATGTCGGGCGACGACGCGCTGACGCTGCCAGTGCTCTCGGTCGGCGGCACCGGCGTGATCAGCGTGACGGCGAACCTGCTGCCGAAGGAGACGAGCGACGTCGTGCGTCTGTGGAATGCGGGCAAGATCGCCGAAGCGCGCGCGCTTCACCTGCGCCTGCTGCCCGTGCACGAGTCGATGTTCATCGAAGCGAATCCGGCGCCCGTGAAGGCCGCGATCGCCGCACAGGGTCACATCGCCAAGGAGATCCGCCTGCCGCTCGTGTGGCCGTCGGAAGCGAGCGTGGCGAAGATCGGCGCGGCACTGAAGGCATCCGGCTTCGCGTGACGAGTCGCCTGCGCATCGCGATGCACGGCGCGAAGGGCCGCATGGGCCAGGCCATCGCGCGCGCGATCGAGAGCTCGAGCGATCTCGCGCTGACGGTCGCGCTCGATCACGGCGACGCGCTCGACGCGGTCTCCGGGAGCGACGTCGTGATCGACTTCAGCCATCGCGACGCGACACGCGGGATCGCCGAGGCTTGTCTGCGCGCGCACAAGCCGCTCGTGGTCGGGACGACCGGGCTCGGCGCGGACGCGCTGCAGGCGCTCGATGCGCTCGCCCTCGAGCAGCGGGTGGTCGTGGCGCCGAACACGAGCGTGGGCGTCACGGTGCTCTTCCATCTCGCGAAGGAAGCCGCGCGCTTGCTCGGCGACGAGTTCGATGCCGAGATCATCGAGGTGCATCACGACGAGAAGGTCGATGCGCCGAGCGGCACCGCGCTGCGCCTGGCGGAGGCCGTCGCCGAAGGCAAGTCCCTCGACGCGAGCGCGTTCGTGCATGGCCGCTCCGGCATGGTCGGTGCGCGCAAGCAGAAGGAGATCGGGATCCACGCCGTGCGTGCGGGCGACGTGATCGGCGAGCACACGCTGATGCTCGCGGGCCCGGCCGAGCGCATCGAGCTCGTGCATCGCGCGCACGATCGCGCGCTCTTCGCGCGAGGCGCACTGCGGGCAGCGCGTTGGGTCGCGGGGCCTGGCGCGCCCGGGCGCTACGACATGCGCGCGGTGCTCGGCCTCGCCTGATGAGCGTGAGCGGCGCGGCCGACACGTACTACCGCGCGATGGAAGGCGCCTGGCATGGGCGGCTCAC
This sequence comes from uncultured Sandaracinaceae bacterium, assembly GCA_964429305.1. Taxonomy (GTDB): domain Bacteria; phylum Myxococcota_A; class Polyangia; order Polyangiales; family Sandaracinaceae; genus JBBSAT01. The sequence continues at coordinate 6,773 of CAYSCF010000070.1, read as the reverse complement.
GACCACGATCGATGCCCTCGCGCTCGCAGCCACGCAGCTCGGTGCGCTCGATCGTCTCGCCTGGAAGGCGACCGCGCACGCTCCGGCATGGCTGGAGACACGGGTGCAGGTGCTGCCGGGCCGCGTCGTTCTCCACGGGACGCGGCTGCGGAGCTTCGGCCTTCCCGTGGCGTGGGGCACCGAGCGCATCGTGCTCGGCGACGATGGTCGATCGTTCTCGATGCACGGCGAGCATCGGCTCGCGTGGGTGCCGTGGCGCCGCCAGATCGTCGAGGGCCCGGGCGAGGTGCGCGAAGACGTCGCGGGCGCGTCGTACGCGTTCGACTATCTGGGCGCGCGCGTGACGCAGATCACCGAGCGCGAAGCCGACGGCGTGCTCCGCGTGACGCAGACCACCGCGTTCTCGAAGAGCGAAGTGCTCCTCGTGCGGCAGGCGCCGAAGCGGTCCGGCTGATCAGCCGTTCGTGTCGTGACCGGCGTCGCGAGAAGCGTCGACGCCCGGCCCCGTGTCCATCGCCGGGCCCGTGTCCATCGCCGGGCCCGTGTCCATCGCCGGGCCCGTGTCTCCGTGCGGTCCGGTGTCGCCGGCATCGACGGCCGGGCCGGTGTCCGCGTGCGCGCCGGTGTCGTGCGCGCCGCGCTCCATGCAGCTTCCGCCTGCGCCGCCAGGCGCATTCGAGCAGTACTGGCCGAGGGGACAGTCGTTGTCGATCACGCACTGCGGAGGCGTGCTGCAGGCAGGAACGACGGCGAGCATCAGCGCGATCAGGGTGAGCCGGAGCGACATCACGCGCGAGCGTACATCGAGTCGCGTGCGGGGCGCGAGCCACGCCGACGTGGCCGGCCGGACACGTGCACGAAGGGCGCGAAAGCGATTCCTGCGCCGATCGGTGCTGGTCGAGCCCGTGCTGTGTGCCGCCCATGCTTTCCGAACCGCCGCCGGCCCCCGTCGAGCTCACGCCGCAGCCGGTCGAGCGCAGAAAGGGCGTTGCGATCGCCGCCGCGGGGATAGCAATCCTCGTCGGCTCGACGATCGCGATCGGCATCGAGGCGCACGGTGTCGTTCGCGACGAGGCGCAGCTCTGGCAGATCGCATCGAGCGAGCGCGGCACGCGAGAAGACTGGCAGCGCTACGTCGATTTCGCGGCAGGAGCCCGCGACGGCCTGCGCGGTACGATCGCGTCGACACTCACCGCCGTCTCCGTTCGCGCGCCGCTCGCCGCGGAGAACGTCGTGGTTGCGAGCGCCGAGCGCGCCAGCCTCGACGCAGACGACGCCGCGCTCTGCGCGATCCGAGACGCCCATCCAGACACGCGCGGCGGCGATCTCGCGGCCGTCCTGCTGCGGTCGCGCTTCCAGACGCGCCTCGAAGCGTTCGCCGCGAGCGCGCTCGATCGCGGTGTTCGACCCGAGACGTCCGATGTGCTCGTGCGCGCGGCGCGCGTCGACGACCCGTGCCATCCGCTCGGGATGATCACGATGACACGCACGACCGACGCCACTTCGACCGAGCTCGATCACGCGCTGCCGTTCGGTCGAGCCTCGCTGCGCGATCACATCGAGCTCGACGACCGCCCGATGCGCGACAACCAGGCGACGATCGCGCTCTCCGACGCGCTCGAGGACGCGATCGGCATCCCGCTCTCCGAGGGCGACGAAGGCGGTCCGCTCGCGATCGCGATCGTGAGCACGGTGCGCACGGAAGGTCGTTTCGCCGCGCATCACGGGACGACCGTCCCTGGCCTCGCGCTCGATGCGAGCTTCCGGCTCTACGCACGCGGGCGCCCGCCGTCACCGCTGGGCGAGCCCGACGTCGCGATCGACCTCACGGTGGAGCCGAGAACGAGCTTCGCGCTCGCGATCGCGCAGGCGACGAGCGCGGACGAGCTCGATGCGGTCTACACGCGCATGCTCGCGGAGCTCGACGCGGGTCTGATTTCGCGCGTGCGTACGGAGCTGGGGCTCCCGCGCTCGCCCGACCCGGACGGATGGAGCGGCTGCGACGCTTTCGACCCGCTCCCGTTCGGCGGCGTGGTCCACGGCGACACGCGCGCGAGCTGGGACAACGACGTGGGCTCGTGCAGCCTCGAGTACGAGGAACGTTCCGAAGACGATGGTTCCTCCGGCGACGACGAGCCCCTCGCGAACGGCGAGGTGCGCTACCGCATGGTCGTCGCGGAGCGCGCGCGCATCGCGATCCAGACCGAGACGAGCGACGAGCGCCCGATGGTCGTCTACGTGGCGACGGCCTGCGGGCCCGGCGCCGAGCTCGCGTGTCGCTACGACGCGCTCGAAGACACGCTCGATCCTGGCGTGTACTCCGTCGTGGTCGACGAGACCCAAGGCGGCTCGGGCCGCTTCGACGTGCTCGCGCGCGTACGCACCGATGCCGCATCGATGGCCGCCTGTCGCGATGCGGTGCCGCTGACGATCGGCACGACGATCCACGGCGACACGACGCGCGCGAGCGACTCGCTGCAGAGCGACTGTGGTGGCGTCGGCAGCCACGAGCAGGTCTACGCGCTCGACGTGAGCGAGCCCTCGCGACTGCGCTGCGCGATCACGGCGGACTTCGCGGCCACGATCGACGTGCGCGACGACTGCGTGAGCGATTCGCTCGCTTGCGTACGACAGAACGAATCACTGCGTGCCGAGCTCGCGCCAGGCAGGCACTTCGTCGTCGTCGACGGCGCCACGCACGATCGACGAGGGACCTACGCGTTGACGTGCGAGCTCGCCTCCGCGTCGGGTGTGAGCGCGCCGACCGTGGACCTGGTGAGCCCGATGCTGGTCGACACGTTCCGCGCGCGCAGTGACGCCCACGGAAGCTGCGGATCGACGAACGGGCCCGAGCGCACCGTTCGCGTGGACGTCGCCATGGCCGCGCATCTCCACTTCGCCGCCACGGGCCTCGCGACCACGATGTACCTCGAAGACGGCGCGCGCGAGCTCGGATGTCACATGGGCACACTCGACGTCGACGTCACGCCCGGCACCTACACGCTCGTCGTCGACGGCGATGCGGCGAGCTTCGGCACGCGGACGATCACGCTCACGCAGACCGATCTCGACGCGATGTGCACTGCCTCTACGCCGCTCGCGATCGGACCTTCGACGGGGACGACCGCGCGCGGGACGACCTCGTTCCGCGGCACGTGCGTCGGCGACGGTGCGGAATCGATGCAACGGCTCGTGCTGGCCACGCGCTCGCACGTCGTCATCCGGGGCCGTCTCGCGTCGTTCGCGGGCGGGATCTACGTGCGGCGCGCATGCGGCGACGCGCAGAGCGAGGTCGCCTGCGCGCGCGACGAGCGCGGGGACGTCGCCATCGACGTGACGCTCGATGCGGGCAGCTACGAGGTGTTCGTGGACGGGGCGAGCGCGTACGCGTCCGGCGCCTACGCGCTCGACGTCGCGATCGACGCGATCTGACTCAAGCGATCGTGTGCCGGTACACGAACACGCCGCTCAAGATCTTCGGCGCGAAGAACGTGCTCTTCTCCGGCATCACGACGTTCGGATCGTCGAGCCCCGCGTCGGCGACCTTCATCAGCTCGTCGATCGAGACCGGATGGAGCGCGATGACGAGCTCGTAGTCCCCGCGATCGACGGCTGTGCGCGCCTGATCGAGCTGCGACTCCGGGTAGTAGTCGAAGTGCTTCTCGTCCTGGATCATCGCGTGCGTCAGGCCGAGGTGCGGATAGAGCTCGCGCTCGAGGATCGAGCAGTCGAGCCGGCCCACCACGTCCTGCGGGATCGTGATCGCATCGAGGAAGTACGAGCCGTCCTTGGTATAGATCGCGAAGCGATGCTTGGGCGGCGTCGAGAGGCCCGACGCGGGGATCAGCTTGAGCGTGGGCCTCACCGTCTCGAAGGGCGTCGTGCCCGTCACGACGCGGTCGTACGCCTGGATGCGCGCGCGCTCGGTCACGTACATCAGCGCATGCGTCTGCCCGTTCTTGAGCGCCGCGTGATAGCGATGGTGACCATCGGCGATGTAGAACGGCGGCGCATCGAGCAGCGCCACGAGCGCCTTGCCGCGATCGGAATCGGCCGGGACGCGGAACACCCGCGAGTGGATGCCGTGCAGATCGTTGAGCCCGCCCAGATCCGTCTCGAAGTCGTAGAGCGGCGTCTCGAGCTTCGTGATCTCGTCGAGGAACGGATCGAGCGGCGCACGCACGAGCGCGAACACGGGGCCGAACGTGTGACCCGTCGCGTTGGCGAGCGCGATGCGGCCCTTCACCTTCTCGTCGAACGTCTTCTCGTGGCGGATGACGCGTCGCTTCTCGTAGGGCGTGACCTCGCACGCGACCAGCACGCCGAGCCGGCGCTCGAGGCCCTGATCGCCGGTCCATACTTGCTCGTAGACGTAGAATGCAGGCTCGTCGTCGCGCACGAGCCCGTCCTTCTGCAGGCGCGCGAACGCGCCGACCGGATCGGGACCGACCGTGACGTGCGCGAGCGAGAGCGGCTCGGCCTCGAGGCGCGCGGCGAGCGGGCTCTTGGGCTTGATGACGTCGTAGGGCGGCGCGGTGACGCGATGCGCGACGGAGGGCGAGGGACGAAAACCGACCAGACCTGCGACGCGAGTCATGCGTGCTTTGTACGCCGAGCGCGCCGAGGGCGGAAGGCCCGCGTCAGCGCTTGCGGGGCGCTTTGGTCGGCTGACGCAAGCTCGCGCGCGCCTTCTCGGCCGCTGCATCGCGCGCGTCGCGCCGTGCGTCGATCTGGGCCTCGATCGCGAGGTTCGCCTCGAAGTCGTCGGCGATCTCGTCGGCGATCGCGATCCCCGCGGCGCGGATGCGATCCCCGAGGCGTTCTTCGAGTCGTGCGCGGATCGCGTCGCGCAGCAGCTCGCGCATCACGTCGTCGGCGTTCGCGCGGCCCTCGCCTTCGAGCCAGCGCGAGACCTCGAGGTGGAGGAACTCGGTGTTCATCGGCCCACGCGGGCCGTCGTTTCCATCGCCGTCTTCGTTCGACATCCCCAGAGGGTACGTCAGCCAGGGCCTCCGACGCTGCGCGTGCCGTTCACGACGACCACCGGGATCATGGCCTCGCGGATCACGCCCTGTGTGCTGCTGCCGACGAAGAGCTCGAACGCCTTGCTGCGTCCGTGCGAGCCCACGAGGATCAGATCGGCGCGCGTGCGCACCGACTCGTCAACGAGGAAGTGCGGAATCGGAGCATCGGTCAGCTTCACTTCGGCCTCGACGCTCGCACCCTTGTCGCGGAGGCGCGCGGCGATCGACTCGAGCTCGGTGACGCGTTGCTCCATGTCGTCGGGCGCCACGAGCTGCGGCAGATCCGCGACCGCGCGCGGGCGCGCGAACCGCGTGGACGAGCAGGAGGCTCGCGCCCGTCATCGTGGCGATCTTGCCGGCCTGGTCGGCGATGGAGACCGAGAGCGGCGAGAGATCGATGCAGACCAGCACCTTCATGGAAACGACTATGCGGTTGGCGACGGCCTCTCACAAGCGGCGGACGTATGCTGCGGCGCATGGAGACTCGACCCTTCTGGCTCGCCGGCGAGAAAGCCACGAGCAGCGCCACGCTGGAGGTGGCCGACAAGTTCAGCGGTGAGGTCGGCTATCGCGTCGCGCTCGCCGATCGCGCGGCGATCGGTCGCGCGATCCAGGCCGCGCACGACGCGCGCGAGCCGATGCGCGCGATGGCCAGCTACGAGCGCCAGGCGGTGCTCGATCACTGCGTGTTGCGCTTCCGCGAGCGGAGCGAAGAGCTCGCGCTCTCGCTCTGCATCGAGGCCGGCAAGCCGATCAAGGACGCGCGCGGTGAGGTCGGCCGCCTGATCGACACGTTCAAGATCGCGTCCGAAGAATCGGTCCGCATAAAGGGCGAGATCCTGCCGCTCGACATCGCCGCGCGATCGAAGGCCTACAGCGGCATGTGGAAGCGCGTGCCGATCGGCGTCTGCTCGTTCGTGACGCCGTTCAACTTCCCGCTCAACCTCGTCGCGCACAAGATCGCGCCCGCGCTCGCGGTCGGCTGCCCGTTCGTCGTGAAGCCCGCGAGCCTGACGCCGATCGGCGCGCTCGTCATCGGCGAGATCCTCGCGGAGACGGCGCTGCCGAAGGGCGCGTTCTCGGTGCTGCCTTGTCGTCGCGAGGACGCGGACGTGTTCGCGACCGATCCGCGCATCGCGCTCTTGAGCTTCACGGGCTCGCCGCCGGTCGGTTGGGATCTGAAGGCGCGCGCGGGCAAGAAGCGCGTCTTGCTCGAGCTCGGCGGCAACGCAGCGTGCATCGTCGATCAGGGCGTGGATCTCGACGACGTCGTCGAGCGCATGATCTTCGGCGCGTTCTACCAGTCGGGGCAGAGCTGCATCAGCGTGCAGCGCATCCTCGCGCATCGATCGGTGATCGACGCGCTGCGCGAGAAGCTGGTCGCGCGCACGAAGAAGCTCGTGATGGGCGATCCGAAGGACGAGCACACGTTCATCGGCCCGGTGATCAGCGAGAAGGAAGCGATCCGGATCGAGAAGTGGGTGAAGGACGCGGTGAGCGGCGGAGGCAAGCTGCTCTGCGGCGGCGGGCGCGTGGATGCGATGGTGGAAGCAACGCTCGTCGAGGACGCGCCGAAGAAGAGCGATCTGAATCGCAAGGAAGTGTTCGGCCCGGTCGCGACGCTCTCCGCGTGGGACGACTTCGAAGAGGCGCTGCGCGAAGCGAACGACAGCGACTACGGCCTGCAGTGCGGAATCTTCACGCACGATCTGCGCAAGGCGATGCGCGCGTGGGATGTGCTCGAGGTCG
>CAYSCF010000069.1:0-25877 GCA_964429305.1 uncultured Sandaracinaceae bacterium | reverse complement strand
TTCGTGCGCGTGATCGACGCGTACCGTCGCGGTCGCAAGGCGGAGTTCCTCGCGCCGCTCTGGCTCGAGGAGATGTGGGAGCGGCCGCTCGAGGACGTGCGCGCCGAGCTCGGGATCGTTCCGGCGATGGCGGCGTGAGCGACGACGGTCCTCGCCATGGCGAGGACGCGCGTGGTGACTACGAAGGCTCTGGAGGTCGGTGATGCAGGTCAGCGAGCGAACGGACGTCGAGGTCGCCATCGTCGGCAGTGGTTTCTCCGGCATCGCGACGGGCCATCTGCTGCGCGAAGCGGGAATCACGTCGTTCGTGATCCTCGAGAAGGGCCATGACGTCGGCGGCACGTGGCGCGAGAACAAGTATCCCGGCGCCGCGTGCGACGTTCCTTCGCACCTCTACTCGTTCTCGTTCGAGCCGAACCCGCGCTGGTCGCGCGCATACTCACCGCAGGGCGAGATCCTCGACTACCTGCGGCGCACGGCGGAGAAGCACGGCATCACGCCGCACATCCGCTTCGGCTCGCACGTCGAGCGCTGCGACTGGGACGAGGCGCGCGGACGCTGGACGATCGCGACGAAGGACGGGCATACCGTCCGCGCGCGCTCGATCGTGCTGGGCAATGGCGCGCTGCATCTGCCCCAGCTGCCCGCGATCGCCGGCCGCGACTCGTTCGCGGGCCCCGCGTTCCACACCGCGCAGTGGGACGACACGTTCGATCCGCACGGCAAGCGCATCGCGGTCGTCGGCACGGGCGCGAGCGCGATCCAGGTCGTGCCCGCGCTCGCCGGCAAGGCGGCGCGCATCGATCTCTATCAGCGCACGCCCGCGTGGGTCGTGCCGCGCAACGATCACGCGTACGCCGAGCGCACCAAGCAGCTCTTCTCGCGCCATCCAGGCGCGCAGAAGCTGCTGCGCGCGGCGATCTACACGCGCGCCGAGGCGACGGCGATCGCGTTCCTCGAGCCGCGCGCGATGGCGCCGCTCGAGTGGCTCGCCAAGCAGCACATCGCGCGTCAGGTGAAGGACGATGCGCTGCGCGAGAAGCTCACGCCGCGCTACCGCATGGGCTGCAAGCGCATCCTGCTCTCGGACGACTATTACCCGGCGTTGTGTCGTGACGACGTCGAGGTGATCACGACGCCAATCGATCGCGTGGAGAAGAACGGTATCCGCGCGAGCGACGGCACGCTGCGCGAGGTCGACGCGATCGTGTGGGCGACGGGGTTCGACGTCGCGGGCTATCTGTCTCCGATCGCGATCCACGGTCGCGACGGTCGGAGCCTGACGGAAGCGTGGCGCGGCGCACCCGAGGCGTATCTCGGCATCAGCGTCTCGGGCTTCCCGAACCTGTTCACGATGATGGGGCCGAACACCGGGCTCGGTCACAACTCGATGATCTTCATGATCGAGGCACAGGCCCGCTATGCGGTGCAGGCGATCACGACGCTCCGCGATCGGCGCCTGCGCGCGCTCGACGTGCGGCCCGAGGTGCAGCGCGCGTTCACGGCCGAGCTCGATCGCAAGATGAGCAAGACGGTGTGGATGAGCGGTTGCCACAGCTGGTATCTCGCGGGCAACGGCGCGCGGAACTCGACGCTCTGGCCGGGCTACACGTTCGACTACTGGTGGCAGACGCGGAAGCTCGATCTCGCGGCGTACGAGACGACGGGCGAGCAAGTGTCGACCGCGAGCGCGTGGGTCCCGACTACGGCAAGAGCGTGACGGTGATGTCGCCGGAAGCGAGATCGCCGTCGCTGCTGTGGACGAGCGCGCCCGACGGATCCCACACCGCGAGACGATAGAAGTCGTTCTCCGGCGCGACGAAGATGAACGGCGTCACGGCGAGGTCGACCGTGACCGTCGTCTGTCCGTGACGTGGCGACGGCAGCGTGGGCACGCCGCTCTCGACGTGCACCGTCGCCGACGACACGAGCAGCTGCGCGCCCGCGAGGATCGCCGGATCGCTGCACCAGGAATCGTGATCACCATCGTCGTCGTCGCGATGACAGCTGTGGTGATCGTCGCCGCGGCAGTAGAAGTGGCCGCCATGCTCGCAGTGGCGGTGATCGTCGTCGCGATCGCCGTGCTCGTCGGTGTCGTGATCGTCGTCGTCGTCGTCGGTCGTCGGGACGGTGTCACACGGGCGCTGACAGTCGACGAAGTCGTACGCGAGGCCCGCGCTCAGATCGCTCGGCGAGCGTGGATGATCGTCGTGGCCTGCGCCGCGATAGCGACAGCGCACCGCGTACGCGAGCGATGCGGTCCCGCCCGGGTCCGGCGCGAACGTGACCCATGCCCAGCCGTTGCCTGCGTTGCCGACCGTGACCGGAAGCGACTCCGGGATCGTCGCGTACGCGCCCGCGTCCCAGCTCGCGACTCCGTCCGTCGCGCGCGGCGGAGAGTACGTTCGTGTCGCGACGATCTCGGCGGTCGTCGGCGGTTGCTCGACGCGCGCCGGCGCGCCCGGTGCTCCGCGATCCTGAACGTGCACGCGGAACGAATAGCCCGGCGTGCCGTTCCAGGTGCCGGTGCCGGTGAAGTCCGCGACGGTCGAGCCGTTCACGCGACACTCGAGCCAATCGGGCGTGCCGACGAGCGAGTCGCTGGTGCTGCTCTGCCACGTACCGCCAGGCGCGGTGCCCTCGTCGCGGATCGATCCCGTGACCGTCTCGCTCGCCGCGGTGAGCCCGTTCGCCGTGACGGCACAGTGCCCCGTCACGATGAGCGCTTGCTCGCTGCCCGTGGCGCCATCGCCACCATGACCGCATCCGGCCGCCGCGAGCGCGACGAGCGACACCGACGTCGCATGGCGACGCGCGTGGAACCACAGCGAACGAAGGGTTGCGATCACTCCACCTCTGGATGCGCTCGGAAGCACGGCGCCGAGCTCGGCGGGAGACGATTCTTTCCAAGGTGCCGATTCGCGCGCCCGTCGTCAAACGAGATCGTTGGCGGGGTTGTAGGGCAGTCTGCGCAGATCACGCCGATCTCACGCGAGACGAACCGAAGGCGCTACTCTGCATGATCGTGCGGTCGTTCTCGTGGATCTGGCTCTGTGCGCCGCTCGCGCTGGCTTGTTCGGCGCGGCCGCAGCTCGAGCTCGGCAACGAGTGCGAGCTCACGACGCAGTGCGCCTCGCCGCTGGTCTGTCGCCTCGGATACTGCCGCGTCGAATGTCGTCAGAATCGCGACTGTCGCGTCGGCCTCGTGTGTTTGGAAGACGACGACGGTCTGCGCGCATGCGAGCTGCCCGTTCAGGACCAGTGCGCGCTCAGCAGCACATGTCGACCGCCGCTCGTGTGCTTGATGGGGCGTTGCTCGGAAGCGTGCATGACCGACGTGGACTGTCCGGCCGGCGCGCGATGCCTCCACGACGACGCGGGCGTCGGCATCGGATGTCGGGACGATTCGACCACCATGCCTTGCGAGTACAACACCGACTGTGAGGCGCCGAAGATCTGCGCGCCCGATGGCGAGTGCCGCGAGCAGTGTCATACGAATCGCGATTGTCGCGACGGGCTCGTCTGCGATCTCTCGATGACGATCTCAGTGTGCGTACCACCGCAGCGCGACGGCGGAGTCGACGCATCACCCGGTGACGCGAGCAGCGATGTCGGCACCGACGCGGGCTCCGATGCGATGAGCGACGCGTACGTCGATGCGGCGGTGCTCATGACGGGGCCGGCGCCGATTCCGTTGCTCGTCGCCGGACAAGAGCACACCTGCGCGACGCTCGCGGGACAGCTGCGCTGCTGGGGCGCCGGGACCGAAGGAGAGATCGGTGATGGCGCGTTCACCGATCGTCACGCGACGACGCCGCTGACGCTCGCGTCGGTCACCATGCTCGCTGCCGGCTCGCTGCACGCGTGCGCATACTCGACGACGAGCGGCCTGCGTTGTTGGGGACAAGGCACCTCCGGTCAGATCGGTGACGGCGGCATGGCAGCGCGTGGCGTACCGACCACCGTGAACGGCGCGCTCGTGCCGACGTGGATCTCGGCCGGCAGCACGCACACGTGCGCGGTCGTGGCGGGCGCCGTCCGATGCTGGGGCAGCAACGGCTCGGGCGAGCTCGGCGACGGAACGACGACGCCGCGCAACACGCCGACGCCCACCCTCGCGCTCGCCGGAACTGCCGTCGAAGTCACCGCGCGCGGCTCGTCGACGTGCGCGCGGTTGTCGGACGGACGCGTGCAGTGCTGGGGCGACGATCGCGGCGGCCAGCTCGGCGTGGATCTCGGCGGCACGATGATCTCGATGATGCCGCTGCTCGTCGGCGGCGTTTCCAACGCGGAAGAGATCGTGCTCGGCAGTCAGCACGCGTGCGCACGCCGCAACGACGGCGTCGTTCTCTGCTGGGGCAACGACGGCATCGGCCAGCTCGGCGACGGCGGCACCGGCGCGCGCGTGACTCCCGCACCGACGTCCGCGATGCCGCCGGCCGTCGAGCTGGCGGCCGCAGGCGATCACACGTGCGCACGCACGATCGACGGCGACGTGTACTGCTGGGGCGACAACTTCCTCGGGCAGTGCGGTGTCGATCCGCTCGCATCGCCGAGCAGCGGCACGTTGCGATCGCCCGTGCGCGTCGTCGGTGTCGCGAGCGCGACCGAGCTGACGACGGGCGACAACCACACGTGCGCGCGGACCGCGACCGGCTTCGTGTGCTGGGGCGAGAACAACCGCGGTCAGCTCGGCGACGGGACCATCAACAGCCACTTCGCGCCCGGCGCGGTGGGATGGCCATGAGAGCGTCTGTCGCGCTCCTCGCGCTGCTCGCCGTCTCGTGCGCTCGCCCGAGCGTGAACATCGGCGCGGCATGTCAGATCAACAGCGACTGCGCCGATCCGCTCGTGTGCGTGCTCGCGGTCTGCCGTCGGCAGTGCACCACGGCGCGCGATTGCGGCGCCGGGCTCAGCTGCATCGTCACGTCCGCGACGATGGGAGGCGGCTGCCAGCTCGACCAAGAAGCGTCCTGCACGCTGACGAGCGAGTGCACTACGGGTCTCATCTGCCAGAACAGCAGCTGCACGACCGCGTGCAACGACGATCGCGACTGCGCGAGCGGCGCGCACTGCACGATGGACGCGTCGCACACGCTCGGCTGTTACGACACCTCGACCGAGCCCTGCATCTACGCCAGTGACTGCCCCGATCCGATGATCTGCGATCGCGACCAGACGTGCCGGCTCGAGTGCCTGAGCGATCGCGACTGCACCACGCCGCGGACGTGCGTCGGCAATCTCTGTCAGCTCCCCGACGCGTCGTCGCCCGCGGCCGACGGAGGCACGTGAGCGAGAGCGAGGAGACGCACGGCATCGGCCCGTACCGCCTCGCGTCCCGCATCGCGGCCGGCGCGACGACTGACGTCTTCCGCGCGCTCAAGCCGCAAGCCGCGGGCGCCGATCGCGCCGTCGTCATCAAGCGCATGTTGCCCTCGCTCGCGGCGAGCGCCGAGGCGCGAGCGATGTTCGAGCACGAAGCGCGGCTCGGCCTGCACGTGCGGCATCGCAACGTGGTCGAGGTGCTCGACTGCGATCTGGACGGCGATCGTCCGTATCTCGTTCTGGAGTACGTGTTCGGCGTCGATCTGCGTCGCCTGTCGCGTTGGCTCGCCCGCGAAGGCAAGACGATGCCGATGCCGCTCGCGATCTACGTCGCGACCGAGCTGCTCGCGGGCCTCGACGCCGTGCATCGCGCGGTCGGCCCCGGCGGGGATCCGCTCGGCATCGTCCACCGCGACGTCAGCCCGTCGAACGTCTTCATCTCGGTGCACGGCGCAGTGAAGCTGGGCGATCTCGGCATCGCGCGCGCGCTCGGCGATCTCGGACGCGGGCTCGGGCCGCGCTCGTCGGCGGCGAAGGGCAAGCTCGGCTACCTCGCACCGGAGCAGGTCGGCGGCGCGCTCGCCGATCGACGCTCGGACGTGTTCGCCGCCGCGACGATCACCGCCGAGCTCCTCCTCGGCGAGCCGCTCTTCGCCAAGGGCAGCGAGCTCGACGTGCTGCTCGCGATCCGTGACGCGCGATGCGACGTGGTGAGCGAGGCCGCGCAGGACTGGCCGAGTGGCCTCGGCGACGTCGTGCTCGCAGCGCTCGCACGCTCGCCCGATCGACGCACGCCCGATGCGGGGGCGATGCGGGCGGCGCTCGCGCGCTTCGCGACCACACCCGAGCGCGAGCTGCAGGCGATGCTGGGCGCGCTCGTGGTCGGCGCGCTCGACGCCACGCCCGACACGGATCGCACGAGCCTCGCACAGACCATCGAGGCACAGACCGCGCCCACCGGCGCCCAGATCAAGCCGCCCTCGCGCGTCGAGCGCGAGACGCTGCGCCCGGCCGTGACTGCGAGCTACCTCGTGCACCACGACACGACCGTGCTCGGCCCGTGGCCATACGCGCGTGTCGTGCAGGCGCTGCGCACCGGCGAAGTCGAGCGAGCGAGCTTCGTGTCGATCGATGGCGGAGGCGAGCGGCCGCTCGCGAGCCTGCCCGAGCTCGCACAACACCTGCCGCCTTCGTCGCGAATCTCGACGCAGCCGCCGAGGCCCGCGCGCTCGAGCCGCCTCGGACGCACCGGAGAGAGCTGGACGTTCACCCAAGTGGGCCTCGCGAACGTGCTCGTGCAGCTTCTCGTCGATCGCGAGACGGGAGTGCTCGTCTGCGAGCGCGATCGGATCCGCAAAGAGATCTACATCGACGACGGCGTGCCCGTCTTCATCACGTCGAACCAGCTCGAAGAGATGCTCGGTCAGCACCTCGTCGAAGAGGGCGTGATCGATCGCGCCGAGCTCGACATCGCGCTCGCGGCGATGCCGCGCTTCAAGGGCCGGCTCGGCGACACGCTGGTCGCGCTCGGGCTCATCGAGCCGCTCGAGCTCTTCGGTCGGCTCGCGGCGCAAGAGCGCGACAAGCTCCACGACGTCTTCACGTGGACGGCCGGCCGCGCGGCGCTCTATCGGCAGGCCGAGCGCCCGCAGCGCGGCTTCCCTCTGCAAGGCGATCCGTGGGATCTGCTCGCCTCCGGGATCTCGCGGCGGCTGCGCACCGGCGAGCAGGTGCTCGATGGGCGCGAGGTGCTGATGCGCGCGCCCGACTGGAGCGAGCGCGACGTGCCCTTGCCGGTACGTCTCTCGGTCCTGCTCGAGTCCCTCGCCGTGCCGCGCGCGCTGACGGAGATCGCGCACACGGAGGCCGAGCGCGCCGATGCGCTCTTGCTCGTGGAGCTGGGTGCCGTGCGTCTCGGCACCGGCCCCGCGCCGAGGTTCGCGTGAGCGGCGAAGGGCCCAAGCCGGAGGCCGTCCCGCGACCCGATCGCGTCGGACAAGTGCTGCTCGAGAAGCTGCGCGTCATCAAGCATCTCGGCGGCGGCGGCATGGGGGACGTGTACGAGGTCGAGCACGTGCTCACGCATCATCGACGCGCGCTCAAGATCCTGCGCCCCGAGCTCGCGCGGCAGCCGCGCTACGTCGAGCGTCTCTTGCGCGAGGCGAGCATCGCCGGGCGGTTGCAGACGCCGTTCGTCGTCGAGACGCTCGATGCAGGACGGCTGGACGATGGCGCGCCGTACGTGCTGATGGAGCTGCTCACGGGGCGCTCGCTCCACGAGGTGCTCGAGATCGATCCGCGTCTCGCGCAGACGCGCGTGGCGAACATCCTCGCGCAGGTCGCGGAGGGCATGGCCGTCGCGCACGCCGCCGGGATCGTGCATCGCGACCTCAAGCCGGAGAACGTGTTCCTCGTCGGCGACGAGCGCGACGACCGCGTGAAGATCCTCGACTTCGGCATCTCGAAGATCGCCGGCGGCACGACGGAGCCCGCGACGCGCCTCACGCACGAAGGCTCGCTCATCGGCACGCCGTTCTACATGTCGCCCGAGCAGGCAGCGGGCCGCGACGTGGATGCTCGCGCGGACGTGTGGGCCATGGGCGTGATCGCGTACGAGGCGCTGACCGGCAAGGTTCCGTTCAACGGAAAGACCGTCGGCGAAGTCATGATGATGATCGGCGCCGGCATGTACCCGCCGGTCACGACGCGACGCCCCGACGTCGACCCCGAATTCGCGGCAGTCATCGATCGCGCGCTGCGCCCCGATCCGAGAGATCGATACGAGAGCGCCGAGGCGATGCGTCGCGATCTCCTGCGCTTCGCGAGCAACGAGCCCGCCGCGCGCGCACGAACGATCTCCGACGGTCCGCACTCCGACGTCCTCGGCGATCGACCGCTGCCGCGCCCGCCGACGATGCCGCGCGAGGCGCTCCGAGGCAGCAGCCCCTCGAATCCGTCGACGCCCGTGCCGATCACCGGGTCGGGAGAGCGCGCGCCTCGCGCGGATCCGGCGACGCTCGTGGTGCTCGCGCTCGTGATCGTGTTCGCGGTCGGCGCGACCATCTTCGTGTCGACGTCGCGCTCGTCGCCCACGGTGCAGGCCGTCGTGCCGAGCTCGACGACGTCGCCGCCCGCGACGGAGCTCGTCACGGCACCGCCCGAGACGATCGTCGAGATCGACGACGATGCGGGAGCCGAGCCGCTCGCGCTTCCGCCGCCGACGACGACGACCTCTCGTCCGCCGCGAGAGACACCGCCCCACACGCCCCGAACGCGCGCCGAGCAGATCGGGCTCGAGGCCAACCCCTACGGGCCGCGATGAGGATCGCCGCGCTCGCGCTCGTGATCGTTCTCGTCGCGGTCACGCCCGCTCTCGCACAGACCGATCCGCGCGCGGAAGCGAGCGCCCACTTCCAACGCGGAACGGATCTCTTCAACGAAGGCCGCTACGACGCCGCGCTCGCCGAGTTCGAGCGCGCGTACGAGATCGCGCCCGCGCTTCCCGTCCTCTACAACCTCGGGCGCGTCCACGCCGAGCTCGGCCATCCGGTCGCCTCGGCGCGCGCGTACCAGCGCTATCTCGACGAAGGTCGGGATACGCTTCCTGCGGCACGTCGCGCAGAGGTCGAGCGCGAGCTCGCACGCCAACGCGATCGCATCGGGCATCTGCGCGTCGAAGCGAACGTCGACGGCGCCATCGTGAGCGTCGACGGGAGCGACGTCGCCACGACGCCGCTGACGGCTCCGATCGATCTCGGCGGCGGCACGCACTCGATCGGAGTGCGCGCGCCCGGCTACGAGGGCGTGACGCGCGAGGTCGCGATCGCGGGGACGGCCGAGTCGAGCCTCGTGGTGGATCTGCGTCGTGAGGTCGAGGCACGCGGCACGCTGCGCATCGACGCGCCGCTCACCGGCGTGCGTGTGCTCGTCGACGGCCGCGAGGTCGGGACGACGCCGCTCGCCTCGACGCTGCCGGTGCCCGCCGGCGATCACGACGTGAGCGGTGAGCGCGCCGGCTATCTCTCGGACCCGCATCGCGTGCGCGTCGACGAAGGCGCCGAGGTCCGCGTCACGCTCCGACTCGCGATCGATCCGGATGCGACGCCCGACACGATGGGCGCGCTGCGCGTGGCCTTGCCCACGGCGCCGTCGGTGATCCGCGTCGACGAGGAGACGATCACCACCGCCGAGACACCGCTGCGCATCGGACCGCATCGCATCGCGGTCGAGGTCGCCGAGCGCGAGCCGTGGTCGAGCGAGATCGAGATCACGCGCGGCGAGACGCTGACGCTCACGCCGCCGCTCGTGTGGACGGCCGTGCAACGTGCCTCACGCACCGGCGCGGCCGATACCCAGCGGACGGCGGGAATCGCGCTCGCGGTGTCCGGCGCAGCGTTGCTCGCCGTCGGCGCGCCTCTGCTGATCTGGAACGAGCTGCAGATCGGATCGACCGACGCGGGCATCACGGATCTCAACCGCGAGTACGCGTCGATGTGCGCGATGTACCTACCCTCGGTCTGCGACCCGCTGCGAGCGCGAGGCGCGTCTCTGCAGAGCTCCCGCGACACGCAAGACACACTCCGCATCGTGTCGATCACCACCACGGTCGTCGGCGGGGTGATCGGCCTCTTGGGCATCGTGCTCTGGGCGACGCCGCCTTCGGACGAGCAGATTGACGCAGCCGCGCATGCGTCGCTGCGCCTCACGCCGACCGGGCTCGTGGTCGACGGAACGTTCTGACGCCTCCGAGGATCACTCCGACGGAGACGTAGTCGCTCGTCGTACATCCGGCCCGGTCGATCCGACGTTCGTGCAAACTTGAAAGGCGCGCTCGTGATTTCACGCGCGCATCGACGTTTCCGCTTTCGCGCACGAGCGGTTTCCTCATACTGGAACCAACGGTCCGCTTCGCGCTCGCGTCGCGAGAGAGGGTCGTTTCAAGATGCGAGAGCGCACGCTCGGCCCCTATCGCCTCCTTCGCCGTATCGCTACGGGCGGCATGGCGGAGGTGTACGAAGCGCGCCGCGTGGGGCCCTCGGGGTGGCAGCGGCGGGTCGCAGTGAAGTGCATCCTGCCGCAGCACGCGAGCGACGGTGACTTCGTCGAGATGTTCGTCGACGAAGCGCGCTTGGCCGCGCGCCTCGAGCATCCGTCGATCGTCGCGGTGCACGACTTCGGCGACATCGACGGCACGCTCTACATCGCGATGGAGCTCGTCGACGGTACGAACGTCGGGCGCGTGATCCGCGCGGCCGCCGCTGCCGGAGAGCGCGTCCCGCTCGCGGCGCTGCTCGAGATCGGCGTCGAGGCGTCGGCGGCTCTCGCGTACGCCCACGATCTGCGCGACGACGACGATCAGCCGCTCGGCGTCGTGCATCGCGACGTGTCACCGGCGAACCTTCTCCTCACGCGACGCGGCGAGGTGAAGCTCGCCGACTTCGGCATCGCGCGCTTCTCCGAGGCCGCACATCGCACCGACGAAGGTCACGTGCGCGGCAAGCTCGGCTACATGTCGCCCGAGCAGGTCACCGGACAGAAGGTCGACGGCCGCAGCGACGTGTTCACGCTCGCGACCGTGCTCGCGGAGGCGCGCCTGGGCGAGCCGCTCTTCGGATCGGGGACCGACCTCGACATCCTCGTGCGCATCCGCAACGGTGATCTCGGTCTGCTCACCGGCGCCGATCCCGCGCGTATGCCGTCGGATCTGCGCGAGGTCCTCGTGCACGCGCTCTCGCGCAAGCCGAGCGATCGCCCCGACGCGCGCGCGTTCGGGTTCGCGCTCACGGCGCTCGCCCACCGACGGCGTCTCTTCGGTCGCGGTCGCGCCGAGCTCGCGCAGCTGCTGGAGCGACTCGAGCTCGCCCCCGTCGATCCCGACAGCTTGCCCGCGCGCGATCCGGTCGCGCGACCGACGGGCATGGTCGACACGCACGGCCGTCACCCGCGCGATCGGGGCAGCGACGAGCTGCTCGCGAAGCTCGCACAGGAACAGCCGACGAAGTACGAGCTCGCCGGCGCCGATGGCGTAGTGGCGGGCCCGTACTCCTTCGCGGAGATCGTCCGCAAGATCATCGGCGGCGAGATCAAGGCGGGCCTCGAGGTGAGACGCGAGGGCGAGCCGGGCCTCGGCGCGCCCGAGCTCGATCGCTATCTGCGCTCGCCGGCGCGGCGTTGGGGCGAGGCCGAGCTCGCGCAGGCCACGATGGGCACCGTCGAGCCGGGCACCGTGCTCGCGCTCGTGAACCGCATCGCGTGCAAGCGGCGCACGGGCATGCTGCGGCTGGACGAGATCCTCCCCGACGGCAGCGCGAAGCGGAAGAAGGTCTACTTCGTCGACGGCAAGCCCGAGTTCGCGTCGTCGACGATGCGCGAAGAGCTGCTCGGCGAGTACCTCGTGCGCAACGGGACGTGCATGCGCATGGAGGTCGACATGGCGCTCGCCGTGCTCGGCAAGCACGGCGGCCGTCTCGGCGATGCGCTCGTGAGCCTCGGCGTGCTGCGGCCGGCGCAGCTCTTCGTCGCCGTGCGCGGCCAGGTGCGCGATCGCTATCTCGAGGCGCTGCGCTGGGAGCGCGGACGCTGGGCGTTCGTGCCGAACGCGCGCAGCGAGGAAGAGGTCTATCCGATCGAGCTCGGCGGCCTCGAGCTCGTGCGCGACGGCGTGATCTCGACGGGCATGCCCACGATCGAGGGCGCGCTCGGCTCGCTCGGCCAGTCGGTGCTCGTGCCCGCCGATCGCCCCATCCTTCCGATCGGCGCATATGCGGTGCCCGACAGCTGGGAGCGCACTTTCGCGGCGGTCCGTGGCCCGCGCTCGGTCGAGCGCTGGCGCGACGCAGCGATCCGCACCGCGAAGGTTCCGTCCGACGACGCGATGCGCGCGATCTTCTTCGGTCTCGTGTCCGAGCTCGTTCGCGCAGCCTGAACGCGCGTCTCACGGAGAAGCACACGCTTCACTGCGTGCGCAAACGCTCGATCGCGTCGAGCGCCTCTCTCTTTCGAGAAGATCAGTCGCGATCGAAGCGGAGCTCGCGCGCGTTCACGTCGGCCCAGACCTCGACTTCGTGCTGGGCCGTCGCGTGACGCAGCTCGTGCAGCTCGGTCGCCGTGCGCGTGTCGAACTGATCGACCGTCAGATCGATCACGCGGTCGCGCATCCGTACGTGGCCGACCACGGGCGAAGCGGGAACGCTCGGCGCGGAGCAGCCGAGCACGGACAGCGAGAGGACGACCAGAACGGCGCGCATGGGCCGACCATAGCCCGTCATAGAAGAGGTGAGAAGAGACGCGCGACGGCCTCCGACGCGCGCTGCAGGAACGGCTCGCGGCGCAGCTCCCTGTTCTTCACCGGGCGCGTGCCCAACAGGTCGTTCTCGAACGCGGCGGCGAGGGCCTGGTTCGTCTTCTCGCCGTAGATCGCGACGACCACCTCGAAGTTCAGGCGGAAGCTGCGGTTGTCGAGGTTCGCGGTGCCGACGATCGAGAGGTCGCTGTCGATCACGCACGTCTTGGCGTGGATGAAGCGCGGCGTGTACTCGAGCACCTGCGCGCCGACCCGAAGCAGCTCGGGAAAGTACGAGCGGGCAGCGTAGTCGACCACCCGGTTGTCGCCGCGCTCCGGCACGATCAAGCGCACGTCGACGCCGCGGAGCGCCGCCGACACGAGCGCCTCCGTCATCGCTTCGTCGGGGACGAAGTACGGCGTCTCGATCCAGACGCGCTCGCGCGCGGACGTGATCGCGCCGAAGTAGAGCTTCTGGATCGCGTACATCGACGCGTCAGGCCCCGACGCGACCACCTGCACGAGCTCGTCGCCTTCTTTCCTGGGCGGGAGCAGGTACGCGTCACCGGTCGGCGGCGGCTTCTCGGTCGCGAAGTACCAGTCCTCGAGAAAGATGCGCGCGAGCGCCCGGACGGCGGAGCCCTCGAACTGCACGTTCGTGTCGCGCCAGTACTTCGCGTCCTTTGCCGCCGGGCCGCCGCTCATGTGCGCACCGATGTGCGCCGAGCCGACCATGTCGTCGCCGCCGTGGCAGTCGGCGATGTTCATCCCGCCCGTGAACGCGACCTGCCCGTCGACGACGCAGATCTTCCGGTGGCTCCGGAAGTTCGTGAAGCGCCAGTTGATGCGGCGGCTCGCAACCGGATTGAACCACGCGAGCTCGCCGCCGGCGGCGACGAGCGGGGCGAAGAAGCTGCCCCGCAGACCATGCGAGCCGACCCAGTCGATCAAGAGCCGCACCTCTACGCCGCGCTTCGCGCATGCGGTCAGTCGGTCGCGGAGCTCCGCGCCGATCTTGCCCGGCTCGTAGATGTAGTACTCGAGATGGACGTGGTGCTTGGCCTGCTCGATCGCCTGGAAGATCGCGGCGTACGCGGCCTCACCGTCGAAGTGGAGCTCGACCTTCGTCGCGCGCAGCGGTGGCGCTTCTCCCGCGCCCACGATCATCTGCGCGAGCTGGCCGCGCGCGATCGGGTGCTCGGAGTCTTCGCGGATCGAGGCGACCGCATGCGCGAGAAGCTTTTGCCCGGCCGCGCGCTTGAGCGTGCGCCGCTTGAGCCGTCGCGGGCCGAAGAAGAAGTAGACCGCGACGCCGAGGAACGGCAGCCACGCGAGCAACACGATCCAAGCGATGGTCGCGACCGGCGATCGCCTCTCGAGCACGATGCCGACGCCCATCACGACGATCCAGATCACCTCCGCGATCGTCGCGACGGTCCACCACGTCATGAACGGTTCACTTGACGTCGAGCAGCTCGATGTCGAACACGAGCGTCGAGTTCGGCGGAATCACGGGCGGGAACCCGCGCGCGCCGTATGCCATCTCGGGCGGGATCGTGAGCGTGCGACGGCCACCGACCTTCATGCCCGCAACGCCCTCGTCCCATCCTTTGATGACCTGTCCGGCGCCGAGGACGAAGTCGAAGGCCTCGTTGCGATCGCGCGACGAGTCGAACTTCGATCCATTGGTCAGCGTGCCCGTGTAGTGCACGGATACGCGCTTCTTGGCGGTGGCCTCGGCCCCCTGCCCCACGACGAGATCCTTCTTTTCCAGCATGCGCGAGCCATAGCGGTTTTTTCGCGCACGTGGAAGAGCCGCCGGTCGGCTGCGCTATTCTCCGCCTGTGACGCGAATGCTCCTGTCGTCGATCGTGCTCGTGACGGGTTGTTGTCTGTCGGGCGCGAGCGCTCCCGAGCCACCCCCTTCGAGCACAGCAGCCGAGGATCCCGGCTGCCTCGATCTCTGCCATCGCCTGCACGACTGCGACGTCGCGGAAGGTCACGGCGATCGCGCCGCGGACTGCGAGGCCGGCTGCGAGCCGGGCGGGCTCTACGCGTCGGTCGGCGAGACGGCCTATCACTGCGCACTCGAGCCGACATGCGCGGCCGCGCGTGAGTGCGCAGGCCCCTCGCTCGCGATCACCTTGCTCGGATCGCTGACGCAGGCCGCAACGACGAGCGCGCCGCCCGACTGGCCCGAGGGATTTCCGACCGTGCCGGGCGGCGCGTCGCGATCCGTTCCGTCGATGGGCCCCGTCCGCGTCGCGCTGCTCGGATACGCGGGCCGCGACCTCGCCGAGATCGATCGCGCGTATCGCGATGCGTTGACGGCGAGCGGCTGGGCGATCACCGACGCACCGAGCTCCCCCGAAGCGAACCGCTTCAGCGCGGCGCACGGAACCTCGAGCGTCTCGGTGTCGATCTATCGCGAAGGCAACGACACGGTCGTACAGACGATGCAGCTCGGCGCAGAGCACTGACGAAACCTGCCGCGCGGTCCGGTGTCCATCGGGGATGCGTGACCCGGTGTTCGACGAGCGGACCCCGATCCCATCGCGCGTGGCCGGCGCGATCGCGCTCGTCTTCGGCGGCGCGGGCTCCGTGCTCGTCGCCGTCTCATCGATCGACGTGGCGCACTATCTGAGGTTCGCCGCGGAGGCCGCGCACTGGACGGGCCGGCACCATCGGATGTCGACGATGCCGCTCGGCCCGATCGCGTCATGCGTCGTGGTCGCGACACTCCTCGCATCGGCCGTGCTCGCGGGACGAAAGCGCGCGAGCCCTGGGTCGGTCGTGCCCGCGCTCGCCGCGCTCGCCCTCGCCCTGCTGGCGACGACGGTCCACGCGCTCGCACGCCTGCGCACACTCGCGAGCGCCGATCACTTCGCCTCGGCGCTCGACACGTTCGGGCCGCTCGCCGCCGCAACAACGCTCGCGCCGCTTGCGCTCGCGCTCGCGCTCGCGTGGCAACTGCGCGCGCTGCCTTCACGCCTCGCCCCGGGGGCCGTCGTGCTGCCCGTGCTCGCCGCAGGCGTCGTGATCGCCACCGGCATGCTCGCGCTCGATCACGGCGATCTGACATCGGCCGACGCGACCGAGAGCGCGCGCTTTCTCGGAGAGCTCGCGTCGACGCGCCGGATGGTCGGTGTGTACGCCCTGCCGTGCTTGGCGCTCGTGCCGTGGACGCGTCTGCGCGTGAGCGTCGCAGTCGCGGCGACGGCGTGGCTCGCCCTCGGGCTCGGGCTCTTCTCGATCACGCGACCGTTCGCCGACGACGCTTCGGGCAGCCCGCCACGCGTCGTGTGCCGGCACGAGGAGATCCCGCCGCCGCGGATCTGGCAGACCCGCACGAGGGGGACACTCTCGCGCTCTTCGCACTGCGCTCTCGTCGACGCGTCCGACGGGTCGGCGAGCCTCGGAGTTTCGGGCTACGTTGCACCTGGAAAGGCCGTGCGATGACGAAGACCAAGGTCTCGGTAATCCAGATGACGTCGGGGCCCGACGTCGAGAAGAACCTCGGCGTGGTCGAGCGGCTCGTGACCGAGTCCGCGCGCGACGGAGCGAAGGTGATCGTCGTCCCCGAGTGCTTCGCGTATCTCGGCCCCGAGAAAGGCAAGCTCGCGATCGCGGAGCCGCTACCCGATGGTGGGCCGATCCTGACGCGCATGCGCGCGCTCGCGAAGTCGACGGACGCGGAGCTCGTGCTCGGCGGCTTCTACGAGAAGGGCAGCGTCCCCGAGAAGTCGAAGAACGCGTGCGTACATCTCGACGCGAGCGGCGCCGTCCGCGCCATCTATCGGAAGATTCATCTGTTCGACGTGGATCTGCCCGATGGAACGAAGCTCGAAGAGTCGGCCACCGTCGAGCCGGGCAAGGAGATCGTCGTGACGGACACGGCGTTCGGAAAGCTGGGCCTGAGCGTCTGCTACGACGTGCGCTTCCCCGAGCTCTATCGCGCGCTCGTCGATCGCGGCGCGATCGCGCTGGCGGTTCCGGCGGCGTTCACGCTCACGACGGGCAAGGATCACTGGCACGTGCTGCTGCGCGCGCGCGCCATCGAAGCGCAGTCGTACGTGCTCGCGGCCGCGCAGACGGGGCATCACCACGGCGAGCGTCGCAGCTACGGCCACGCGCTGATCGCCGATCCGTGGGGCGTCGTGCTCGGCGAGTGCGGCGAAGGAGAAGGCTTCGCCTCCGCGTGGATCGACGACGCCGTCGTCGCGCGCATCCGCGCGAGCCTGCCGAGCCTGAAGCACCGCGTGCTCTGACGCTCCGGGCCCGAGCGCGTCCGACTACATGATGCAGTGACCGGTCGCGTCCGGCGACGTGTCGTTGTCGGTGCGACACTCGCGGAACGTCGGCATCGCGCTCGGATTGTCGATCCGCGCACGGTAAGTCGCCATCGCGTCCGCTCCTGCAGGGAGCGTGAGGGTGAGCTGCGTGAGCGCGCCCGGGAACACGGAGCTCGTGGTCGTCGCGCTGCCGAGCGCGACCTCGACACCACCCGTATCGACGCGGAAGAAGTCGACCACGACGCCCGGCGGAAGGATCGCCGCGCCGACGTTGCGCACGCTCGCCACGAGCTCCACGGGATCGAAGCAACGCACTTCGAGGACGAGCGTCGCGTCGGCCGCGTCGAACACGCCGCTCTCCTGCACGTTCTGTCGGAAGTTGTTGAGCCACGGCAGCGTCCAGCTCGCGGTCTCGTGCGTCGGGATCGCTCCGTAGCCTTCGCCCGCAGCGCACGCGCCGTCGCCGGGCACACAGACGTTCGTCACGTGATAGGTGTGCTCGTTCCAGATCGGTCGCGTGCCGACCCACGTGCGCGCCGCATCGCGGAGCACGCGCACGCCGCGCCACGCGCGATCTCCCGTCGGTCGCACCCACGCGGGGTGCGCGTAGTTCGGGTCGGTGCTCACGACGTTCCACGGCGCGGTGTCGCAGGGCCACGATCCCGTCGCGCTCATGTCGGCGCCGTTCGACACCTGCACGATCTCGGCGTGACCATCGCCGTCGACGTCGGCGACGATCGAGGTCTCGGTGCCGGTGAACGAAGAGGTGAGGCCGGCATAACGGATGTGCCCCGTCGGGCCGTCGTAGACCCAGAGGAAGCATTCGTCGGCGTAGATGACTTCCGCGATGCCATCGCCCTCGAAGTCGAACACGGTCGAGCCCGTCACCGACGACGAGAGATCGTGGTTCGGAGTGCGCCAGACCTGCTCGAGCCCGGTTCCGGCCGCGTTCAGCTGGACCATCGAGTAGTAGTTGCGCTGCGCGATGCCGATCTCGGGCAGATGATCGCCATCGAAGTCCGCGACGGTCGGAGGACCGCCGTTGCCGTCGCCGGTGAGCGTGAAGGGGCCCGCGATCGTCACGCCATCGCTGCCACGCAGGATGGTGACGGTCCCGCGACCAGGCGACGGCGAGCCGGGGACCGGAGCCACGACGATGACCTCCGGATGGTGATCCCCGTTCATGTCGGCGACACCGGGGAACCCGTCGGCGAGATCGGCACGATTCCACAGCTCGGTTCCGTCGGCGCGATACGCGGTCACGCCCGCGACGAGCTCGAGGTGACCGTCCTCGTCGAGATCAGCGAGCGTGGAGAGATTCGAAGTGATGCCCGCTCCGGTGCCGTGTGCTCCGGTCCACGCGCGCGTGATCGCACCGCCCGTCGTGTGGAACACCGTCGCGCCCCACGTGATCTCCGGGAAGCCGTCGCCGTCCATGTCCGCGATCGCGAATCCGCCGCCCCAGCCGAACGAATCGTTCGCCGCGCCGGGGATGGGCTGATCGCTCGTGCGTGTCACGTGGCCCGTACCGTCGACGAGAACGACGTAGCCCTCGCCCGTCGCGGCGACGACGTCCATCCGACCATCTCGATCGACGTCGCCGAGCGCGACGCTGGTCCCGGAGAAGCCCGTCGACGTCCCGCTCGCGGCGCGCAGCGTCCACACGGTCTCGCCCGTTCGGCCGTCGACCGCGCGCAGCACGCCTCGATGACACTCGGTCGGCGTGTTGCCGGAGCACTGACAGCACGCGCCCAGGCCCGTGCTCTGGTTGAACGCGTAGCCGGAGACGAAGACGACGTTCGGCGGATCGAGATCGTCTACCGCTCCATCGCAGTTGGCATCGTAGATGCGACCGACCGCGGGCGTGGACCACACGTCGATGCGGTTCGGATTGTCGGTCGGCGGCATGGGCTGGCCCCAGCTCCACGCGACCACCGCATCGAGGTGGCCGACGGCCGGATGGTACTCGCACATCGTCGTGCACGAGGTGGTGCCGCCATCGAGCACGCCGCCGTCGGGAAGCGTCGGGCACGTGGGCGGAAGCGCGAGACAACGACCCGGGCGCGCGCTCGGCGAGCTGCAGACGCGGCCGGCATCGCTGCCTCCGACGCCAGCGTCCATCGTCGTGCCGCCGTCACCACCGCTGCCGCCGAGCGCGGGCTCGCAGTACTGGCCCGTCGCGCAGTCGGCGGTCGTGCGACACGCGTCACCGGGAACGACGCACGCGCCGGCGAAGCACGTCTGCGTCGTGTCGCAACACGACGAGCCGCACACGCTCGCGCTCGCGCAGCAGTGTCCGCCCGCGCACTCGTATCCAGTCCCGCACGTCGCGCTCGTGATGCAGTTGCCCCACGCGTCGGTGGGAACGACGCCCGTGTCGACCGAGCCGTTGCCCGTGTCGAGGTGCAGCCCGCTGTCGCCGGCGCTCGGCCTGCAGACCGAGTCGACGCAGCTCTGTCCTGCCGCGCAGTCGTGGTCGCTCGTGCAGTGATTGTTCGGAGCGATGGGACCACTGCAGTCGCACGCCGAGACGAAGAGAGGCGCAGCGAGCACGAGCGCGAGTGCGAAGCGGGACGCGTTCATGTGCTCACGATATCGCGAGACGCGGGATCAAAGGAAACGGGTCAGCCCGGCTCTTCGGGCACGGGCGCGCCCTGCGGCGCGAGCTCCCACTCGCGCATCGTCCCAGCCGCGGTGCAGCAATCCGTCGATCCCTGTGCGCAGCCGTACTGGAACGTCCCGTAGGCACGCGCGAGATCGGTGCCCGCCTGCAGATCACGCTCGCCTCGCCGCAGGCAGGCTGCGGGAAATCCGGTCATGCACGCGCGACGCTCGAGCTCGTCCGCCTCGGCAGTGCCGTCCAGCAGACCAGCGAGCACGTCGCACGTCTCGCCGCCGGACGTTCGACAGATCGGCTCCAGCGCTTCGCGCGGCGTGCCGGCGCGTTCCATTCCGTCGCGCGCGAGCGCAGCGACCGTGAGGCACGAAGGCGCGTCG
Source organism: uncultured Sandaracinaceae bacterium (assembly GCA_964429305.1). Classification (GTDB taxonomy): domain Bacteria; phylum Myxococcota_A; class Polyangia; order Polyangiales; family Sandaracinaceae; genus JBBSAT01. Next base: position 5,981 of record CAYSCF010000069.1, on the reverse strand, counting down.
CTCGCACCGCACGCTGCGCGCGTCGCGTCGAGATACGGAATCGGAAGGATCGTCAGCCCGTCGCTCGCACGAGATCCGGTGATCGGATCTCCGAACCGCGAGGCCGCGACCTCGGTCTCGACGGGACGATCGAGCGTCGCGATCGTGACCTCGTACGTGCCACCGACGTCGGCATCGACGGTGTAGACGAAGAGGCCACTCGCCGGGCAGATCTCGTCGCGTGCGATCGCGGGATCGACCGCAGCGACGGCGAGCGTCGCGCGATCGGGAATCGAGGTGCGGCGCACGGGCGTCGGCGTCGTCGGATCGTCCAGGCGCGCGAGCACCACGGCGATGCAGGACCCGAGTGCACCGGCATCGACGACCGCGATCAATCGCTCCTGGGCCGTGGCGCCGAACACGCGCGGCGCCGTTGCGACGTCGCCCTCCGCCGCGAACGGATCGACGACGTCTGCCGCGATCGTCGGCGCGAGCCCGCGTCGACCGCTCAGGGCGCGTGCGGCCGCGAACGCCGCGCGATCGGCCGGCAGAGCGACGGCAGACGCCGCAGGGGCGATCGCCGTTCGCAGAGTCGTTCCCTCGAGCGCATGCACGCGCGCACGAACGGCCTCCGCGTCGAACGCATCGCGCTGCGTGGGAGAGATCGTCAGCCGTGCATACGTGCGTGCGCGCTGCGGCCGTCCGCGCAGGATCGCGTACTGCCAGGACTGCGGGCGCGGGTACGCCGGGTCGCGCGCCCATGCGAAGGAGATCGACGCGGCGCCCGCCGCGGTCGTGCAGGTCGCGTCGTGGACCATCGTCTGCGGGCCGCCGTTCACGACGAGATCGAGCGTGATCTCCACGTCGACGTTCGTGCGTCCTTCGGTGCGCGCGACCACGGCGACGCACTCGCCTGCCTCCAGCGGGATCGATCGGAGAAGCGATGCGTCCGTCGACGAGCTCTCCTCCACGACGGCGAGCCCCTGCTCCAGCGCGAGCGAGCGCTCCGCTCGGTATGCGGCCTCGAGCGCGGCGGGATCGACGGCCCACAGAGGACGCCGCGACGCGAGCAGGATGAACAGCCAGATCCCCGCGCTCACGACGAGCGCGAGCACCAAAGCGATGCGCCGACTCCTCGACATGGCATCGAGGGTACAGCGAGCGCACGTCCCACGGTATCGTTCGCAGCGTGACGCGCCTTCGCTCTCTGATCCTCGTGACGTCGATGAGCTGCGTGCTCGTCACGACGAGCGCGATAGCGCAAGAGAGCGGCGGCAGCTTCGGCGGATCCGATTGGGGAGGCTCGGGATCTTCCGGCGGTGGCTCGTCGGCGCCGAGCTACGATCGACCTTCGTTTCCCTCGACGCCCGCACCCGACTACGCGCAGCAGCAAGCGGACGATCGAGCACGCCGCGAGGCCGAGGCGCAGGCCGAAGCTGCTGCCGCTGCGGCTGCTGCCGCCGCTGCAGCCGCCGAAGCCGAGCGCGAGCGCGAAGAGGCCGAGCGGATCGCGGCCGAGCGTTCGCGCAAGCTCGCGCTACCGCCCGCCGCGCGCGTGCACGAGCTCGACTGGCCGCCGAGCCCGCCGTACGCACCGATCCACTCGCCGGTGCTGCCGATCGACGCGCCGCCCTCGGAGACGGCGGCGAGCGATCCCGCGTGGCAGCCGCCGAGTGAGCCTGCGCCGCCCACGGAGGGCGCCACGGTCGACGGCGAGCCGGAGTACCTGGGATCGTTCTTCTGCACGATGCCGTTCCTGCTTCTGCTCGTGCTCGCCGCGCTCTTGCTGACGCGCTTCCCCAGCCGGAAGCCGCCGGTGCCCGAGCACTTGGCCCCGTTCCGTGCACCGACCGGGCCTGCGATGCGCATCTCGATCGCGTTCGATTGGAGCGCGCGTGCGTCGCTGCAAGCCGAGCTCGCCGCGATGGCGAAGCGCTTCGACATGCGCTCACGCACGGGTCTCGGGCAGGCCGCGCGCGCCATGGCGCAGCTGCTCGCGAGCCACGAGGGCGCCGTGCGCTACGCGACGTGGGAGCTCTCGCAAGGCGATGCGCGCACGTGGTTCCAGACGCGGGCGAACGATCTGCGCGCGCGCTATCGCGCAGAGCTCGTGCGCAACGAGAGCACGGGAGCGAGCCCGGAGTTCGTAGCGCGAGAGAACGAGGGCGAGGGACTGGTGGTCGTCAGTGTGGTGGTCGCGACGAGTCGTTCGATCCCGCCGCCACCCGCCACCTTCACGCTCGCGGGCGTGCACGCGGCGATCGCATCGCTCGCGGGAAGCGCCGGCAGCGAGACGATCGCGCTCGAGGTGATCTGGTCCCCCGCAGCCGAGAACGATCGCATGAGCAGCTACGAGCTCGAGAAGATCTATCCCGAGCTGCAGCGCCTCACGACGGGCGTCGGCGCGAAGGAGTGCGCGTACTGCCACGGCCCGTTCCCGGCCGAGCTGAAGCGCTGCCCCAACTGCGGCGCGCCGAGCTGAGCCGAACGTGACGACGGCTCAGTGAGGAGCGAGCGCCGCGCAATGCCGACGCTCCGCTTCGATCCGAGTATCGATGGCCTCGCGGTCGGCGCTCATCGAAGCGATCTCGCCGTCCGTGCGTGCGATGTCTCCTTCGAATGCCGCGACGCTGTCGGGATCGGCGTTCGGCAAGCCGTGCGCTGTGTCGAGGGTCGCCTGCGTCGCTGCACGCGCGTTGCGCAACGTCGCCAGGCTCTCGTCCAGCATCGAGCGCTCGCTCTCGAGCGCGAACAACGCGTCTTCGCACGCGCGCTGCGCCAGCACGGCCGCACGCTCACGCGCATCCGCCGCCTGCGTGGCAGCCGGGTCCGGGTCGTCGCCGGATCCGCCGCACGCGGCGAGCGTCAGGACGATCGATGCCGAGAGGAGTCGATGCGTCACGTGCACCTCAGCGATCGAGAGGAACGACGACGTAGGGCGCGGGGAGCTGGGCCGCCTTGCGCGGATCGTCGGCGCGCAGCGGCGTGACCGCCGTGCCGACCGCGTTGTACTCGACGATGTTGCTCCACGCGGCGTGACCGTTCTCGGTGACCGTCATGCCGACGATGCCCGTGGGCGCGTCCGGCGAGCTCTCGGGCACCTCGCGGAAGAGATCGTGCGTCAGGTTCTGCATCGCGGTCTCGCGCGCCTCCATGTACGCGCGCGTGCACACGACCATCTCTTCGTTCGACCAGCTGGTCGTGTACTGCGTCACGTCTTGCGCTGCGATCTCGTACACGCACGTGCCCATCGCGAGCGAGACGGGCCGGTAGCCCGCGCGCAACAGCGTGACGAAGTCCTGGCCCGAGAGATCGCTGGTGAACGGATGGCCGTTCACGCGCAGCGAGGGCGAGGCCTTGATCTCGTCGGGCGCCCGCGCCGCATCGAAGCCGATCGCGGTGCCGATCGCGAGGAAGCGCGCGACCATGTGACCGCCGCGCCAGACGTGGTGCTCGACGTCGAGCCGCACGCCGACGACGCCCTCCGCTTGGTGCTCGGCCGCTTGCTGTCGCATGCGGGAGACGGCGAGAGCGCGCGCCTGATGCATCGCGTGGCCGACCTTGGTCACCTCGCGCGTCTGACCCCACATGCCGTCGCCCCAGCCTGCGTCGAACACGGCGGCGCCGACGACGAGCCCGTGTGGATAGAACCCGAGGCGCGAGAGCGCGACGAACTCCGTGATCGAGAGATCGCTCAGCGCCGGCGAGGGCCGCGCGCCGTGATGGATCTGCTGCTCGTGGTGATGATGCTTGCTCATCGGCCGGCATCCACCGCGAGCGTCACCGCGGGCAACGTCGACTCGCCGTACGGAATCACCGCGGTACCGACGATGAAGAACTCGATGATCTCACCCTGGAACACTCCGAACGGCGTGCCGAGCCGACCCTGCCAACTGTGCTGGAGCTCCTGCACGGTGACGTCCACGATGCCCTTCGCCTCGAGGTCTTCCGCTTCGGCCTGCAACCGCTCCATCGCGAGCTCGCGCGCGTCGTAGAACGCGTGCGTGTACTCGGTGAGCTCCATGCTGCGCGAGTCGCCCGTCACCTGCGTCACGAAGCCGGGCGGCACGTAGTACGCGCAGTTCCCCATCACCATGCCGACGGGCCGATAGCCGGCCTTGAGCAGCGTCCAGAATTCCTGACCGCTGAGATCGCTCTGGAACGGCCGGCCCGCCTTGTTCTTGAAGCTGACAGGAGTCGTCGAAGACGCGTTGAAGTTGCCGCCCCCGGCGTGCTTGACGGCCGTGCCGATCGCGACGAACTCCGCGATGTCGCTGCCCCACGCGTGCAGGTTGATCTTGAGGTGCACGCCGATGATGCCGTCGGCGCCGAGCGCGTCGGCCTCTTCTTCCATGCGCGCCATCGCGAGCTCGCGCGAGTGATAGAGCGCCTGTGTGAGATCGGTGAGCTCGCCGCGCCAGTCGTCCATCGCCCACGAGCTGCCGCTCGGCAGGTTCGGGCGAATGCGATAGATGGAGCTGCCCATCACCATGCCGAGCGGATCGAAGCCGACCTCTTTGACGAGGAGGAACTCGCTCACGCTCAGATCGCTGGTGAAGAAGCGCTTCTGCCGCATGTGCAGCAGGCGCTCCTTCGCGTGCGCGGGGAGATCGGCGGGGAGCTGACCTTCGGGTGTCCAGTCCGCCATCACTCCTCTCCCTTCTCGTCGGCTTCGAGCGCCTTCTCTTCGGCTTCGCGCGCCTGCTTCTCGAGCTCCGCGGACTCGCTCTCTTCGCCTTCCACGATCTCACCGCGCTTGGCGCCGCCCAGCGGGATCATGCCGAGGATCATCGGCGGCACTTCCATCTTGGTCGGCGGCTGCCAGCCCGCGACGCGCTTGATGGCGGTGCCGATCCAGAAGACGTCCACGTCGAGATCGTTGAGGCGACATCCGCCGTACCCGCACGGGACTTCCTTCACGCGCACGCGGATGTCCTGACCCACGACGAACTCGGCTTGATGCGCGCGCGCCTGGCTCTCGACGCGCGACTCGACGAGATTGCGCGCCATGTCGATCGCGTTGCTCGCCGCTTGGACTTCGCCCGCGGACGACCACGAGCTGGTGTCTCCGAGCACGTGCCACGTGTGGTAGTGGCAGTAGTCGTAGACGAGCCCGATCGGCTGGTAGCCGATGCTCGCGAGCGCCCAGAGATCCTGGCCGTTCAGATCGCTGATGATCGGGTTCCCTTGCTGCGCGCGCAGGTACGGCGCGTGCATCGCGGTCCCGACGACGGTGAACTCGAGGATCTCGTCGCCGTCGTCGCCGCCCTTGCCGTGCGAGCCCTTCGTGACGAGACGCTCGCTCAGGCGCACGCCGACGACGACGTCGGCGCCGACCGCGCGCGCTTCCTGCCAGATGCGCGAGAGCGCGAGCCGCCGCGCCTCGCGATGCGCGTCCGACAAGACCGTGACCTCGCCGGTCGCGCCCTTGTAGTCGCGGATCTTGCCGACGTGGAAGATGGACGAGCCCATCACCTGCGAGATCGGCGTGGCGCCCGCCTGGCGCGTCATCACGAACTCGTTGACGCTGAGATCGCTGGTGAACAGGTGCGGGTTCGGGCCGGCCTCTTCGCGCAAGCGCAGCTCGGCGCGGATCGGCAGGCCGCCCTGCCGCACGCGATGGAGCGACTGACGCAGATCGATGTTCTGGATGGGCAGCGGCATGGCTACTCGTTCACCGTGAGCACGAGCTGCGGCGGCGGGATGTGGTGCTCGCGCGCGATGGCGAGCACGGCCGTGCCGAACGCGGAGAACTCGAGCACGTGCGAGCCCCAGCTGTGGTTCGACTCGTCGACGACCACGCCCACGATGCCCTCCGCGCCGAGCGATTCCGCTTCGGCCTGCATGCGCTCCATCGCGAGCTCGCGCGCGTCGTAGAGGCCCTGCGTGTAGTTCGGCAGCTCCACGTTCGCCGTGCTCGTCGTCAGCCAGCTCATCAGACCCTGGTGCGCGATGTGATAGACGCAGTTGCCCATCACGAGACCGAGCGGCCGATAGCCGGC
>CAYSCF010000068.1:0-25953 GCA_964429305.1 uncultured Sandaracinaceae bacterium | reverse complement strand
CAGCCCGGCATCGTTCGGCAGTGGGTTCACGTTCTCGGCGGCCGTCGACGACGGCTTCGTCGTCCGCGCGAGCGCGTAGACCGGCGGCGTGAACCGCGTGCAGCACTTCTCCGGCGGCGGGACCGTCGTCAACGGCATCGCGGCGAACAGCACGCATGCGGTCGTCGTCGGCTCGGTCTTCAACGCGGTGACCGTCGATGCGTGCTCGATGCATCCGTCGGGCAGCGGCTACGACACGTTCATCGCGTCGTTCGCGACCTCCGACCTCTCGTGCGCGTGGTCGCGCGTCGCAGGAGACAGCGTCTCGAGCAACAGCAACGGCATCAACGCCGTCGCGCCGATGCCCGACGGCGGCTGGGTCGCGACCGGCTATTTCTCGGGCGGGATCTTGTTCGCCACCAGCGGCTCGTCGCTCGCGTCGCACGGGATGAGCGATGCGTTCGCCGTGCGCTACGGGCCGAACGGCGAGCACGTGTGGTCGTTCCGGTACGGGGGCACCGGCAGCGACAGTGGCAACGCGGTCACGACGCTGTCGACCGGAGAGACGTTCCTCGCCGGCAGCTTCAACAGCCCGAGCATCCTCTTCGGGACCTTCACGCTGAACGGGCCGTCGCAGGTGTTCGTCACGCGGATGACGGCGGGCGCCACGCCGACGCACGACTGGGCCGTCGCGCTCGGCGGCGATGGGCCGGATCGTCCGGAAGGGATCGCGGTGGACGCGGCGGGCAATCCGTACGTGTCGGCTTACTTCAACGGCATGACGACGGTCGGTGGGACCGCGCTCACGGGCGCCGACTACGACACGTGGGTCGCGGCACTGGTCCGCTGAGAGGGAGACGAGAACATGTTCCGCATCCTCGCACTCGCCTTCGTGTGTGTCGTCGCATCGACCGCGGCCCGGGCCTCGGCGCAGCAGTCGAGCGACGACGACGCAGCGCGCTCGCACTTCCAAGCGGGCACGTCGTACTTCGAGCAGCGCCGCTACGACGAAGCAGCGCAAGAGTTCCTCGAGGCCTATCGGCTCTCGCATCGAGGCGCGTTGCTGCTCAACGCGGCTTCGTCCTACGAGCGCATCGACGAGCACGCGCGCGCTGCGGAGGTGCTGCAGCGCTATCTCGACGAGCAGACGGATGCGGTGGATCGCGGAACGATCGAAGGACGCCTCGCCGAAGATCATCGGCAGGCCGAGATCGAAGCGGCCGCCGCGGCGGTGCCCGCGGCCGAGCCCGCGCCCGAGCCGACGCCGCCGCCTGCAGCCGACGAGGGCCTGGGCGGGCTCGGCATCGCGGGCATCAGCGTGGGCGCGGTCGGTGTGCTCGCTGGCGTCGGCGCGATCGTCGCGGGCGTCATGGCGCTCGACACGCACTCGAGCCTCGAAGCGCGCTGCGGCGCCGGCGGAACGGCGTGCCCGGCGGGCTACCAGTCCGACGTCGATGCGGGCTCGGCCGCGAGCCTCGCGAACACCGTGCTCATCCCGATCTCGATCGTGGCGCTGGCCGCGGGCGTGACGATGCTGGTGGTCGACCTCACGGACGGGCCGTCCTCGCCGACCTCGACGACGGCGGCGCTCCTGCCCGGGCCCGGGGATGTCGGCCTCTCCGCGCGCGTGCGGTTCTGACGGGCTTGCGGCGGCGGCGATCTCCCCGTAAGCATCGCGCCCTATGTCGAAGCTCAGTGACTACCTGAAGACGAACAAGATCGACGCGCGCCGCGTCGTCGGCACCAGCCGCAACCTCGAGCGCCAGACCGCGGAAGACCGCGCGCTCGTCGCGAAGAAGGCGGCGATCAAGGCCGGCAAGGCCGAGAAGGACGAAGCCGTCAGCAAGCAGAAGCCCCGCTCGGGCCGCCGCGTGACGCAGCCGGCCATCGAGCGTGCGCTCGCCGGCACGACGCTCGCGGGCCCGACCAAGACGCGCATCGTGCGCGCGGTGAACGCGATCCTGGTGGCTCGGAAGAAGCCCGAAGTCACGTTCCGCGACCTCTTTTGATTCCTGGTCGACGGGTGTGAGGGATGGCTGGGACGGCGAACGTCTCGGACATCCCTCGCCCGTTCCGTCTGCCGTTCCGTCGATGCCGCGACATGCCGATCCGCGTCCCGCCGTTCGAAGAAGGCCCGCTCGTGCTGCGGTCCTACGAGCGCATGGATCTGGATCGGCTGACGGAGCTGCTCATCGATCCCGTGACGATGGGACCGGTCGGTGGGCCGCTCCGTCGTGACGAGGTGCTCGGGATGCTCGAGCGCTATCTCGCGGCGGAGGATCCCCGCTACCTCGTGATCCTCGCGGCGTTCCACGAGGGCGCCTACGTGGCGAGCGGTCGCGTGTTCGTGTCGGACGTCGAGCCGGGCACGCCCGAGATCGGCTACCTCGTGCGCTCGCCGTACTGGGGCCGCGGCTATGGAACGCACGTCGCGCGCGCGTTGATCCGCGTCGCGCGCGAGCAGGTCGGTGCCGCACGCATCGTCGCGCGCACGCGCATCGACAACGTCGCGAGCGCGCGCGTGCTCGAGAAGGCCGGCATGCAGCGAGAGACCACGCGCGTCACGCCGACCGGCATCGAGCTGATCTACGCCTGCGGCGCGAAGGCCGTCCTCAGAGGTGGAACGTGACGCCGGCCAGGAAGCTGTAGGCGCCGAAGCCACCGTCGCGGACGAACCCGTCGAAGACGAGCGGCCGCAGCCAAACGCCGAGCAGCCCGTCGACCATCACCAGCTCGGCCTGCGCGGCGAACTGCACGTGGAACCCCGCGTCGGCGCCGTAGTTGGTCCCACCGACGACGACGGCGCCGAGGCTCAGCATCGGCGTCACGACGAGCTGCATGTCGCCGCCGTTCCACACCATGAGGTCGGCGCCGAACGTCCCGTCGAAGTTGAGCCCGTAGAACCCGAAGTCGCCGAACGCCTGTCCGAGCGAGACGCCGGCCCAGAGCGCGAGCTCCAGGCTCGAGCCGAGATCGAAGCCGACGAATCGGTATCCAGCGTGCTCGACGAGGCGAAACGAGAAGCCGAAGCCGCCGCCGAAGCCCGACATGAAACCGAGACCCGCTCCCACGTGGAACGGGCGCGCCATGAGGACGGCGCCGTGCGCTGGTGCAGGCGACGCGACGGCATCCTGTGCGCGCGCGGGCGCGGGCGCGATCGAGAGGGCGAGGCCGAGAGTGAAGACGAGAGCGAACGGCCGGAGGTTCTTCATGCCACCGTCCCTAAGCACGGCGACGATATCGGCCTCTCAATCCGTGCGTGCGATCTGCGCCATCACACGCGCCGTGATTGCGTCGCATCGCGCGCCGAGGAACGGATAGAGCGAGCGCGCCTCTCCGTCGAACGTGGCCCGCAGCGAGCGCCGCGCGCGATGCAGCCGAACGCGCACGGCCTCTTCGCTCGCGCCGACGGCCTCCGCGATCTCGGGGCCCGACATGCCTTCGACGTCCGCGAGCACGAGCACCGTTCGGAGCGACGGTGCGAGCGCATCGACCGCGCGCTCGAGCACGCGTCGCATCTCGAGCCTGTGCGCTTCGTCCTCGGGCGTCGCCTCGAGCGAAGCCGTCTCCTCGTCGTCGAGCTCGTCTTGCCGCGACATCCACGTCCTCCCGCGCAGGCAGTTCCGGACCACGATCCGCAGCGCCCACGACACGAACTTTCCTCGGCCGCTCCACTGCGCCAGATGCACGTAGATCGCGAGCCACGCTTGTTGCGCCGCGTCCTCCGCGTCGGCATCCGATCCGAGCACTGCGCGCGCCGTGCGGAACACGCGCTGTTGTAGCGACGCACGAGCTGCTCGAACGCGCGCGGCTCACCGCCCAGCGCTCGGGCGACGAGCACCTCGTCGGTCTCGGGCGGCGGCGGGGTCTCGACGGTGCTCGTCGTCATCGTGGGATGGTCAGCGTAGCAGCGACGGTTCCGTCGAGCGGTTGCTGCAGGTCGATCCCGTTCGCGTGCAGATCGAACGCGAGGATGGCCCAGTAGTCGGCCTCGGGGAGCGAGCCCGGCGCGTTCTGCGGCATGTTGACGACGGCGAACGCCGCGACGTCTCCGACGGTGCGGAACTCGTGCGTGCGCACGCTGCCTTCGCGCGGCATCAGCGGCAGGGCGCCCTCCGCGAGACCGACGAGGCGCGGTCCGCGCCCGCCTTCGCCCGACGCGCCATGACACGAAGCGCAGTGTTGACCGAAGAGCGTGCCGCCGCGCTCGACCTGATCGGCGAACGTAGGCGTCGCGCTCGCTGCGGTCTGCGCGGGGGGTGAGGCGCCACCGCACGCGAGCGTGAGGCCGAAGACGAGAGAGAGTGTGGTGACGATGCGCGTGCTCATGGGGTCCTCCTTCCGAGCGACGCGCGAGCGACGAGCACCGTTACATCTTCCTCTCGATGTAACGCGCGAACCGCTTCTCGCCTGCAACACGTCGACGGCCGCGCCCGACGCGTTCGTCGCGCCCGACGGGGGCGGCGCCGTTCCGGACTGCACCGCGTACTGCACCGCTCCGCTCGCGAACTGCGCGTCGATGGAGCCGGAGTACTCCGACATGGCGTCGTGCCTCGGCACGTGCGCGGGCCTCACGCTCGGCACGACCGGCGACACGAGCGGCAACACGCTCGCGTGCCGCGTCTATCACACGAATGCGGCCACCTCGATGCCGGGCATGGAGCACTGCCTCCACGGCGGGCCCGCCGGTTACGCAGTGTGCGGCACGAGCCAGTGCGAGGCGTTCTGCCAGATTGCGACGCACTCGTGCACCGGCGCGAACCAGCAGTGGGCCGGCACGGCGGCGTGCATGACCGACTGCGCGACGTACGCGGGCTCGACACCGGACATGCTGGCCGGTGCGCCGGACTACTCGACGACGCAGACGAGCGGCGACACGTTCGCGTGCCGCATGTACCACCTCACCGTCGCGTCCTCGTCGGCCGCGCTGGCGACGGTGCACTGTCCGCACGTCGCGCGCGTCAGCAGCGCCTGCCACTGATTTCGCGCACGTCAGTCGACCGTTCGCCGGATCGCGCGTGTCGTCGGACGCGCGCGGCGCTAACACGAGATCGTGAAGCAGCGACGGCTGGCGAAAGCGCTCGCGGGAATGGCGTTGGTGACGACGCTCTGGGCCCTTTCGGGTGTCGCGGCGGCGCGCGTGCTCACGATGCGTCCACGTCGCCGGCACGACGAGCCGATCACGATCGGCGATCCGTTCGTGGCGCTGCGGCTGCGATCTCGAGACGGCCTCGAGATCGGCGCGTGGCTCGCGGAGCACGAGGACGAGACGGCCGCCGTGGTGCTCGTGCACGGCCACGGCGCCGAGCGCTCGGAGCTCCGCGACGAGGCGCTCACGCTCTGGAACGCGGGCGCGACGGTGATGCCGATCACGGTGCGCGCACACGGCGACTCGGAAGGCGAAGTGGACGATCTCGGTTGGTCGGCGCGCGCCGACGTCGAGGCGGCGGTCGCGCGTCTGGAGCGCGATCGCCCGGGCCGCCGCATCGTCGTGATGGGCTACTCGCTCGGCGCGGCGGCCGCGCTCTACGCCGCGGGCTCGCTCGGCCATCGCGTCGCGGGCTACGTGCTCGTCGCGCCGTACGCGACGCTCGAAGAAGCGACACGACATCGCACGCGGCGCATGCTCCCGCGCGGTGTCGAGTGGCTCGCGTACGAAGCCCTCCAGCTCGGCGCGCGCGTGTGGCTGCCGGATCTCGATCGCATGCATCCGATCGATGCCGCCGCGAGCGTCGACGTGCCCGCGTTGTTGATCGCCGGTGAGCTCGACGATCGCGCGCCGGAGGAAGAAGTGCGCCGCATCGCGAGCCGCATCCGAGACGCACGCGTCCTGGTCGCGCCGAATCTCGGCCACGACCAGCTCGGCCTCCTCGTCCACACGAGAACGTGGACGGAGATCGAGCGCTTCGTCGCCGGTCAGGCCACGCGATAGAGATCGAGAAGCGGAACGTCGGGCGACTCCGGGTTCACGCGCAGCTCGCGATTCTTCGGATCGGCGATCAGATCGAGGGCCTCGAGCGGAATCTGCTCGATCAAACCGGGACGCCCGCGGGCAGCACGAGCGCATCGCACGTCATGTCGCGCCCGAGGATCTCGACGTGGACGACGACGCGCGCGACGGCGCGAAGCGCACCGTCCGCCATCTTCACGTTGCGCGTCCCCGTGGTGTGGAGCCCCAGACGGTCCGCGACGTCCTGCGGGATGGCGAGCGTGGTCACTCCGGCGGAGATGATCGCTTCGGTCGTCTCGCTGCGGACGCACGTCGGGTCGAGCTCCCTGCTCTGGGCCTTTCCTACGTCCGTCGCGTTCCTGAGCGTGATGCGGTTCATGACCTTCGCCCCAGCGTGCGCGTCGAGCGCAGCGAGCTCAACCGACGCGGCCTCGTCAGCTCGCAGCAGAGCGAGCACGCGATGGCGACGCGGCAGTCGCTCGCTGTCCGATCCGGAGCGCGCGCGCGGCCCGAGCGCACCCGAAGGGCAGCTCGAAGAGAGCCTCGAACAGAAGCACCAACGCTTCGGCGAAGAGAGCGAGAGGCGAGAGGCGAGAGCGAGAGAACAGAAACGCCCTAGCGGCGTCAGAGCATCACCAGTCGATGATCGCCGCGCCCCACGTGAACCCAGCACCGAACGCCGCCATCGCGACCTTCATGCCCTTCTTCAGGCGACCCGTCTCTTCGGCCTCCCAGAGGAGCAGCGGGATCGTCGCGGCCGTCGTGTTGCCGTACTTGTGGATGTTGTGGATGAGCTTGCTCTCCGGGATCCCCAGCGACTGCGCGACGTACTGGTTGATGCGCATGTTCGCCTGGTGGAACACGAAGAGATCGATGTCGTTCGCCGAGAGCTGCATCTCGAAGCAGACCTGCATGAGCGACATGCACATCTTCTCGACCGCGTGGCGGAAGACGACCTTGCCCTCCATCTGCGGCCACATCATGTCCGGCTCCGTGTAGCCGTTGCTCATGCGATCGCCCATGAGCTTCGTGTACGGGCGCTTCGTGATGTCGAACACGCGCATCCAGAGCGCCTCGGCATGACGGCCGTCCGCGCCGATGTTCCACTTCCGCAGGCCGCGTGACTGGTCCATCGTCGCGCTGATGATCGCGGCGCCCGCGCCGTCGCCGAAGAGCGAGGTGACCTGACGGCCACGCGTCGTGAAGTCGAGCGCCGCCGAGTGCGTCTCGCTGCCGACGACGAGCACGTGCTTGTACTGCCCGCACTGCACGAGCGCTGCCGCCGTGCCGAGCCCGTAGAGGAAGCCCGAGCACTGGTTGCGGATGTCCATGCACGGCACGTACTTCGGCATGTCGCCTTCGAAGAGCTCCGTGAAGCGGCGCTGCATGAAGACGCCGCTGCCGGGGAAGTGCACGTCGGGCGAGAGCGTGGCGAAGATGATCATGTCGATGTCGCGCGGCGTGAGCTTCGCGTTCTCGATCGCCTTCTTCGCGGCGTAGTAGCCCATCTCGGCCGAGCCGACGCCTTCGTCCGCGTAGCGGCGCTCGCTGATGCCGCTGCGCTGCTTGATCCACTCGTCGGTGGTGTCGATCCCGTACTCGCTCGCGAGCTGATCGTTGGTGACGACGCGCGGCGGCAGGTACCCGCCGGTGCCCGAGATGTACGCCTGGATCTTCTCTTCACTCGTCGTCATGGCCGTCCGATTAGCATGCTCTTGCGCTCGCACACATCCCATCCCCACCCGCATTTTCATGCCGCGCCGCGTCGTCCAGCAGTTGCATGTCACGGTTTGTATCAGGCAATCTCACGGGCTGCCCCGGAGGGTTTCATGCGCACACGTCTTGTCTTGGCTCTGATCGCGATCGGTCTCACCACCTTCGCCGCTGCCTGCAGCGACGACCATTCCACCGATGGGATGGACGTCGGAATCACCGACGGAGGCGTGATCGTCGACACCGGGCCGCGCCCGGACACGAACGTCGACGCGTTTCGCGTGCCGGGGCAGGACACGGGCGTGATCGTCGAGGACTCGGGTCTGATCGTCGACGTGGGCGTCCCGCCGGTCGACACGGGGGTCCCGCCCGTCGACATGGGCATGGTCTCGACGTGCGGCACGCTCGGCATCGCCTGCTGCACCGGCAACACGTGCACGGACGGATCGGCCTGCGTCGCTGGCATGTGCACGGCGTGCGGCGAAGCGGGCGGCACCTGTTGTCCTGGCCGCGTCTGTCACGCCGGCGGCGTGTGCAACGCAGGCGGCACCTGCGCTGCGTGTGGCGCGGCGGGCGAGACCTGCTGCCCCGGCAACTCGTGCGACGGCGGCGGCTGCTGCGTCGGCAACATGTGCACGGGCAGTGGCTCGGCGTGCCCGGGCGTCGGCGGCACGTGCGCGGCGGGCGCTTGCGGCACCTGCGGCGCGATCGGCGATGCCTGCTGCGGCACCGGCGGCGCGGCGACGTGCACGGCTCCGAACAGCCGATGCAATGCCACGACGATGATGTGCGTCGCGTGCGGCGCGATGGGTGACGTCTGCTGCGGAGGCAACACCTGCGGCACCGGTCTGGCGTGCATCCCGGGCGCCGCGGGCGCGGCGGCGACGTGCGAGCCCTGCGGCGGCGCGGGCGAGGGATGCTGCGCGGGTCGTACCTGCGGCACCGGCTTCGCGTGCACCGGCGGCGGCGCGGGTGGCGGTGGCATGTGCACGCCGTGTGGCGGCGCGGGTCAGGGCTGCTGCGCCGGCAACGCGTGCGGCACCGGGCTCGCGTGTGACGCCATGGGCCTCTGCACGACCTGCGGCGCGGCCGGCGATGCGTGCTGCGCAGGCAACACGTGCAACGGCGGAGCTTGCTGCGATCCGACCTCGGCGATGTGCGTCGGCGCGGGCGCGATGTGCGGCACGGGCGGCAGCTGCACGGCGGGCGCGTGCGTGTCGTGCGGTGATCCGGGTCTGGCCTGCTGCGGTACGACGTGTCGTGGCGGCTCGTGCTGCGACGGCGGCCACTGCGTGCAGTCGGGCGGTGCGCTCGCGAGCGGTCAGGTCTGCCTCGGCGGCACGCCGACGGCGTGCGGTGACAACGGTCAGGCGTGCTGCGGCGGCGAGAGCTGTCACGCAGGCGGCTGCTGCGTCGGCGGCATGTGTCACGGCACGGGCATGACGTGCGGAACCACGACGACCTGCATGGGTGGCTCGTGCATGTCGGCGGCCCTGACGTGCGGCGGCAACGGTCAGGCCTGCTGTCCGACGGGCGGCGCCGTGGGCGGCGCCGGTCAGTGCACCGCGGGCGGCGTGGTCTGCGTCGCGGGCGGCGGCGGCCGAATGGCGATGTGCGAGACGTGCGGCGCAGGCGGCCAGCCCTGCTGCGACGGACAAGCTTGCGGTGCCGGCGCGTGCTGCGTGAACGACATGTGCGTCGCGACCGGCGGCGACTGCGGTGGCGGTCAGGGCACGTGCTCGGCGGGCAGCTGCATGGCTGGCGCGTGCGGATCGATCGGCCAGGCGTGCTGTGGCGGTGGCCTCGGCTGCCCCGGCCCGTACTCGGTGTGCGGCAACGGCAACGTGTGCGTTGCGTGCGGCGGCACGGGCGAGCCGTGCTGCGGCACCAGCTGTCTCGAGCCGTACACCTGCCGTCGCGGCGGTGGCGGCGCAGCCGTTTGCATGTGAACGGGCTTCGCCGTACCACCGCGGCGTGATGCAGCTGCAAGCACGATCTCCGCGCGTTTCGTTCACCGAGATGACGGAGCTCGTGCTGCCGCAGCACTCCAACGTACTGGGCACGGCGTTCGGCGGGACCGTGCTCGCATGGATGGACGTGTGCGGCGCGATCTCGGCGCAGCGTCACTCGGGCTGCGTGTCGGTCACGGCGTCGATGGACGACGTGAACTTCGTCTCGCCGATCCGGGTGGGCGACGTCGTCATCCTCACGGGCCGCGTGAACGCGGCGTTCCGCACGTCGGTGGAGGTCGAGGTGCAGGTGCAAGTCGAGGATCGCGCGAGCGGTCAGCGGCGCCGCTGCGTCGAAGCCTTCATGACGTTCGTCGCGGTGGGCGAGGACGGAAAGCCGAGCGAGCAGCCGCCGCTCGCGCTCGAGACGGCCGACGACGAGCGTCATCATCGCGAGGCGAGTGAGCGTCGTCGGGCGCGGCTCGAGAAGCGCACGACGTGAGGCGCGCGCTCGCGCTCTTGGTGGGGATGCTCGCGGGCAGCGCCGCCGCGCAGACGCCGGCGCTCACGGTGCGGATCGAAACGCCGCAGCAGATGCATCCAGGAGATCACGCCGAGATCGTGGCTTACGTGCACGCCGAGGATGCGGCCCGTGGACCGCTGCTCGTGACGCCGAGCATCGACGGCGCGGCGGTCGACGTGGTGCGCGGCCGCTTGTTCCGCTTCGACGCGGACGATCCCGACGCCGATCCGCTCCGCTTCCGCGTGCCAGTGCTCGCGCGATCGATCGGCACGGCCGTGCTCTCGGTGCGCGTGATCGGCCACGCGTGCGAGGGCTCGCGATGCACGCCGGTCGATGCCGAGTCGACGGCGCGAATCGACGTTCGTTGAGCCGCGCGCGCTGCAGCGATGTCCCTTTCCGGGCGGTTTCGTGTCAGAACTTCCGTGGATGTTCGATCTCGTGCGACCGGATGCGTCTCGAGAGACGCCCGTGCTCGTCGAGGTGCCGCATGCGGGCCTCGTCGTCCCGTCCGACGTGCGCGCCCAGCTCGTCGTCGGTGATGGAACGATCCTGCGCGACTCGGATCTCTACGTGGACCGCCTCTTCGCCAAGGCGCCCGAGCACGGGGCGACGCTGCTCAAGAGCCGGATCTCGCGCTACGTCGTCGATCTGAATCGCGCGCCCGACGACGTCGATCGGCAGACCGTGCGCGATCATCCCGCGCCGCGCCCCACGCAGAGCCGCGGCGTCGTGTGGCGCTCGACGACCGAAGGACAGCCCGCGCTGCGCGAGGCGATCACGTATGCCGAGCTCGAGCGCCGCCTCGCGCTCTATCACGCGCCCTATCACGCGGCGCTCGCCGCCGAGCTCGAGCGCAAGCGCGCGCGCTTCGGTCACGCGATCCTCGTCGCGGGCCACTCGATGCCGTCGGCGGGAAAGGGCGGTCAGCCACGTCGCGCGGACGTCGTGCCGGGCACGCGCGGTCGCACGAGCGCGAGCGAAGCGGTCATCGACGTGGTCGATCGCGTGCTCTCCGCATCGCATCTCTCGGTGAAGCACGACGATCCGTATCGCGGCGGCTGGTCCACGGCGCGCTACGGACACCCCGAGCGCGGCGTGCACGCGGTGCAGATCGAAGTGAACCGCGCGCTCTACGCCGACGAGGTCACCGGCGATCCGAGCCCGCCCGGCGTCGCGCGCGTCGAGGCGATCCTGCTCTCGCTCCTCGACGCGCTTGGCGCTCTGTCACTCTAGATGGACGCGTACTTCGCGGCGATCGCGCGCGGCTTTCATCCGGGCTACGTGCTGCCGGTCCTCGCGGGGCTCGCGCTCGCGGCGCTCTTTCCATCGGGCACCGTGTTCCGCGACGCGGCGGTGCGGCGCAAGTACCAGCGCATCCAGATCGCGACGCTGATCGGCGCGCTCGTCGGTGCCAAGCTCGCGGCGATCGTCGGCGATCTGCGCTGGCCGCTCGAGCCGGTCACGCTCGACGCCGTCCTGCACACGGGTCGGTCGATCACGGGTGGGCTGCTCTTCGGGTTCCTCACTGCGGAGATCCTGAAGCCGCTCGCAGGCTTCCACGAGCCGCCGAACGATCGCTTCGCGACGGTGCTGCCGTTCTCGATCGCGATCGGTCGCGTCGGCTGTCTCTTGGTCGGATGCTGCCCGGGCCTGCCGACCGAGTCCTTCTTCGCGCTGCCGGACGAGAACGGCGTGATGCGGCATCCGACGGCGCTCTACGATTTGCTCTTCCACCTCGCGGTCGGCATCGCGTTCGTGCCCCTGCTGAGGCGAAGGCCCGAGGCGCTGCGTGGGCGCTTCTTCGCGCTCCACATCTTGCTCTACGGGACCTTTCGCTTCGCGATCGAGCCGCTGCGCGACACGCGCGAGTACGTGCTCGGTCTGAGCGCGTACCAGCTCTTCGCGCTCGCGCTCATCGCATGCGGAACGTATGGATTGCGGCGGCGCCTGCCTCCGCCGACAATGCCTGCCGAGCCCACCGATGAGCGATCCGAACCAGTCGTCCAGCTCGCGTGATCCTCGGCCCGAGACGGATCCGACGCAGGAAGTCGCGAAGGGAGCGGCGCTCGGATGCTTGGCCGGCTTCGGCGCGGTGGGCGCCGTGCTCGCGGTCTCGGCGCTCGTGATCGTCGGTCTCGTCGCCGTCGGATTCTTGCTGCTCTATCTGAGCTGCAGCGGGCACTGACGTGCTCTCGCGTCTCGAGCGCGCGGCCAAGGTTCGCCTCCACACGCAGCTCGCCTCCGATCCGCGCGCGCACGCATGGACGCTCTCGCTCTATCGTGCGGGCGAGCAGCATCCCGAGAAGGTCGTCGACTATTTCCCGGTCGAGCTCGTGCGGGATCGATGGCCTGAGCTCGCGGCATCGATGAAGCGGCACGCGGGAGACGAGCGCGGTCACGCGGCGCTCTACACGCGGGCGATCGAGCGCATGGGCGAGCGTGTGCTCGAAGTGCCCGACGACGACGTGTTCAACGTCGTGATCCGCCGGCACACGGATGCCGGATGGCACATCGTGCCGAGTGACGACGCGGATGCGGTGCGTCTCAAGCTCGCGCACTTCATGGCGCACGCGTACCACCTCGAGAAGCGGATCGCGCGCTCGCTGCGCTATCACGTCGAAGGCTGCTCGCGCGCGGGTCGCACCGACGTCGTGGGCACGGTCGAGCGGGTGCTGGCCGACGAGGAGCGCCACGTCTCGTACACGTGGGAGGCCGTGATGGAGCTGACGACGGCGAGCGAGCGCGAGCGCGTCGTGCGCGTGCATGCCGACGGCGAGACGCGGGCCGATCGCGCGTTCTCGTCGCGCCAGCTGAGGACGTTTCTCGACGAGCACGCGGGCACGCTCCCGCGCACGGATCGAATGTTCTACGCGATGAGCGCGTTCGCGATGGAGCACTGATGCACGATCTCGCACCGAAGAAGAAGCGCTCGCTGATGGTGACGAGCGCGCCCCCGATGTCGCCGCTCGATCGCGTGATGCTCGAGCTGCGCGGGCTCGATGTGGATGGCGCGATCGATCTCGTCGGCAGCCCGGCAGTCGATCGCCCGCTGAAGACGACGGTGAGCCTCTGCCCGACGTGCCTCGCGTACGTTCCAGCGCTCGTCTACGAGCGCGCAGGTCGCGTGATCATCGCCAAGCGCTGCGCCGAGCACGGCACGAGCCAGGCGCTGCTCGAGAACAACGCGCGCTTCTACGCGCTCTCGAACAAGGACAAGACGGGCCGGCGCTTCGCCGAAGATCGCGTCTTCCACATTCCAGAGTTTTCGTCGTGCTGTGGCCCGGGCGAGAGCTGCGGGCCGAGCGACGGCACGGAAAAGCGCGTCTTCGACGCCTCCGGTCAGGGCACCGATCAGATGATCAACCGCACTTGCACGGTCCTCGTCGAGGTCACCGACGCGTGCAACCTCACGTGCCGCGTCTGTTACTCCGAGAGCGCGGGCGACCGCTTCCTGCCGTTCGACACGTTCAAGACGCACATCCGCGCGCTGATCGAGAAGAAGGGCCTGCTCGACTCGGTGCAGGTCACGGGCGGCGAGTCGACGCTGCACCCGCGCTTCTGGGACATGATCGCGTTCCTGCACGGCGAAGCCGGCGTGAAGAAGATCTTCGTGCCCACCAACGGGCTGCGGCTCGCGAAGGCCGAGGAGCGTGCGCGCTTCGTGCCGTTCGCGGACAAGCTCGTCGTGCTGCTCCAGTTCGATGCGCTCTCGCGCGAGACGAACCAGACGATGCGTCGCGCCGAGCCCGCCGAGCTGCGCCGAACGATCATCGCCGACCTCGATCGCCTCGGCGTGCCGATGCAGCTCACGATGACGCTGAGCAAAGGCGTGAACGAGTCGGAGCTCGGTGACGTCGTCGACGTCGCGCTCGATCATCACATGGTGAAGCTCGTCGCGCTGCAGCCCGCCACGTGGAGCGGCCGCTTCGAGCTGGAGGCCGATCCGATGGAGCGCCTCACGCTCTCCGACTGCGCCGCCGCGGTTCTCACGCGCGCGAATCTGCGCCTGAGCAGCGACGATTTCGTGCCGATCCCGTGCAGCCACCCGAACTGCGGCTGGGTCACGGTCTTCGCGCGCCGCTTCGGCGTCGTGCACAACGTCATGAAGTACGTCGACATCGACAAGGCGATGAACGAGGTCGCCTACAAGACGATGCTCTCGACCGAAGAGATCCAGAAGGTCGTCGGCACTGATGATCGCAGCGTCGTCTCGAAGGTCGCTGCATGGCTCGGCTCGCGCGTGGTGAAGTCGACCGACATGTTCTCGATCGCGATCAAGCCGTTCATGGATCGCTACAGCTACGATCAGGATCGCATCGCGAACTGCTGCCACCACATCACCGATACCCACGGCGGCCTCCGCAGCTTCTGCGAGTACAACGCGCTCGGCCGCCGCAGCGATCCGTGGTCGCGCTTTCCGACGCGGCAGAGCGACTCGGTGTGATCTCCTGGGCCCTCGTCTACGTGGGCCTCGCCGTGTTCGCGCCGATCTGCGCCCTCGCGCAGCGCTGGATCCCGGCGAGCGAGACGACACCGCGCGTCTTCGATCGCTCGCGCCGCATCGACTGGGCGTACTGGGTGATCACGCCGCTCGGCACCGGACTCTTGACGCGCATGGCGACGCTCGGCGCAGCCGCGACGCTCGCGTTCGCCCTCGGCTGGGCGTTCCACGATGCCGACGATCTGCTCGACGTCTTCCACGCGCGCTCGCCGATCGCGTCGTGGGCGCTGCCCATCCAGTCGATCGTCGCGCTCGTGCTCGCCGACTTCGTCTCGTACTGGAGCCATCGGCTTCGGCATCACGCGCGCCTCTTCCCGCTTCACGCCGTGCATCACTCCGCCGAGAAGCTCGACTGGCTCGCCGCCGCGCGCATGCATCCGCTCGACGATCTCGCCGACAACGTGCTCGTCACGCTGCCCGTGCTCCTGCTCGGCTTCGATCCGCGCATCTTCCTCGCGCTCGGGCCGGTGCTGATCCTGCACACACTCTACCTGCACGCGAGCGTGCGTCTCTCGCTCGGCCCGCTGCGCTGGGTGATCGCGTCGCCCGACTTCCATCGCTGGCACCACTCGATCGATCCAGCGGCGCAGAACGCGAACTACGGCGGCGTCTTCTCGATCTGGGACGTGATGTTCGGCACGTTCCGCATGCAGCCCGAGCGCGAGACGCACTTCGGCCTCGCGCCCGGCGATGCGCTGCCGGAGTCGCTCGGTGCTCAGCTCGTCACGCCGCTGATCCGCCTCGCGCAGCGGTCGCGGAGCTGAGCAGCTATCGTGCGGACATGAAGTGGGAGCCCGAGGCCGAGGCGCGCGTGAAGAAGGCGCCTTTTCTGATCCGACCGTTCATCCGCCTGCGCATGGAGAACGCGGCGCGCGCGCGCGGCCTCGACCAGGTGACCGTCGCGCTGCTCGACGAGATCAAGGCCGGCGAGCACGAGCGCGAGTAGAGACTCAGTCTTCCTTCTCGAACGCTTCTTGCAGCTCGAGCAGGAGCTTCTTGGCCTTCGCCGTGAGCTTCTTCGGCACGTCGATCTGCGTGACGCACACGAGCCGGCCGCGCCCGCGTCCCTCGAGGCTGACGACGCCCTTGTTCGCGATCTTGATCGCCTCGCCCGGCTGCGTGCCGGCGGGCACCTTCACTTCGATCTTCTCGCCGCCGAGCAGCTCGATCGGCACGGTCGCGCCGAGCGCCGCTTGCGTGAACGTGACGTGCAGCTCGTGCACGAGATCGTCTCCGTCGCGCTGGAATCGCTCGTGCGGCATGACCTCGATCACGACGTAGAGATGACCCGCGGGGCCGTTCATGCGCCCGGGCTGTCCCTGACCGCTCAGGCGGAGGCTGCGTCCTTCGTCGATGCCGGCGGGGATGTTCACCTTCACCGTGCGCTCGATCGGCACTTCGCTCGCGCCCTTGCACGTCGGGCACGGCTTGGTCGGGATCTGGCCCGCGCCGCGACACGCGGGGCACGTGATGCGCAGCATGAAGCCGCCGCGGCCCTGCACGACCTGCCCATGTCCGTTGCACGTCGTGCAGCTCGTGAGCTTGCCGCCCTCGGCGCCCGTGCCGTTGCACGCGGTGCAAGGCGCGGGGAAGGCGAGCTTCACTTCCTTCGTCGTGCCGAACGCGGCTTCTTCGAGCGTGAGCCGCACGCCGGCGCGCACATCGCCGCCGCGCTGCGGGCCGTTGCGACGCTGTCCTCCGAAGTCGAACACGTCGCCGAAGATGTCGCCGAACGACGAGAGGATGTCCTCGATGCCGCCGAACCCGACGCCGCCGCCGCCGCGCTGCTCGAGGCCTGCGTGACCGTGCCGGTCGTAGATCGCGCGCTTCTGATCGTCCGAGAGGACCTGATAGGCCTCCGACGCCTCCTTGAAGCGATCCTCGGCCGTCGGATCGTTCGGGTTCACGTCGGGATGCAGCTCGCGCGCGACCTTCTTGTAGGCCTTCTTGAGCTCGATCGTCGTGATCGTTCGCTCGACGCCGAGCACCTCGTAGTAGTCGCGCTTCTGACCCATGGGAGAAATCGGCCCGACGATAAGACGTCCGCGGGGCCGGTCAACCCAGTAACGGTTGTCACTTCTCCAGAACCACGCGGAACTTCTTGCCCTTGATCCGGCCCGCCGTGAGGCTCGCGACCGCAGCGGCGCTCACGGCGCGCGACACGGCGACGTAAGAAAAGGTGTCGTGGATCTCGATCTTGCCGACATCGGTGCCGGCGAGCCCACCTGCTTCGCCCGTGAGCGCACCGAGGATGTCGCCGGGTCGCACCTTGTCCTTGCGACCGCCCGAGATGCGCAGCGTGTCCATCTTCGAGTCGTGCTGCGGCGCGCTCGTGGGCGCTGCGACGTTGCCGTCCTCGTCGCGCGTGCGCTTGGTGCGCGTGAGCGAGCCGCCGATCGCGGCCTCGATCGCCTCGAGCTTCAGGAGCTCCTTGCTCGTCGCGAACGAGATCGCGATGCCCGGCTTGCCCGCGCGTCCCGTGCGACCGACGCGATGCACGTAGATCTCGGGCTGCGACGGGAGCTCGTAGTTCACCACGAGATCGAGGCCTGCGATGTCGATGCCGCGCGCGGCGACGTCGGTCGCGACGAGCACGCGCGTGCTGCCGTTGCGGAACTTGGCCATCACGCGATCGCGATCGAACTGCTCGAGATCGCCGTGCAGCGCGCCCGTGCTCAGACCAACGGCTGCGAGCGCGCTCTCGATCTCGGCCACGCTCGCCTTGAAGTTCGCGAACACGAGCGCCGACTCGTGCGGATGGTGCTCGAGCACCCAGCGCAGCGTGCCGAGCTTGTGCTCGGGCTCGACGCGCATCACGAACTGCTTCACTTCGTGCTCGTCGCTCGCCGGCGTCTCGATCGTCACGCGCACGGGCGCGCTCTGGTGCTTGCGGCCCATCGCCTCGATCGATCGCGGGAACGTCGCGGAGAAGAACGCCGTCTGTCGCGGCGTCGGCGCGGCCGCGAGCAGCGTCTGCATGTCGTCTTCGAAGCCCATGTCGAGCATGCGGTCGGCCTCGTCGAGCACGACGAAGCGGATCGTGGCGAGATCGAGATCCTTGCGCCGCAGGTGATCGAGCAGGCGGCCGGGCGTGCCGACGATCACGTGCGCGCCTTCTTCGAGCGCGCTGGTCTGACGTCGCCGGGGCTCGCCGCCTGCGAGCACGAGCACGCGAAGGCCCGCGTGACGACGACCGAGCTTGCGGATGTCGCGCGCGACCTGCGCGCTCAGCTCGCGCGTCGGACAGAGCACCAGTGCCGTCGGTGTGCGCGATGCGAGCGAGATCTTCTCGAGCATCGGCAGCGCGAACGCCGCCGTCTTGCCCGTGCCGGTCGGTGCTTGCGCGACGAGATCACGCCCGGCGAGCAGCAGCGGGATGCACTTCTCCTGCACCTCGGTGCACGCCGTGAACCCGAGCTCCGCCACGACCTCCAGCAACGGAGGCGAGAGCGCGAGCGAAGCGAAGTCGGCGGCCATCGCGCACCTTAGGAGCGCGCCGAGGCCAAGTCGATCAGCGCATCACGGTGCGCAGCTTCGCGAGCGCTTCGTCGAGCTCGGCGGGCGGAACCGTCGTGAAACAGAGGCGCGCCCAGCGCGGGTAGTCCTTGCCGCTCGCCTGTCCGGGCGTGAGCAGCACGCCGGCTTCCACGCATCGCTCGAGAAAGCCCGTCGCATCCGGCTCGCCCTCGCGCATGAACCTCGTGACGTCGAAGAAGACGAAGGTCCCACCCGGTGGCCGCGGCACGCCGAGCGCATCGGCCGCGCGCTGCGCCATCTGGGCGTAGAGCGCTCGCGCGTCGGCGATCCATTCTTGTCCGTCGTCGAGCACGCACGCCGCCGCGAGCTGGAACGGGCGCGGTGCGCAGTACGTCACGAAGGTCTGCACGCCGCGGATCGCCTGCATCGCTTCGGCGGGGCCGTGCACGAATCCCACGCGCGCGCCGGCCATTCCGTAAGCTTTGCTCACCGAGTGCACGACGATCGCGCGCGGCCGGATCTTCGGATGGATCCAGATCGGCTCGGGCGCCGCATCGAACCAGAGCTCTTCGTAGACCTCGTCCGAGATCACCCAGAGGCCGTGGCGCTCGGCGAAGCGTGCGATGCCTTCCACGTGGTGCGCCGCGAGGATCGCGCCGGTCGGGTTGTGCGGCGAGTTCACGTAGATCGCCGACGAGCGCGGCGATGCGTACTTCTCGAGGTACGCTTCGGTCGCTTCCGCCGTCGGCATCGACGCCAGACGATCGAAGAAGGGCACCTCGACGACCTTCGCGCCGCGGCGCGCGGAAGTGCCGCGCACGAGCGGCCAGAACGGCGCGAGCAGCACGAGCTCGTCGCCGGGAGAGAGCAGCGTGTCGGCGACCACGGCCATCCCGCCCGTCGCACCGCTCACGACCTGCACGAGCTCGCGATCGAGCATCACGCCAGCGCGACGCTGCACGTGTCGCAGCACTGCGTCGATCAACCTCGGCTCTCCCTGCACGGGAGAGTAATTGTGCAGACGCAGGTGCTCGGCGCTGCGCTGCGCTTCCGCCTGCGCGGCCGGCAGCGGATCGAGGAACGTGTCGCCGACGTTGAGCGCGTGCACCGGCTTGCCGAGCGCGCGCACCTTGGCGAGGAGCGAGCCGTAGACGCGATCACTGAGGCCGAGAGACGTCTCCGCGACGTTCGGAAAACGAGGCATGGGAGCGCGACTCTATGACGGTCGCGCCAGTCGCGCGACCGTGCGATCGTCACGGCGCGCACGCGACCCGCGTTGCATGCTCCGCCCTGCGTGAGCGCGCTGCCTTCGATCGATCGGTATGCCCTCGAGGCCGAGCTCGGCTCGGGTGGGTTCGGTGCCGTCTATCGCGCGCGGCATCTCGTGCTGGGCCGCGTGGTCGCGCTGAAGGTGCTGCATCCGCAGCGCGCGACCGATCCGACCATCATGCAGCGCTTCCTGCGCGAAGCGCGAGCGGTCGCGCAGCTGCGCAGCCCCAACATCGTCGAGGTGCTCGACGCCGACACGACGAGCGACGGGCGCGCGTTCATCGCGATGGAGCTGCTCGAAGGAGAAGATCTCGCTTCGCGGCTCGGGCGCGGGCGCATGCCGGTGCACGAAGTCATCCGGCTCGGACGCGGGATCCTCGCGGCGCTCGCGGTCGCACACGCGAACGGCGTCGTGCATCGCGATCTGAAACCGGGGAACATCTTCCTCGCGAAGACGGCCGGCGAGCCGATCGCGAAGGTGCTCGACTTCGGCATCAGCAAGGTGCGCACGGAGTCGCCGCAAGAAGAGCTCACGCGCACGGGGACGATGCTCGGCACGCCGCACTACATGGCGCCCGAGCAGTTCCACTCCTCGAAGGGCGTCGATGGGCGCGCCGATCTCTTCTCGCTCGGCGTCGTGCTCTACGAAGCGCTCGCCGGCCAGCTGCCGCACCAAGGCGAGACGTTGCATCAGCTCATCGCGACGAAGCTCACGCAGCCACCGCCGCCGCTGACGCACCCGGCGCCGCACGTGCCGCAGGCGGTCGCCGACGTCGTGATGCGCTCGCTGGATCTCGATCCGGCGCGCCGCTACGCGTCGGCGCAGGAGATGGACGCCGCGCTGGCGTCCGTCGAGACACGCGTGAGCGCGCCGGGCGTGTCGTTGCGTCCACCGACGACCGTGGTCGTGCCCGCGCCCACCGCAGCCAGATCGGGGTCACGCGTGCTGCCGTGGGTGCTCGGGATCGGCGGTGTGCTGGCGCTCGGCGTGCTCGGCCTGTTGGCGCTCGCGTTGATCGGAGCGTTCCTCGCCGAGCAGCGCATCAGCGCCTGGTCGAGCACGCCGTCGCCGAGCGCGTCGCCGGCCCAACCACCGGTCGCGCCGCCTCCGATCTACGCGACTCCCACTCCCACTCCCGCTCCCGCTCCCGCTCCCGCTCCCACTCCCGATGTCGCCGGCGTCCACGTCCACAGCACGACGCTGGGCGCCGTCGATGCCACCGCCGTCGACTCCGTCGCGCAGAGCGCGCGCGCTGGCCTCGCGCGATGTCGCGGCCCGTCGCGTCACGAGGAGCAGGTTCAGTTCGTGGTCGGTGTAGGCGGCGTCCTCATGCCGTCGGGGCTGCCCGAGCGCGATCCGGCGCACCAGTGCATCGTCGACGCGATCCGCGCGGCCGGCCCGGTCCGCTCGATCCTGACGGGCATCGCGACCTTCGACGTCACGCTCGACGCGCGCTGATCAGCGGTCAAGCACGTGGGCTTCGCCAGCGAACCAGTCGCTGCGGCCACGTCCCATCGCTCGCGTGGTTCTTCTGCAGCGTCTTCGTGAAGCCGAGCGTCGTCTCGGCGATCCACGTCGGTGGCGAGCTCTTCCAAACCGTCTCGAGCGTGGTCGCGGTGATCGTCACGCGCGCGTGGTGGACGATCCCGTCCTCCACGACCGCGACCGCGTACGCATCCTCGTCGCGCAGGATCTCGAAGCGCGCGCCGTGCTCGGGAGCATCCGTCATCGCCGCGTCCTGACGCGATCGAGCGTGACGTCCTCGTCGTACGAATCGTCCCATCCCTCGTAGTGCACGTGCGCCATGTCCGCTCCCTGCGTGGAGAGCACGATGGCTTCGAACCATTCGCGGTTCCAGTAGACCCAGACCGGATCCTGCGGATGGAGCGCTCGCACCGAAGAGATCGCGAGCCCTGGCCTCGCCACGGGCACGTCGTTCGTCGCGACGAAGTACGCCGCGACGAGCGCTGCGATCCCGAAGACGATCGCGACGGCTCGAGGCGATGCGGAGCGCGCGCGTGCTCCCGGCGGCGGTCGATCGCGCGGCGCGATACGCACCATCGCGACGTTCTCGTCCGTGCTCGCGCCCCAGCCGTCGTAGTGGATGCGATGACGCCCCGCGCCGAGCGGCTGCACGATCGTCGCCTTCCACCACGTGCCGCACCACTCGACCCAGACCTTCGTGCCGGGCGGCAGATCCGAGGACGCGTGAGGCGACATCATCCGTCGGAACTTTTCCCACGTCCGCGGACGGTCGGGAAGATGCGGTGACCCCCGACGCGTTGTAGGGTCGACCCCGTTCATGGCTTCGCGCGAAAAGAGCGGCAGAACCGGCCTCTCGACGCGCTCGTCGATCGGCGACGTGCGGCGCCCGCGCGGCGGGCGTGTCGTGAAGAAGGGCCCGAGCTGGGGCCGATGGATCCTGCGCGCGCTGATCGCGAGCGTCGTGCTCGTCGTCGTCGGCCTCGCGAGCGTGGGTGGTCTCATCGCGTACTACAGCCAAGGCCTGCCCGACGTGCACGCACTCCGTACGATGCGTGAGCCGCAGATCACGCGCGTGGTCGATCGCGATGGCGAGACGCTGGGCGAGATCTTCACGGAGCGCCGAACCGTCGTACCGCTCGAGCGCATCCCGCGCGTGCTCGTGCTCTCCGTGCTCGCGGCCGAGGACGCCGACTTCTACCGCCACGAAGGCCTCGACTATCCCGGTCTCTTGCGTGCCGTCGTGATGGGCGTGCTCAGCGGCGGTCAGTTCCGCGGCACGAGCACGATCACGCAGCAGGTCGTGAAGAACCTGCTGCTCACGCCCGAGCGATCATTCGGGCGCAAGGTGCGCGAGCTCATCCTCGCGCGTCAGCTCGAGTCGGAGTTCAGCAAGGACGAGATCCTCGCGCTCTACCTCAACCACATCAACTTCGGTCACGGCCGCTACGGCGTACAAGAGGCAGCGCGCTACTACTTCGGCTGCGACGTGAGCGAGCTGACGCTCGCGCAGGCCTCGCTCATGGCGGGCATCCCGCAGTCGCCGACGCATCTCTCGCCGCGAACGCACCCGGAAGCGGCGCGTCGACGTCAGCGCTTCGTGCTCGATCAGCTCGAGCAGAAGCGCGAAGAGTACTGGCCCGATCTCAGCGTCGCCGACATCGCGGCCGCGCGCGAGGCGCACGTCGAGATCGCACCGCTGCCCGAGACGCGCGAGGCGGCGCCCGAGGTCGTGGACATCGCACGCCATCTGCTCACCGAGCTCGTCGGCGAGCAGGCCTCGCGTGATGGCGGCTACGTGATCCACACGTCGATCGACTCCGATCTGCAGACGGCGTCGCGCGCGGCGCTACAGACGGGCCTGCGCGCGTACGATCATCGGCAATCGATCGCGCCTCCCTTCCGGCGACAGCATCCGCCGCGCGGCCAGCGTGCGTTGCCGCCGCTGCCGCACGTCGCCGAGCTGCACGTGGGCGCGACGTACGATGCGTCCGTCATCGAGCGCGACGATGCGGCCCACACGATCACGCTCGACATCGGCGGGCACCACGCGATCGCGTCGATGAGCGATCTCGCGCGCTATGCGCCCGACGGAACGACCGCGACCACGTTCGTCGAAGAAGGCGCGCGCCTGCGCGCGTCGATCCTCTCGATCCCCGAAGAGGGCGAAGAGGGCGCGCACTCGCGCGCACGGCTCGAGCTCGGGCCCGAGGGCGCGACCGTCGTGATCGATCCACGCAGCCGCGACGTGCTCGCGCTCGTCGGCGCGTACGAAGCGGGCGCAGGCTTCGATCGCTCGACGCGGGCGCTCCGCCAGCCGGGCTCGACGTTCAAGCCGCTCGTGTACGGCTACGCGATCCACTCGCATCGCTACACGCCGGCGACGATCGTCGTGGATGCGCCCGGCGTCTACGACCAGTGGCAACCGCACAACTTCGAGACGTGGGAGTACCACGGGCAGATGCGCCTCCGAGATGCGCTGGCGAACTCGGTGAACCAGGTCGCGGTGCGCGTGATCGAAGACCTCACCCCGGAAGCGGTGGTGCCGTTCGCGCAGCAGTTCGGGATCTCGACGCATCTCGATCCGTCGCTCGCGCTCGCGCTCGGAGCGAGCGAAGTTCGGCCGATCGAGCTCTGCAACGCGTACGCGACGTTCGCGGCCGGCGGGCAGTGGGCGCCGTATCGGATCGTGACGCGCATCGAGGACGCGAGCGGTCACGCGATCACGTTGCCGCAGGCCGAGGGGCCGCTCGAGCCGATGACGCCGGCCGAGACGTTCGTGCTCACGAGCATGCTGCAGAGCGTCGTGACGAACGGCACCGCGCAGGCCGCGCTCGCGCTGCATCGACCGATCGCCGGCAAGACCGGCACGAGCAACTCCGCGCGCGACGCGTGGTTCGCGGGCTACACGCCGGACACGGTCGCGGTCGTGTGGGTCGGCTTCGACGACATGCGCCCGCTCGGTCGACGCGAAAGCGGCGCGCGCGCCGCGCTGCCGATCTGGATGGACGTGATCCGCGCCGCAACGCAGGGACGACCGGCGGTCGCGTTCCCGGAGCCGCCCGGCGTCGTGCACGTCTCGATCGATCCGGCGAGCGGGCTCTTGGCGTACGAAGGACAGTCGGACGCGATGGACGAAGTGTTCGTCGACGGAACGCAGCCGACCGAGACGGCGCGCGAGGCGGGCGTGCTCGATCCGAGCGCGTTCCTGATGCAGCAGTTCGACGAGGAAGAGGCGGCCGCGGACGCAGGGACCGCTCCGTGATTCGCCGTCTGATCTTCGCGCTGCTCGTGGCCGCGATCGGCGCAGGCGCCGTCGTCGTCGTGTCGGGATGGATCGCGGACGACGCGCGCGCGCTGGCGCGCGAACAGGCCGAGGCCGAGGCCGATCGTCGCGCCGAAGCGTACGAGCGAACGAGCGCGGCGCTCGATCGCGGAGAGCCGGTCGCGTTCGAGCGCGAGCTCGGCGATGCGTTCGACGTGACCACGAGCCCGCCGTCCGATCACGACGTGGTGCGACGCATCACGATCCCGTGGGAAGGCGGCACGCGCGACGTCGTGCTCGCGACTCGGTACGTGGCGCCGCCGCGCGAGCCGTCGCGTCGCACGCTGGTGTCGGCCGGTGCGACGGCGCTCTTGCTCGCGATCCTCGCGCTCTTGCTCGGGGGCGCGGCGCCGCGTGTCGATCGCAAGCTGGAGGCGGCCGCACGAAGGGTCGGGGAGGGCGATCTCGACGTCACGCTCGACGGGTCGTCGCCGACGGCGAGCGCGTTCAACCGCATGACGCGTGAGCTGCGCGATGCGCGCACACGTCTGGCGCGGGCCGAGCGCATCGCCGCGTGGCGCGACATCGCGCGCCGCATCGCGCACGAGATCAAGAACCCGCTGACGCCGATCAAGATGGCGATGGAGACGCTGCGCAAGACGCATGCGCGCAAGCATCCCGACTTCGACGAGATCTTCGACGAGTCGACGAAGACGGTGCTCGAAGAGACGGCGCGTCTGGAGCGAATCGTCACCGAGTTCTCACGCTTCGCGCGCATGCCGCGACCGAAGGCCGAGTCGCTCGACGTGACCGAGGTCGTGGAGAAGGTCGTGTCGATGCACGATCTGCCGGCGGCCGCTGCGACGCTGCCCGAGGCCGCGAAGGGCGTGCGCGTCGAGCTCGTCAAGGACGAGCGCTTGCCGAGCGTGCGCGCCGATCGCGAGCAGCTCACGCAGGTGCTCGTGAACCTCGTGCAGAACGCGTGCGATGCCGCGCGCGAGAAGCAGGGCGATGTCGGCGGGCGCGTGATCGTGCGGCTGGAGCGCGCGGAGAACGACGGCGTGCGCATCATCGTATCCGACAACGGGCCCGGGATTCCGAGCGATGCGCGCACGGCCGTCCTCGAGCCGTACTACACGACGAAGTCGCACGGCACGGGCCTGGGCTTGGCGATCGTCGATCGGATCGTGTCCGATCACGGCGGCACCGTGAGCCTCGGCGACGCGAGTGAGCTCGGTGGTGCGGAGATCACGATCACACTGCGTCGCGAGGGGCCTTCGGAGGAGCCCGAGTCGAGTGTGATCGTCTAGGGCACCTCGCAGAGATCCGACCGCACGAGGAACCGCACGCCCTCGGGCGCCTCGAGCGAGAACCCGCCGCCGCGGCCCGGCACCACGTCGAGCGTCAGCCGCGTGTGCTTCCACGTCTCCCACTGCGCGCCACCCACGAAGTAGTCGCAACCGTCGACGCTACCGATGCGCACGTCGCGCATGCCGATCTTGAACCCGCCCTTCGGGTAACACATCGGCGAGCTGCCATCGCAGCAGCCACCCGATTGGTGGAACATCAGCTCGCCATGCAGCGCACGGAGACGGCGAATCAATTCGATCGCCGCCTCCGTGGCTTCGACGCGATCGAGCGCGTCGACGTCCGACATCAGAAGAATCCCATCGGCTTCTCGTCGTAGCTCACGAGGATGTTCTTCGTCTGCTGGTAGTGCGAGAGCATCATCTTGTGGTTCTCGCGTCCGATGCCGGACTGCTTGTAGCCGCCGAACGCCGCGTGCGCGGGATAGAGGTGGTAGCAGTTGGTCCACACGCGACCGGCCTGGATCGCACGCGCCG
>CAYSCF010000067.1:0-26109 GCA_964429305.1 uncultured Sandaracinaceae bacterium | reverse complement strand
CTCGGTGAGATCGTGCGCATCACCGTCCGCCGGCGGCACCGGCGTGCCGATCATCGAGCGGCGGAGCACCTCGGGCGCTTCCTCCGGCCCCACGCGCTGGGCGAGGGCATCGAGCATGACGCGCTCGACCAGATCCATCGACGACAAGTGCTCCACGCCTCGATGTAGAGCAGGCGCCGTACCAACGACGTGCGCCCCAGTTCCGCGCGGTTTTCGCGGCACATGCGCCCCTGTTGGTGCGCGCACGTCACACGCAGCGACGGAAATCCGGCGGAAGAGTCAGCCGCCCGATGCTCGGAGCATCTCTTCGGCGAGCGCGACGTCGTCCTTGCTGCCGATGAAGAGCGGCACGCGCTGGTGCAGGCTCGTCGGCTCGACGTCGAGGATGCGCTGCGTGCCGGTGCTCGCAGCGCCGCCCGCCGCCTCGGCGATGAACGCCATGGGCGATGCCTCGTAGAGCAGCCGCAGCTTGCCCTCGGGCGCGCTCTTGTCGCCCGGGTACGCGAACACGCCGCCGCGCAGCAGCGTGCGGTGGAAGTCGGCGACCAGCGTGCCGACGTAGCGAAGGCCGTATGGCTTGCCGCCCGGTGCTTCCTTGGTCTTGAGGCGCTCGATCCAGGCGCGCGTTCCCGGCGTCCACTTGCTCGTGTTGCCCTCGTTGATCGAGTACGTCGGCGCAGTCTTGGGGATGCGGATGTTCTCGTGCGAGAGAAAGAACTCCCCGACGAGCGGGTCGAGCGTGAAGCCGTGCACGCCGTCGCCCGTCGTGTACACGAGCATCGTGCTCGAGCCGTAGATGACGTAGCCGGCAGCGACCTGCTTGTAGCCGGCCTGCATGCAGTCGGCTGCGGTGCCGGGGCCGCTCGTCGTGATGCGGCGATGGATCGAGAAGATCGTCCCGATCGAGATGTTCACGTCGATGTTCGAGCTTCCGTCGAGCGGATC
Source organism: uncultured Sandaracinaceae bacterium (assembly GCA_964429305.1). Classification (GTDB taxonomy): domain Bacteria; phylum Myxococcota_A; class Polyangia; order Polyangiales; family Sandaracinaceae; genus JBBSAT01. The sequence continues at coordinate 25,164 of CAYSCF010000067.1, read as the reverse complement.
GAACATCAGCACGTACTTGCCCTGCGGGTATTGCGCGGGGATCGGGATGATGTCTTCGTTCTCTTCGCTCGCCATCACGCAGACGTGACCGCCTGCTTCCACGCAGCGCACGAGCACGCGGTTGGCGAGATCGTCGAGCTTCTGCACGGTCTCGCCCTGCACGTTCACGGCGCCGGTCGCGCCGAGCACGTCGGCGAGGCCCGCCTTCTGCACCTTGCTCGCGATCACGCGGCACGCGAGCGCGATGCTCTGGAAGAGGCCGGTGAAGTCGCCCGTCGCGCCCGAGATGCGACGCTGCCGCTCGAGGATGTGGCGATCGAGCGTCCAGCCGACCTCGTCGGCGGAGCTGGGTCCGATGGAGACGCGCGTGTCGGTCATGTCCTCAATCACCTCTTGCGTGCGGCACGCGTGGCCGCCGGGGCATCGTCCGCGAGCTCGGTATCGTCCGCGGCCGAGACGCGCGCCTTCGCGGCGGACTTCTTCGCGGTCGCCTTCGGCTTGGCCTCGCCGTCGTCGTGATCGAGCTCGACGAGCGCGCCGTAGAGCGCGCCGATCGCCGACAGATAGAGGACAGGCAGCGACGTCCACGGAACCGGATGCGCCGCGCCCGGCCACGGAATCGGCGCGGCCGCATACGTGGCGCCGAGCCAGTAGAGCACCAGCGCGACGACCAGTCCGACGACGCCCTTGATCGATGCCTCGATCCACGCGCCGTCTTTCCACGGCGCACGGCCCGCGAAGATGCCCGTGGTCCCGCCGACGCCGGCCGCGAGCAGGTATGCGAGCAGGTGGCCCGACGGCGTCGACAGACGAGCGCCGTACGTGATGCTCGCGCCGATCGCGAGGCCGATCACGAGCCCCTTCAACAACCCCATCGCGAGTCGCTTGCCCACGCGGGGCCGAAGCTACACCGGCCGCTCGCCGCGAGCTACGCTTCGCAGTGATGAACCGGTGTGTGATCGCGTGCGCCCTGCTGCTGGCGGCCGCATGCGATGCGAGAACCTCGGTCGCGGGCGGCTGGTGCCAGTTTCCGGTCGACTGTCAGCACCCGCTCGAGTGCAGCCTGCACCGCTGCCGCATCCGGTGCGCCACGGGCGCCGACTGCCCGGCGACGAACCTCTGCTTGGTCGGACACTGCGCGGTGCCCGAGGATCAGGGCTGCGCGACGATTCCGGGCCGCGAGTGCGAGAGCAGCCTCGTGTGCGCCGAGGACCACTGCACGATCAGCTGCACGACGGCCTGCTTCGGCGGCGCGACGTGTCGGCCGGCGACGGACGAGGCGATCTCGATCTGCGTCGACCCGAACGCGCCGATCCCGGACGCGGGCCCCGCTCACGATGCGGCGAGCGCCGACGCTGCGACGGCCGATGCGCCGACCGCGGATGCGGCTCGGGACGGCGGCTGATCTCTCGGGTGTCGAGGCGCTCGGCGCCCATGAAATAGTACGCGTCCGTACCAACGAGCCGGCGGTCGAGGAAAGAACCCCAGATGCCTAGTGAGGTGGGCGCCCGGTATCGCTCGCTTCAGGCACCCCAGTGAAGAACGCTGGGTCAGCACACCGCGAACGAGAAAGGCTCCCTAGGATCAAGGTCGCTCGGGATTCTTGTCCGTGGACCAAACCAAACCCGACAGAGGAACGCGCAGCACTCACGCTAGGGACTTCGCCGCGGCCGGTCAAGGGCTCAGGACGCGGTTCGTGAAACGCAGCGTTCCGGATTTGCCCCACTCCTCGAAGGGCCGGTCGCGCTACACGTTGTTCGTCATCAGAAGGAGCTCCCGTCATGGCACTCAGCACGTTCACGTTCGATCCCACTCACTCCAGCGTCGCGTTCATCGCGCGTCACCTCGTCATCACGAAGGTGCGCGGCACGTTCGGTACGTGGACCGGCACGCTCCAGCTCGACCTCGCCGACCTGACCAAGTCGAAGGTCTCCGTCGAGATCGACACCGCGAGCATCAACACGCACGAGGACAAGCGCGACGGACACCTGCGCTCGCCCGACTTCTTCGACAGCGAGAAGTTCCCGAAGATGACGTTCGTCAGCAAGCGCGTGGACAAGAACGGCGACGACTACAAGCTCGTCGGCGATCTCACGATCAAGGGCGTGACGAAGGAGGTCGCGCTCGACACGACGTTCGAGGGCACGCAGAAGGATCCGTGGGGCGGCAACCGCGCAGCGTTCGCGGCGCACACGAAGATCAACCGCAAGGACTTCGGCCTGACGTGGAACCAGACGCTGGAAGCGGGCGGCGTGCTCGTCGGCGAGACCATCGAGATCGTCCTCGACATCCAGGCGATCGAGAAGAAGTGACTCGTCGCTGATCGCATTCGAGGCCCTGCGCATTCGCGTGGGGCCTCGTCGCGCTCAGCGCGGCGTGCGCGTCATGCACCAGAGCGGGGGCGTGTCCTTCAGACGGACCTCGCGCGTGACGTCGAAGCCGAAGCGCCGGTAGTAGGCGACGTTCGATTCCTTCGCCGTCTCGAGATACGCGAGCTTGCGATCGGCGTCGGCGCGCGCGAGCGTCGGCGCGAGCAACGACTTGCTCAAGCCCTTGCCCTGCAGCGGGGGATCGATGCCGAGCACGGCGAGATAGAAGTGCGGCTCCTTCGGGTGAGCGCGCTCCATCTCGGTGAAGAGCGGCAGTGCGCGCGCGATGCCCGTGCCGAGGCCGAGCGCGATCGAGGGCGCGACCAGGATCGACGAGACGAACCGCGTCTGCGCGACGCCCGGCGGGAGCCAGAGCGCCGCGCCTCCGTGGTTCGGCAGACGCACGCTCGCGCCGATCGGCGTGAACACGTGACGCGCGACGCCACCGAAGAACGTCGTCAGCTGCCGCACGCGCGACGCGTCCGACGGAAGGATGAAGCGGAACATCGGATCGGCGTCGAACGCACGCGCGAGCATCGGCCCGAGCTCGCGCGCGTCCGCGGGCGTCGCCACGTCCGCGCTCATCGATGGAACGGGTCGGCGTAGCGCGTGTCTGTCAGGAAGGACTCGTCCGTGAGGCTGCGCAAGAACGCGAGCGCGTCCTGCCGCTCCTGGTCGGTGAGCGTGAAGCCGTGGACGAAGATGCTCTTGAGCGGGCTCTCCGCGCCGACGCCTGCGTTCGGTCCGGTCGTGATCGTGCGCCCGCCCGCCGCGTAGTGATCGAGCACGTCCTCGAGCGTCGCCGCGGTGCCGTCGTGGAAGTACGGAGCGGTCAGCTCGATGTTGCGCAGCGTCGGCGCGCGGAAGGCGCCCATGTCGCGCGGATCCATCGTGATCTCGTACGTGCCGCGGTTCGGCGCCGGATAGCCGCCGCGCCCGTCGATGTTGTAGAGGCCGGTGTTGTGGAACTGGATGCCGGGGATGACCGTCCCACCGTGCATCACGTCGTCGGTGAAGTTGAATCCGCCGTGGCAGTGGAAGCAGTCCATGCGCTCGGCGAAGAAGAGCGCTTGTCCGCGCAGCGCCGAGTCGCTCATCGCGCTCGAGTCGTTCTGGTACGTGTAGCGATCGTAGGGCGAATCGCCGCTGAAGATCGTGCGCTCGAAGCACGCGATCGCGCGCACGATGTTCGCGACCGTGATCGGGTTGGCTTGACCGGGAAACGAGGCCGCGAACATCGGCGGGTACATCGGGTCGGCCGAGATGCGCGCGACGAGCGCGTCTTCCATTCCGGCGAGACCGAGCTCGACCGCGTTCGGATGCGCCCCGAACATCGGCACCATCGCTTGGTCCTCGAGCGCGACGAGGTTGGGGTTGCCCCACGTCTGCACCGGGTTGTACGCGACGTTCGCGAGCGACATCGCACCCCGCGGCGTCATGTCACCCGTCGAGCCCATGCTCACCGGCAGCGCATCGGTGAATGCGTGCGACTGCTGATGGCACGAGCCGCACGAGTACGTCCCGTTGCCGCTCATGCGCGTGTCGTAGAAGAGGAAGTGCCCGAGCTCGACCTTCTCGTCGCTCATCGGATTGTCGGCCGGCACGATGGGCGTCGGGAACCCAGTCGGCAGATCCCACTCGTACGCGGGCGCGGCGGCCGGCGCGCAACCTACGACGAGGACGAAGACGAAAGCGATTCGTCGCATCAAATCCCTCCGTGCACGACGCGGAAGGTCGTCTGCGTGCCGCCCATGCCGATCGCCGCGAACATCGCCGTGCAGTCGGGATCGTCGGTGTCGGACATGCACCCAGCGGCACCGCCCATGTCGTGATCGAGATCGCTCGCGGCGAACAAGCCGGCGATGTCGGCGACGACGGTGTCGTGATCGACGTCGAAACCGGTGATCGTGATCTCGGGATCGTTCTCGTTCGCGCACACGCGCGTGCCCGTGCGCGGATCGCCGCTGCACGCGGTCGCACCGAGATGGAAGCGCATGCCGGCGGGCTGACCCGTCGTGCGGCCATCGACGCGGAAGAACTTGTAGCCGTCGGCCCAGCCCCAGAACATCGACGTCACGTTCAGCGGCGAGGGCTGGTTGTCGGCGTCGAGGTGATCGAGCGCGGCCGGCACACCGAGATGGAAGCGGACGCCGGTGAAGACGGTGCCGTCGGCGGGCACGGTGCCGCGCACGACGAGGTTCATCGGCGCGTTGCCTTCTTCGCAGCCATCACCGTTCTCGAAGTCGAGCAGCACCACGCCCTGCGACTGCCACTCGCCGTCGTTCGTCAGGGCGATCGGGACCGCGCGGCCGTCGCTCGTCACGAGCGCGACGTCGTGCACGTAGAAGCGGAAGTCGAGACCGGTGAAGGTCGTGCTCGTCGTGCCGACGTTCGGGTACGTCTGACCGCATGCGAACGGCGTGTCGCCGACGCGGCCGGAGAACGCGACGCTGACCGCGCGCGTGGGCGCGGGGCCGCACGATCCGAGGAAGCAAAGCGCGAGGAGCCAGACACGAGAAGACATCGACGCCTAACTTACCGCGTCGATCGCATCGAGGATCGTTTCGAAGTGCGGTTTCATGACGCAGCAGCGCGCGCGGCGTTTCGCCCCGCGATCCAGCCCGTCAGGGCCGCGATTCCGAGGCCGCCGCCCTCCCCTGCGATCGGGACGCCGGAGAGAATGCTGCCCGCAGCGAACAGCGTCGCGCTCTTGGGCTTGCCGCTCGCATCGAGCGGGCGCATCGCGTCGTCGACGCCGACGCCCACGCGGAATCCCGCCGGGTGATCGCCATCGAAGAGCGCGCTCGTGTCGGACGAGGAGAGCGGCGCGCCGTCGAGATAGCCGGGCAGGCCGAAGAGCGGCTCGATCTCGCTCTCGCGTCGGAACACGAGCCCGCCCGCCAGATGACGGCCGGTCGCGAGCACGACCGCGCCGGCGCGATGCGTCGTGCGCTCCGTCTCGAGCGTGCCCTCGCTCGCACGCACGACGGGCGATCGTTCGTAGCTCGCCTTGCTGCGCGCGAAGCTCCGCGCGAGCGCACGGACCAGACGCGCGCTCTGCGGCCCCGCGAGCGAGCTGGCCCATTCGCCGATCGGCATGTCGAGCGCGGCACGCACGCGCGACCACGCCGTGTCGTCGTGCTCGCCGAGCAAGGGCGGCAAGAGCACCGCATCGAAGCTCTGACCACCGAGCGCGCGTCCGAGCGCGCGCACCAGCCGATCGCGCGCGCGATCGTCGTCGAAGAGAGCGCCCGCTTCGTGCGGATGCAGCCACACGTCACGACCGCGGCGAAGGATCTCGACCTCCACGGCGCAGAAGCGACGCGCGTCGCCGGCCAGGGCGCTGAGCTCGCCGAGCGAGGCAGCGACGAACGCTCCATCGTGCGCGCGCGCCGCGGGAAACGTAGCGACGGCGATGCGACCCGTCGGAAGGGCCGCGAGATCGAGCACGGCGCGCTGGGCCGTCGCGACGGATCGCACGAGACCGGTGTCGGTCGATACGAGCGCGGGCGGTCGATCGAGCGCGAGCGGCGCGTAGATCGCGAGCGCGCCGAGAACCGCGTCGTGCGAGGCCTGCGCGAGCGTGGCGAGCTCGGCCGCATGCGGCGCGAGCGGATGCGTGGGATGCGTGCGCGTCAAGACTCCGAGCAGCTCGGCCGACGATCGCGTCTCCGTCAGCGCTCGATCCGATGGCGCGGGCGGCAGACCGAAGTCCCAAGCGCCGCCGGCGAGCGACGTCGCACCGGGACGCGCATCGAGCACGGTCACGCGCGCGCCCTCGGCCGTCGCCGCGAGCGCGGCGGCGAGCCCGGCGATGCCGCCACCGACGACGACGACCTCGCTCATCCGTTCTTCGGCTCTTGATCCGTACCGAACCGGCCGGGATCGGACGAGGCCCAGCGCGCGTGCGCGAGCTCTTCTTGCGCGAGCGTGGTCGCATCGAGGGCCGGCGCACGCGCGACCCAGCGCTCGGCCAGGAATCGCCGCGTCATCGTGTGGGCCTCGCTCGCCGGCAGCGCGCGCTCGATGCGCACGATCTCTGCCGCGCGATGCGCGCACCGCATGCCTCCGCACGGTCCGTGACCGAGACCGGTTCGGCGACCGACGTCGCACACGTCGCGCGCGTGCTCGAGATGCACTGCGTGCCGGATCTCGGCCTCCATCACCGGCTCGCACGCGCACACGACGGAGGCCTCGATGCGGCGCTTGGCGATGCGCGCGCCGAGATCGATCGCGCGCGCACCATGTCGCAGCGCGAGCCGACGCGCGCTCGCTTCCGGAATCGTCAGCCGCTCGGCGAACGCGAACGAGTCGACGACCTCTTCTCCGCCGGGAACCTTCGCGGTGGTCGTGCCGCTCTCGGCCGAGAGGCCGAGCTCCAACGCGATCTTCTTTCCGAGCTGCTCGGCGCGTGCGCGAGCGCTCCAGGATGAGCCGTGCGGCATCGCGAGAGGATCGCTCGCGCTCGCGATCCGACGGACCGACGCGTAGGCGGCATCGACGCGCGCCGGTCGCAGATCCGGCAGCACGCGACCGAGCGAGGCGAGCAGCGCGCGGACCTCGGTGCGGCTCACGCGCGTGTCGTCGACCGCGCCATCGAACGGCGCCGCGGCGCTCGAGACGATCGTCACGTTGTGGAACGGGACGATGGACGCGTCGTGCTGCACGATCGCGTGCGTCGTCAGCGAGTGCTCGATCACGAGGTGCACGCGACGCTCGGCCGGCGGAGGTGACGTGCCCGGAATCGCGAACGCGCCGGTCGCGAGCACGACCGCACGCGCCGTCACTTCCGACGTCGCCGTCTTCACGCGCGCGCTCTTGCCCTCGTGCGTGATCGAGACGACCTCGTCGTGCAGCCGCAGCTCGGCGCCGTGCTCGATCGCGTCGCGCGCGAACGCGAGGCCCAGCCGATGCGCATCGAGGCGCAGTCTCCGCGTCACGATCGCGCCGCGCTCGTCGTCGATCGAGAGCCCCGGCTCGCGCTCGCGGGCCGCGCGCGCATCGAGCGCTTCGCGATCGATCGGCTCGCCTCGACGCGCTCGCAGGGCGAGCGTCGCATCCCAGCGTGCGAGCAGCGCCCTTCCGCGTCGCTCGCCCGACGAGAGCGCAATCACCGGCACGAGCCGCGCGAGGTGCGGCGCGCTCGTCACGAGGATCGCGGCCTCCGCCTCGCGCGCGCGGCGTGTGCTCGCGTCGAGCCCGCGGTCGAGCTCGAGATCGAGCGTGTCGATCGTCCCATGAGCGGCCATCGATCCGCGCGAGACGAGATCGCCCCGCTCGAAGAGCATCGCGCTCGCGCCGCGTCGCGCGACGTCGCGCAGCACGGCCATGCCGGCGAGGCCCCCGCCGATCACGACGACGTCGAACTCGGTCGCGCTCATCGCGCGAACCGTATCACTGCGCCCGTCTCGGGAGCGCGAAGTCGGCGATCAGATCGCGCGGCAGGACGCGCGTTCCTTCGGGGACCATCCCGAGGCTCGACGCGAAACGTCCGACGATCTCTGGCGCGGTCTGTCCCTGCGCGCGCAGCTCGCGGATCGCGATCGCCCCGTGGCGCTTGGCGAGGCGCTCGCCATCGGGCCCGAGCACCAGCGGCACGTGGGCGAACGTCGGCGGCTCCGCGCCCAGCGCACGGAAGAGCGCGATCTGTCGCGGCACCGACGAGAGCAGATCCGCGCCGCGCACGACCTCGGTGATGCGCATGTCCACGTCGTCCACGACGACCGCCAGCTGATAGGCGAACACGCCGTCACTGCGCGCGACGACGAAATCGCCGCTCAGGATTCCGTCGCTGCACGGGCCGACGATCGCATCGACGAACGGCTCCCCGCGCTCGAAGCGGAAGCGCATCGCCGCCGGCCGCTCGGGATGCGTCGGCCCGAGGCGACACGTGCCGGGATACACGGGCTCGTCACCGTGCGGCGCGCTCGCGCTCATCGCGAGCTCCCGCCGCGTGCACGTGCATGGATAGACGAGCCCGCGCGCACGCAGCATCTCGAGCACCTCGCGATAGCGATCGAAGCGCCCGCTCTGCACGTAGGGACCGTACGGTCCGCCGACGTCGGGGCCTTCGTCCCAGTCGAGACCGAGCCAGCGCAGATCCTCGAGGATCGCCTCGGCCATGCCGGGCCGGACGCGCGGCCCGTCGAGATCTTCCATGCGCATCACGAACGCACCGCCCTCGTGACGCGCACGCAGCCACGCGACGAGCGCCGTTCGCGCGGTGCCGAGGTGCACGTGGCCCGTCGGCGACGGAGCGAAGCGGCCGCGGTAGCCGCTCATGCGAGATGGACGCGATCGATCGAGACCCACTCGTCCCACGTGTCCGCGTAGTCGTCGTAGTGAACGAGATGGACGCCGAGCCGCGCCTCGCGCACGACGGCCGGATACCATGCGTCGTTCCACTGGACCGAGACACGCGTGCCGGGCGCGTACGTCGTCGGCGCGTACGGCCGCGTCGCGCTCGCATCGACGGTCGCATCCCACTGCTCGGTGTAGCCGTCGTAGTGCACCGCGAGCTGGCCTGCCGGCTGGCCGGTGATCGTCGCGGGCCACCAGTTTCCGTCTTGCAGCACCTCGATGCGCTCGCCGTAGCGCGCACACGGCGCAGCCACCGCCGCGGCGAGCTCCATCGCGAGCGGGAAGGCCACGCTCTGGCGCACGTTGGCGAGCTGACCGTCTGCGAAGGCCATCTCTTCCTCGACGAAGCGAGAGAGATCGCCGACGCGCACCACGCCGTCGCGATCGCGATCGGCGTTCGCCGTGCCTTCGAACGACTCGATGATCGCGTCGGTGAACGTCCACGCGCCCGTCGACGTCTGGCTCGCGCTCGAAGCCCCGAAGCCCGCGCGAGCCGGGCCGCCGCTGCGCGCCATCACCGCGTCGGCGAGCGCGCCCGAGTAACACGTGTCGGCGAACAGGAGCGCGTGCTGCATGCGGCCGCGCTCTTCGAGCGTCCGGACGATCTCGTCGTAGCCCAGACACGTCGAGGGCGTGTCGTCTCCCGCGTCGTAGGTCACGGCGTAGCTCTGTCCGGCGTCGGTACGATCGCCGTGGCCCGCCCAGTAGAAGAGAAAGGTGTCGTCCGGCGCGGCCGACTCGATCGCAGCGCGCAAGCCGGCGCGCGCCGCCGCGAGCGTCGCCTGATCGTCGCGCAGGAACGTGATGCGCGATCGTGGAACGCCGCGATGCTCGAGCGTGTCGATCAGCGCCTGATCGCGGCGCTCGACGCGCGACATCCCGTCGTAGAGATCGGAGCGTGCCCAGCGCAGGAGCCCGGCCGCGAACACGACGGTACGCGCCGGCTCCCATACGACGCGCACGGGCGGCGGCGGTACCACCATCGGCGGCGGCGCGACGCGATCTTCGGCTCGTCCGGAGAAGCAACAGCCGCCGAGCGACGCAGCGAGCGCGCCCAGAGCGAAGTCACGCCGGCCGATCGTCGTACGCATCGAAGGACAAGATACCGAGAACGTCTATGCTCGCGCGCGGTGATTTCGTTCCCCTCGCTCGCGCTGCTCTTGCCTCTCGCGTGCGCGGCGTGGCTCGCCTTCTCGGTCGAGACGGTGCTCGGCTTCGGCGCGACGCTGATCACCGTCGCGATCGGATCGTTCTTCGTCGATCTCGAGCTGCTACTTCCGGCGATCGCGCCGCTGAACCTGCTGCTCTCGAGCTATCTCGTGCTGCGCTACCACCGCGAGATCGATCGGCGCGTGCTCTTCGGCCGGCTCGTCCCGTTCATGGCGCTCGGCATGCCGCTCGGTCTCGCGCTTCTCTGGGCCGCCGACCCTTCGGTGCTCAAGCGTCTGTTCGGCGCGTTTCTGGTCGCGGTCAGCGCCGTCGAGCTCTGGCGCGCACGCCAGACGAGCGAAGCGAGCGCGCCTTTGCCCCGCGTCGCCGAGGCCGCGTTCTTGATCGCGGGCGGCGCGATCCACGGCGCGTTCATGACGGGCGGACCGATGGCCGTGTACGTCGCGAGCCGCATCCTGCACGAGAAGCATCGCTACCGCGCGACGCTCTCGGCGCTCTGGGTGATCCTGAACGTCGTCTTGCTCTCACTCTACGCGATCCGCGGGGACATCGGCCCCGCAGCCATGGGGCTCACGCTCGCATTGCTGCCCGCGGTCGCGCTCGGAATGATCACGGGCGAGCTGGCGTTCCGACGTCTGCCGGTGACTGCTTTCCGCACGATGGTGTTCGTGATGTTGCTCGCGTCCGGCGTGGCGCTCGTGGTGCGCGGATGAACGACCCGCTTCGTCTGCGATCGATGCTCGCGCTGGCGTTCATCCTCGCGCGCTACGTGCCGATTCCGTTTCTCGACGACTACGTCCGCGAACGGATCGCGCGCGTCGTCGTCGCGCGCTCCGCGGGTGCCGAGGCGCTCACGCCGCCCGAGGTCGTCCGGCTGGGCGCCGCATCGGATGGCTGTCTCGGATGTCTCGGCGCGCTCTTCTGGGCGCCGCTGCGTCTGTTCTTCTTTCCGATCGCCGTGCTCCTGAGCATTCGCTTCGCGAGCCGTGATCTGATCGAGGTGTTCGCGCTCGGCCGCACGATCGAGCGTGTGCTCGCCGACGGACGCTATCCGCTCGCCGCTTCGGAAGAAGAGCGCCTCGCCTACGCGCGCGACGTGCGCATCGCGTTCGATCGTGCGCGTCGTGGTCTCGATCTCGACGCGGTCCGAGGCGTGCTCTCGGTCGCGCTCGGGCCGATCCGCAAGGTCGTGCCGGCCGCCGCGGGCGCGATGCGACGTGTGTGGCACGGAGCCGCGACGACGACGGAGACCGACGCCGAGGCGAAGCGCCTGACGGCCGCGCTCGACGATCCTCGGATGCAGGCGCTGCTCGCCACGATCGATCTGCGATTCGACGACGCGCTCCTCGCACAACGAGCGCAGAGCCGCATCGGCTGAGCCCTGGGCACGCTCTTGCACTCGCCCTCCCGCGGCCACGCCGCTGGGAGATCCGATGAGCACACGAGAGACGACGATCACGCTGGCCCCTGCACCGATTCGCGCGCACCGAAGCGGATGGCCGATCGCCGCGGCGCTGGCGCTCTCGCTCGCGCTGCTGGCCGGTTCCGCCTCACCCGTGTCGGCGCAGCATGCGCGCGTGCGCTTCGGCGTCAGCGGCGTCGGCGGCGGCTTCGTCGGCGCGGCGCACGGCGCGCTCGGTGGCGCCGAGCTGCGCATCGGCGTGCAGATCAATCGCGTCGTCGCGGTGTACCTCCAGGCGCAGGGCCTGCTCGGACGCTTTCTCCCGAGCCCCGGCGACGGGCTCGCGGGCTTCGCGTTCCACTCGCTCATGGTCGACTTCACGATCGAGGACTTCTTCCAGATCGGCTTCGGCCCGGCGCTCGACTTCACGTGGGGATGCGACGCGCGCTACCAGCTCGCGTGCTCGGGAACCGGCCCGTACCTCGGCGGCGACTTCCGCATCGCGTTCATCGCGGGCGAGCACGGGCCCGGTCGGCGCTCGGGCTTCGTGTTCTCGTTCGACGCGCATCCGACGTGGTTCGGAAACGACGCGGCGATCACGCTGCTGGCGGGGCTCGGCTACGAGATGTACTGACGCGGTCGGGCTCAGGCGTCGTGCTCGAGCACGAGATCGACGCCGTCCTCTGCTTGGCGTCCGCCCGGGCCGTGGTCGCGGACGATGTCGACCAAGAGCTCGAACAGCGTCTGTCCGCGGCCGGCCCTCGCATCGTCGAGCTCCTGCCGAACGAGCTCGCGGTTCGTCGGATGGCAACGCGTGAGCTTCTGCTCGAGGTAGCGAACGGTCTCCGGGTATCCGAGCCGATCGCGCGAGCGTGATGCGTGCCGCCAGCGCAGCACGAAACCACCTTCGGGCGTTCCGAACCCGCCGCGCAGGACGTCGTTGAATGCGTCGAGGTTGCGGCCCCAGAACACGCCCGGCGCGAGGATCCCGCTGATGGCGTCGTAGAAGCCCGCCAGATCGTCGAACCGATCGCCGTCGATCTCCAGCACGGGCTCGTCGTCCACGCCGCGATCGTACCGTCGACCGAAAGCGACTGCGAAGAGCCGTGATATAGGCCTGGCATGACGGCCCTCCGAAGTTCGCTCACCGTGCTCGCGACGATGATGCTCTGCGCCTGTGGTGGCTCGACCTACGCGATGCGTCGCTCCGCCACCGACGATCTGCCCGCCGCCGTCGAAGGTCATGCGACGGTGATCTTCGTGATGCCGACGAGCGGGCGCGACACGGTCAGCCTCGTCGACGAGCTCGGCGTCTATCTCGGACAGCTGCGCGGCCACGCGTGGTTCGCCGCGGACGTCACGCCTGGCGATCACCGGTTCTACGCGCTCGAGGGAAGCTCGGCCTCGGTCGTGCGCGCGACGGCGCTCGAAGCGGGACGCACCTACTACTTGCGCATGGAAGATCCGGTCTTCGGCGTGAGCCGATTCCTCGCGGGCGGCTGCACCGGTAGCCTCGCCGAGACGCATCGTACCGAGCCCGATCCCGACGCGAGCACCACGAACGTCCGGAGACAGCTGGGCAACGTTCCGCAACGAACGTTGGAGGCCGACCAGCGTTTCGAGCGGATGAGCGGCGAAGAACGAAGCGCGCGAACGCTGGCCGGCGCCTGCCCCTGACGGCGCGACGGGAGGGGGGGGATTGCCTCTTTCCCGACAACGCTCTACGAGTGGGGTCCTTCCACAAGGAGATTTCCCCATGCGACGCCTCTCTGCTCTGTTTCTCGCCTGCTCTCTCGCTGCGTGCGGTGGCTCGTCGTCCTCGAGCGACTCCGCGGCGCTCGACACGACGTCGGGCTCCGAATCGAGCGAGCCGACGCCCTCGTCCGAGGCGTCCGCCGAGACGCACACGACCGAAGTGCCCTTCACGATCGTCTCGGTCGACGACGTCGCACGTCACGTCGATGCGCACGACGGCGCGCTCGCGGTCTTCGATGCGAACAGCCGCGAGACCTACGATGCGCACCACGTGCCGGGCGCGACGTGGGTGCACTACGACTCGGTGACGGCCGACGTGCTGCCGACGGATCACGCGGCGTCGCTCGTGTTCTACTGCGGCAACGAAGCGTGCACGGCGAGCCACACGGCGGCCGAGGCTGCTGCAGCGCTCGGTTACACGAACGTCGCCGTGATGGGCGCGGGCATCCAGGGTTGGATGGACGCGGGCAAGCCGGTCGAGACGTCCGCGGCCGCGACGCCCGCCGCTGCGGCGCCCGCCGCGCACTGATGATTGCAGGAGTGCTCGCGCCGGAGGGCCCGTGCAGGAACGGGCGCAGCCCGCGGACGGAAGGGACCGGAGCGGCCGAGCCGACGTAATTCGCGATCTACGCGCAAGAGCCCGCCCTCTCGAGAACGAGAGGCGCGGGCTCTTCGCTTTCCGTCGCGCTACTTGGCCGCGCGCTCGAGCGCGCCGCGACGCGTCGCCATGCCGAGCAGATCGTAGAAGCGCTGGCCGAGCACGCGCTTGGCGCGCCACGTCGCCTTCGCGTCGCGCTGCGGCAGAACGTAGAGCTTTCCGGCGAGCATCCCGTCGAGCGCGATCGTCGCGATCTCTTCGGCGCTCCACTTCGCGCGCGTCACGAGCTTGTCGGTGCGCTCGCCCGTGCCGCCGCCGTACGCGCGCTTGGACTTGTGGATGTTCGTGCGGAAGAACGTCGGGCAGAGCGCGGTGACCTGGATGTTGTCTCGCGCGAGCTCGGTGAAGAGCGTCTCGCTCAGCGCGATGACGCCCGCCTTCGTGACGTTGTACGGGCCCATCATCGGCGCGGCGACGATCCCGGCGCTCGATGCGACGTTGAGGATGAAGCCGTTGCCGCGCTCCTTCATCTCCGGGACGAAGAAGTGGCAGCCCCAGATGGGGCCGTAGAGATTGATCTCGACCTGCAGCTTCCAGTCGTCGACCGGGATCTTGCCGACCTCGCCCACGACGGCGATGCCCGCGTTGTTCACGAGCACGTCGGTGCCGCCCCAGAGCTCCTTGGCCTTCTTCTGGAGCGCCTCCACCTGCGCTGGATCGCGCACGTCGGCCGTCATCGCGAACGCCTGCGCGCCGCGCGCCTTGCAGAGCTGCGCCGTCTCCTCGACGCTCGCGAGATCGCGATCCGACACGAGAACGCGTGCGCCGCGGCTCGCCAGCTCGAGCGCGACGGCGCGACCGAAGCCGCTGCCCGCGCCCGTGATGACCGACCGCGCCTTGCTCGGGAGCTTTCTTCGCATGCTGATTCCTCCGCGGGCGGTCTAACACGCGCTTTCGCGCGCACCGCTCGCATTGCCGATGCGTGCGCGAGCCGCGACCACGCGATCGCGAGTATCATGGAGCCTCACGGCGCAGACCGATGGAGATCGCTACCTACGACCCGCGGCTCGACGATGCGCTCGCTTTCGTGGCGGAGCGCTTTCGGTTCAAGGCGCGCAAAGCGACGCGCGTGCCGTATCTGAGCCATCTGCTCGCCGTCACGGCGATGGTCATGGAGCACGGTGGAACGGCCGATCAGATGGTGGCCGCCGCGCTGCACGACTATCTCGAGGACGTCATCGGTGCGTCGGTGACCGAGATCGAAGAGCGCTTCGGCCCGAACGTCGCGCGCCTCGTCGACGCGCTGTCCGACAGCAAGGATGCCTCACGTCCGAAGGCGCCCTGGCGCATCCGCAAGACGACCCACCTCTCGCAGCTGCGTACTGCTGGCACCGACGTGAAGCTCATCGCCGCGTGCGACAAGCTGCACAACGCGCGGTCGGTGATCGTCGATCAGAAGCGCGTCGGCGACGAAGCGTTCACCCGCTTCAGCGCGCCGAAAGAAGACACGCTCTGGTTCTACCGCGAGTCGCTCGGGGCGCTGCGCGACGGCTACGACCACGAAGTGCTCGAAGAGCTGGCCGCCGCGATCGACGAGATGCACCGACTCGCGAACGCATAGTCGCGTGCGCGTGTTAGCGTGCGGCTCCCGATGCGGAAGCCACGGCGCGCGTCCGAATTCGACTTCGAGCTCTTGCTGCAGCTGATGCTCGAGCTGAAGGCGCTGACCGAAGAGCAGCGCAAGCTCGCCCTGACGCGCGAGCGCCTGCATCGGACGCGGCTCGTGCAGTCGCCCACGCGACAATCGCTCGGCCTGCGGGGCGCCGATCTCTCGCCGATCGAGCTGCTCGCATCGTTCCAGTTCCCCGATGCGCGCAAGCGTCCCGACGTGCTCGACGAGGACCGCATCGTGGCCGCGGTCGCGACCTTCGCGGGGATCGCCCACCGCCGCATCGATCGCCTCACGCTCGACGCCGCCCTCGTCACGCGCACGTTCTCGCGCGCCTACGCGCGCAAGCACGGGATCATGCCGCTCGAGTCGAACGCGAGCGGTCTCGTGCTCGCGGTCACCAATCCCTTCGACGAAGAGCTGATGCAGGGCATCCGCGTGCTCGTCCGCAAGGAGGTCGTGCCCGTGCTCGCGGGGCCGAGCGAGATCCAGCGCGCGATCGCCGAGCTCTACGGGTTCCGCGCTTCCATCCAGCACGCGCAGGCGCAGATCGGCGCGCCGCGGAAGGGCGCGGGAGATCTCGATCAGTTCTTCAACCTCGCCAGCGCCACCGACCTCGATCCCGCCGCGGCGCCGATCGTGGCGGCGGTCGACTTCATCCTGAACTACGCGTTCGATCAGCGCGCGAGCGACATCCACGTCGAACCGCAGCGCGACGAGAGCGTCGTCCGCATGCGCATCGACGGCGTGCTGCACACGATCTATCGGATCCCGCGCGCGCTCCACATCGCGCTCACCAACCGCATCAAGATCATGTCGCGGCTCGACATCTCGTCGCGCAAGCCACAGGACGGACGCATCCGCGTCGGCCGCGGCGAGACGGACCTCGATCTGCGCGTCGCGGCGCTGCCGACGACCTTCGGCGACAAGATCGTCGTGCGCGTGCTCGATCCCGGGATGCTGCTCCGCGATCTGAGTGAGCTCGGCTTCCTCGAGGACGAGAAGAGCACGCTCGAGGAGTGGCTCGCACGCCCGAACGGGCTCGTGCTGGTCACGGGGCCGACCGGATCGGGCAAGACGACGACGCTCTACTCGGCGCTGCGCGCGATCGCGACGCCCGAGCTCAACGTGCTCACGCTCGAAGATCCGATCGAGGTCGTGATGGACGGCATCACGCAGGTCGCCGCGAACGTGAAGACGGGAACGAGCTTCGCCGAGGCGCTGCGTCACGTGCTGCGACAGGATCCGGACGTGCTGATGATCGGCGAGATCCGCGATCGCGAGACGGCCGAGCACGCGCTGCAAGCGGCGCTCACCGGGCATCTCGTGCTCTCGACGCTGCACACCAACGACGCCGTCGGCGCGGTCGCGCGTCTGTCGGAGCTGGGCGTGCCGCCGTTCCTCGTGGCGGCGACCGTGACGGGCGTGGTCGCGCAGCGACTCGTGCGCAAAGTGTGCTCGGCCTGCGGCGAGGACGTCGTGCTCACCGTCGACGAGATGGCCGCGCTCGGCGTGCGCCATCCCGACGAGTACGCGGGCCAGCTCCTCGCGCGCCGCGGCCTCGGCTGTGCGCGCTGCCGCTTCACCGGCTTCTACGGGCGCTCGGCGGTGTTCGAGCTCTTCGCCAACAGCACGCGCATGCGGCAGCTCATCGCGGAGGGCACGACGCCCGAAGCGCTCCATCGCGCGGCCCGACAGGACGGTCTGCGGACGTTGCGCGAGCACGCGGTGCGCAAGGTCGCGCTCGGCACGACGAGCCTCGAAGAGGCGGTGCGGGTCACCGCCGACGTGGAGCACTGATGCCTTCGATCTCGGCCGAGCTCATCGATGCGTGGCGCGCCGGCACCGTCCTCGTGCAGCTCGTGAGCGCCGAAGAGACGCGCGCGATCGACCAGTGCGCGGCGGCCGCGGCCGAGCACGACGCCGAGCTCGCGGTGTGGAGCTGTCACCGCGGCCTGACGCCGATCGCGCCGGAGGCGAAGGAGCCGCTCGACATGATCGATGCGCTGCTCGCGCACTCCGGGCCGATGGTCGCGGTGCTGCTGGACTTCGAGCCGTGGCTCGTCGATCCGCGCGTGCTGCGTCGCATGAAGGACGCGCTGCCGGCGCTGGAGGCTGCGAACCGACGCCTGGTGCTCGTGGGCGAGCGTGCAGAGCTGCCCTCGTCGCTGCGCCTGCATGCGCGCGTGATCGTGCTGCCGCTGCCCGATGCGGCGGAGCGCAGACAGATCGCCAAGGGTGTGCTCGCGGCGGCCGGCACGACGGAGCCCGAAGACGATCTCGAGCGCGTGGTCCTGCTCTCGGCCGGCCTCTCGGGCGTGCAACTGCGTCGATGCGTGACGGGCGCGATCGCGCGAGGCGACGGCTTCGGCGTGCGTGCGCTCGAGCGGCTCGCCGAAGAGAAACGCTCGCTGCTCGCGCACGATCTCGGGCTCGAGCACGTGACGGTGTCCGACACGATCGATCAGCTCGGCGGCCTCGAGAGCTTCAAGGAGTGGCTCGACGAGCGAGGCGCGGCACTCACCGCGAAGGCGCAGCGCTTCGGTCTGCGTGCCCCGCGCGGTGTGCTCTTGCTCGGTGTGCAGGGCTGCGGAAAGTCGCTCGCGGCCAAGTGCGTCGCGGCGCGCTTCGGCGTCCCGCTCGTGCGTCTCGATCTTCCGCGCGTGCTCGGCGCGGGGGGCGAAGGGCCGTCGGCCGAAGAAGGCATGCGGCGCGCGATCGAGGCGATCGAGACGCTCGCGCCCGTCGCGCTCTGGGTCGACGAGATCGAGAAGGGCTTCGCCGGCAGCCGCGGCGGCACCGACAGCCGCGCCGCGCGCTTGCTCGGCGCGTTCTCGACGTGGCTGCAGGAGCGCACGAGCAGCGTGTTCGTCGTCGCGACCGCGAACGACGTATCCGGCCTGCCGCCCGAGCTCTTGCGACGCGGCCGCTTCGACGATCTCTTCTTCGTCGATCTGCCCGACTTCGACGCGCGCAAGACGATCCTCGCGCTGCATCTGCGCAAGCGCGCGCGCGATCCGTCGACTTACGATCTCGGCGGGCTCTCGGAGACGTGCTCCGGCTTCTCGGGCGCCGAGCTCGAGCAGGTCGTCGTCGCCGCGCTGCACCGCGCGTTCGCGCTGGGCCGCGAGCCGACCGACGCCGATCTTCGTCACGTGGCCCGCGACGTCGTGCCGCTCTCCAAGACGTACGCCGAGCAGATCAAGGAGCTGCGCGACTGGGCCCGCGGGCGCGCACGCACGGCCGGGCGCGAGGGCGCCGTCGTCGATCTGTTCCGTCGAGCGACGTGAGCCGTCGATGAGCACGCCCGCAGCTCCGACGGAGCGCTTCGACGTCGTCATGATCGGGCTCGATCCCGAGCGTGACCGATCGGAGGTGCTGCTCGCGCTCGCGCAGCGCTTGGTGAAGAGCACCGCCGAGATCGAGACGCTGCTCGCGAGCGCACCATCGACGCTCGTTCGCTCGCTGGACGAGGCCGCCGCGCAGAAGATCGTGTCGGAGCTGCGTGCGCTCGGCGCACGCGTGAAGCCGCAGACCGAGGCGCCGGAGATCGCGCCCGTGCCGCCCGACGCGCCGCCGGAGAAGATCCAGCTCTTGTACTGGTCGGCCGAGGACGAGGGCTACGAGCGCCCCGCGCGCCCGACGACCGCGCAAGACGCGCCGCCGGAGCCGCGACCTCCGATCGTCGTCCTCGAAGACGATGGCGCATCGCCTGCACCGCCGCCGATCACCGCGCCCGCGATCGTGGTGAAGGAAGAGGGCGCGTGGCACGCGCCCGACTCCAGGTCGTCGTCGTCCTCGCCATCCATGCCTCCGAAGCCGGCGACGCCGAGCACGCCACCTCCGCCCTCGCCCGCTCGCTTCGGTCGTGCGAGCGCTCCGACGCTCGACGTCGCCGCGCGTCCGTTCTTTCGCGCCCTACCCAGCGCGCTCGTGATGCCGCTACGTCGGCCTCTCCGGCTGCTTCTCTCCGGGCTGCTCGCGTGGAGCACGACGCTGAGCGCGCTCTTCTGCTTGCGCACGGGCATGGAGGTCGGTCCGTGGCTCGGCGCGCTCGCGGTCCTGAGCGCGGTCGGCGGCGTCGGAGTGATCCTGCAGAGCAGCGCCTCGTGTCTCGCCGCGACCCGCCTCGGCGAGCGAGAGCCGCCACCGCTGCCGGGGCGCCTGATGGAAGACTACCTGCGTCCCGGCCTCGGCGTGCTCGTCGCGCTCGGCCTGCTCGCGACGCTCCTGAGCTTCGTGATGCCCGAGCTCGCGCAGCTCCACGTGCCGAGGCTCCTGCGCCTCGGGACGCTCGCGATCGCCACGATCTACGTGGTGACGGGCTTCGTGCTCTCGTCTGCGAGCGGCTCGGCGCTCGGCTACGCCGATCTGTTCGCGATGGCTCGGCTCGCAGTGCGATCGCCGGTTCGCGCATCCTTCGTGACGTTGCCGACGACGGCGGCGCTGATCGCGTGCGGCTACTTCGTCGTGCGCGTGCTCGTGCGATTCGTCGATGCGCCCATGCCGATGCTCCTGGTGCCCACCGGAATCAGCACGTTGCTCGCACTCGCCGCCGCCTACGCGCTCTCCTTCTCGGGCGCCGCGATGGGAACGCTCCTCCGCGCCTCGCGGAGGTGAAGCGCGCGCTTGTCCCGCGACGGCACCGAAGACGAAGATCGCAAGCGTCGACGCCGACGCGTCGCCGGCATCCGTTGGCGCGCGTCAGTGCGCGGCGATCGCGCCGCCGAAGCTCCCGGCGCCCATGGGGGCGAGATCGTAGCTGGTGGTCAGCGTCGCCGCGGTGAGCGGCCCCCGCACCACGTAGACGTGGCCTGCGATCGGATCGCCCACGATCAGATCGACGACGCCGTCTGCGCTCAGGTCGGTGGCGTCGAGCATCACGCGCGTGCGTCCCGCGACCACCGGCAGGACGTAGCTCGAGCCCGCCACGAGCGCGCCCGTGGCCGTGCCGCGGAAGATCGTCACGCGCGCCGAGCCCGTGACGTCGCTCGCGACGGCGACGTCTTCGAAATGATCGCCGTCGATGTCGCCGAGACCGGTGAGCGCCGCGCCGAGCGCGGTCGACCCCGTCATCCGCGTGGTAGGTCCGAGCGCGGGAGTCATCCCTGCGCGCGCGAGGTAGACGAACACGGTGCCGGTCCCGTCGGCGCTCGCGCCCACGATCAGATCGATTCGCCCGTCTCCGTTGACGTCTCCACGCGCGAGCGCGCCGTATCCGAGGTTCGCGCCGTCGGGACACATGAGCGTCGCGGTCGGCGTCGCGGCCGGGAATCGACCGGCGCGCGCGAGATAGAGGTGCACGTGCTCGTTCGAGAGGAGCGCGCCCGGAAGAGCGAGATCGCCCGCGCCGTCTCCGTCGAGGTCTCCCGGTGCGAACGATCCGAAGAGATCCGGCGGCATCGTGTCGGCGATCGGAAGCGAGGCGAGCCCCGTACCCATGTGGCCGAGATAGAGATGCGAGAGCGAGCGGCCGTCCTCCGACACGACGGCGTCTGCGAGGCCGTCACCATCGACGTCGCCCACCCCCGCCATGAACTGTCCGAACTCGGTGGACCCGGGCGCGCCGAGCGTGACGGCGGAGGCGAGCGTTGCGGGCAACGACGCCTGCCCGAGGATCAGGTACGCGTGCCCGGGGCCGAAGGCGTGCCCGCTGACGAGGACGTCGTCGAAGCCGTCCCCGTTGGTGTCGTGGACGTCGGCGACGGCCATTCCGACGTGCTCGCCGGCATTGGTGGTCGTGAACTTGCCGACGAGCACGGGGCCCATCGACGAGCCGCGATAGAGATACGCCGCGCCGTTCGTCGAGCTCTCCGCCGACGCGCCGACGACGAGGTCGCCGATTCCGTCGCCGTTCACGTCGAGGAAAGCGTGACAGCTGCCGCCGTGGAAATGCGCGCCGACCGCGCATCCCGATGCATCGACGTTGGCGTCGACACCGCCATCGTGGCCGGCATCCATCGGCGGCGGCCCCGAGTCGTGCTGGCCCATGTCGCTCGTGCCGACGTCGCTGGGCAAGGGCCCCGCGTCGCTGCCCACGCTCACGCATCCGATCAGCGAGTCGCAGAGCTGGCCACTCGCGCAGAGCCCGTCGTCCGGCCGCGAGAAGCACGTCCCCGATGCCGAGCATCGCTCGGGCGCGCAAGCGACGGTCGTCATCATCGCCGCGCAGTCCGCGTCGGTGTGACACTGAGGCATCGGGCAGAGCTCGGGGTGCTCTTCGTCGCAGCCCGGTTGAACGCAACGACCGCCGAGACACGCCTCCGCCGAAGGATCCCCGGCTCCAGGGCACATGACGCCGTTGCACTCGCGCGTCATCAGCACGGTCACTACCGTCGCGCCGTCGACGTCGCGCGTGACGTGGCGGCTCTGAACCGTCGTGCTGCCGCGGCGCAGCGTCACGGCGATGTCGTAACGACCTCCGGCGAGACCGACGAAGCTCGCGATGCGGACGGGGCGACCGAGCGATGCGGTCGACGGGATCGACAGAGAGCCCGTGCCGACCGTGTTGCCGTTCGTTGCGATGACGACGTCGGCTGCGTCGATCTCACGCCCCGGAGCCATGTTCGAGACGAGCTGCACGAGCACGGATCGGCTCGGCGCGCAGCTCCCCAGCAGAAGCGCGAGCGCGACGAAACCCGAGAATGAGCGCATGCAACGAGCAGGATAGGCCCCGATCCAGCTGGCATGGAAGCACGTCGCACAGCCCCCATTTTCGCGTGCGCCGCGAGGATGCTGTTACGCTCGACACGAGAGATGTCTGGCTCCCCTGCGCAAGCCGAGGAACTGCCCGCGCGGTTCGGCCGGTACGAGGTGATCGCGAAGGTCGCGTCGGGAGGCATGGCGGAGGTCTACGCGGGCCGGATCATGGGCGAGAGCGGGTTCGCCAAGCTGGTGGCGATCAAGGCGATGCGCCCCGAGCTCGTCGACGAAGAGAAGTACGTCACGATGTTCCTCGACGAGGCGCGCGTCGCTGCGCACATCTCGAGCCCGCACGTCGTGAGCACGCTCGATCTGGGCCGCAACGAAGAAGGGCTGCCCTATCTCGTGATGGAGCTCGTCGTCGGTGCGAGCTTCTCGCAGCTCACGCGGGCCAAGCCGGGCGCGTGGCCGATCGGCCTCGCGTGTGAGCTGGTGTGCCAAGCGGCGGCCGGACTGCACGATGCGCACGAGGCGCGCGATACGTCGGGCACGCCTCTCGAGATCGTGCATCGCGACGTCTCACCGCAGAACATCCTCGTCGGCACGGATGGTCGCGTCCGCATCACCGACTTCGGCGTCGCGCGCGCCGTCGCCCGCATCACCAAGACGCGCACCGGCGAAGTGAAGGGCAAGGTCCGGTATTTCTCGCCCGAGCAGGCGATGGGCGCGCCCGCCGACCGTCGCTCGGACATCTTCTCGCTCGGCATCGTCGCGTGGGAGATGCTGACCGGCACTCAGCTCTTTCGCGGCAAGTCGCTGCTCGACCTGCATCACTCCGTGCTGGGCCAGACCGTCGAGTCGCCCGAGATCGTGCGGCCGGAGATCCCGAAGGCGATCGGCGCCGCGGTGCTGAAGGCGCTCGCACGCAAGCCCGAAGATCGCTACGCGTCCGCCGATCTCTTCGCGCGGGATCTGCGAAAGGCGGCGGCGATGTCCGACGTGGACCTCGCGCCGACGGCCGAGATCGTCGCGTTCGTCCAGGAGCGCGCGGCGACCAGCGTCGATCGTCTGTCGCGCTCGATCCGCGAGACGGCCACGCCGTCGACCAGCGGGAGCGTGGCCGCGGTCGGTGTGGGCTCCGTCGACGAAGAGCCGACCACGCTCGACCCCATCTTGCCGCTCGCGGTCGGCGCAAATGCGTCGAGCCCGGCGCCAGCAGCGACGCGCGCGAACATCGCGAGCGCGCGGAGCTCGCTCGACGCGCTTCCGTTCTGGCGCCGCTGGTGGCGCGGCTTTCTGCGCTGGCTCGGCCTCAGCGCTTGAACGCACGGCGTCGTCGACGACGCACGAGCATCGCGAGCGCGCCGAGACCGAACGCCGCGCCGAGCGGCGAGCCGCCGCTGCCCAGCGCCACGACGGCACAGCTCGATGCATGCAGATCGCACTCGTGCTGCGGATGCGCCGAGATCGTTCCCACGACGCGCTCGCCGGCGTCGCCCGCGTCACCTGGAGCCCCGTCGGGCATCGCGCACGCATCGCTGGGGCCGAACGAGGGACCGGTCGCCGTCACGCACCAACCGTAGTCGGGCGAAGGGAACTGACCGCGCGTCGAGTCGAAGCATCCCTCGATCCGGCAGCGCCAGATCGCGCGCGTCGCGAGGTCGACTCCGGCCGGCTGCTCGCAGAGCTCGGGGAAGTCGTCGGTGAGGTTGTACGTGTAGCTACCGGTCGACGCGCTCGTGGGGCCCGTGCGGAAGAACGTGCGCTGCCCGCGATAGAACGGGTGCTCGATGTGGTAGCGCAGCTCGGGCGCGTTCTGATCGCAGGTACCGAGCGCCGCGTTGCAGAACCGGATCTGCACGATGGCGTCGGCATCAAGGTTGGTCGTCGCGAGCGACATGCGGAGGTTGCACGGAAACGTGCGCTGCGGTGACTCGGCGCAGCGATCTTGCCCGAGAGAGAACGCCAGCGTGCTCGGGATCGAGGTGGCGCTGCCATCGTTCCAGGCGTCGAACGTGGCGCCGTCGTTCGCCGATCCATCGGTGTCGAGCGCAACGCGTACCAACGCATCGGGGGCGCCCGTCCCACCACCGGCAGCGCGCGTGGGCAACTGCATCTCGATCTCGAGCACCGAGTTCTGCGCGCAGCCGAGCGTCGCGAGCGCGATCCCGAGCACGACGCGCTTCACAGCCGCACCACGAAGCCCGGCGCCGCTTCGCCGCGGAGCTGGGCCTGGTCCTGCGCGTAGATGCCCAGGCCGATGCCGGTGCCGACCACGATCGCGCCGACCACGACCCAGAACCACGGCTCCTCGAGCACGCCGCCGCCACCACTCGGCAAGTGCTCGAGCGCGACCGTCACGGGCGCAGTCGTCCCGGCGACCACGTCTCCGCTCCAGGTGAACGGGGTGTAGCCCGGCGCTCGGACGATCAGGGTGTGTCGTCCGGGATCGCACTCGACGCGCACGGTCGCCTCGGCACCGCGCGCGACCGGATCGCCATCGAGCTCGATCTCCGCGGCATCGACGCTCACTCCATCGATGCGCAGCGTCGCGACGCTGCTCGCGACCTCGGCGCGCATCGCCGTCGCCTCCGTGCTGCGCTCGGCATCGAGCCCCGCGCTCGTCGCTTCGTCGAATGCAACACGCGCTTCGAGGTATCGGCCGAGCGCGCGGAGCGCGACGGCCTGGTTGTAGCGAGCCAGCGCCACGTGCGAGAGCTGCCACGCGATCGAAAAGCAGCGCTCGGCAGCGTCCCAGCGCTCCTCTTGCGTGAGATGGCTGCCACGCGAGAACGCCTCGATGGCCGTGCGTTGCGTGCTCGTCGCGTCTCCCTCGGCGGGCATCGCGAGCTCCCGGCAGTCCTGCGCAGCCGCAGGCAGGGCGGAGCCGAGCACGCTGAGCAGGACGAGCAGACACCACCCACGAGCGAGCGACATCGCTCGCGACGCTATCACGCGTGCGCGCGTCAGGGACAAGTCCCCATGGCCCGACAGAACTCGTCCTGATCGGCGACGATCGAGCGACGAGCCGGCGCGCCGGTAGTAGCGGGCTCGCCCGCGCGCGTCGGCGGCGGCGCATCGCGCGCTGCCGTTGTCGCGACGACGGGGGTGGATGGCGGCGGCTCACCGCGAGAGCTCGGGCGGGTGCGTCGCCCATCGCGCCGGACCGCGCTCGGAGGCGGCGCCGCGACGGTCGTCG
>CAYSCF010000066.1:0-26255 GCA_964429305.1 uncultured Sandaracinaceae bacterium | reverse complement strand
ACATGTCGGCGTATGGGACGGGCACGCAGGCCTTCTACTCCGATCTCGCGTCCGGCAACCTCGCGGAGGTCGTCTGGATCGATCCGGCGTGGACCTCGACCGGGACCGAGGCAACCGACGAGCATCCGCCCGCCGATCCGCAGTTCGGTCAGGCGTGGATCCGCGACATCATCGTGCACGTGATGAACAGCCCGATGTGGGCCGACACCGCGATCATCTTCACGTTCGACGAGCACGGCGGCTTCTACGATCACGTGCCGCCGCCCGAGGCGTGCCCGCCCGGCGACTTCGAGCCCGATCTCCACGACGGCGATCCGCCGGGTCACTTCGATCGCTACGGCTTCCGCGTGCCGTTCGTCATCGTCAGCCCCTACGCACGCGCCGGATACGTGTCGGATCACGTGACCGATCACGCGAGCGTCGTGCGCCTGCTGCAGGCGCGTTATCTGCTGCCCGCGATGACCGGGCGCGACGCGAACGCGTGGCCGCTCATGGACATGTTCGACTTCGAGCACGTCAATCCTGCCACGGCTGCGGATCTCGCAGACGCGCCGATCGACGCAGCGCATCAAGCGACCTGTCGCGCGCAAACGTTCTGAAAACAGAACGGAGGTGCTTCTCGGCTCGGGCCGCGCTATCCACTCCGCTTCTTCCGCGCGTGGGGCGCGCGGTCTTCAGGAGCCAGAGTGATGCAGAAGTTTCGAATCTCCCTCAGCGTCGTGACGACGCTCCTCGCCGTCTCGGCCTGCGGCGGCAGCAGCCCGCCTCCGGGCGACGACTCCGGTCCGAGCACCACCGACACCGGCGTGCACCCGGGGACGGACAGTGCCGTCGACATGGGCGGCAGCAGCACGAGCGGTACCTGCGCGAGCCCGATCAGCATCGACACGGCGGGCATGCCGCTCACGACGGGCACCGGCCGCATGATCACGCAGAGCAACGCGACGGCGCCCGCGGGGCAGATGAGTGGCCTCGCCAACGGAACCTGCGCGATCGACAACACGATGGCGCCTTCGTCGACGCACGAGGTCGTGTTCTCGTACACCGTCCAGACCGGCGGCCACCTCCGGATCTCCACGAACAATCCGACGTCGGACATGAACCTCGACTCGATCGTGTGGGCGCTCGACGCCTGCTCGATGGGCGCGACCGAGCTCGGCTGCAACGACGACGACTTCGGCGCCGCGACGCAGACGTATCTCTCCACGGCGTTCACCACGAGCGTCAGCGCGGGCACGCGCATCTTCATCGTGGTCGCGGGCTTCATGGGCGACGCGATGAGCGGCACGTTCACGCTCACCGTGACCGAGCTGCCGACGAACGCGCTCGGTGCGGCGTGCGACACGACGACGAGCCCCTACTGTGCGGACGGCGCGTCGTGTCAGTCCGACGACGGAACCGCCTCGGCGGGTCACTGTCTCGCGGACGGCGCGGCGAACGGCGCGTGCCGCCTCACCGCGCCCTTCTGCGACACGAGCCTCGTGTGCACGGAGATGGCGCCGTCGATGGACACGCCCGGCACCTGCCAGACGCCGATCGCGACGGGCGCGGTCTGCAGCGACGTGCACCCGATCTGCGTCACCGGATCGTCGTGTCAGCTCGATCAGGGCAGCGACACGATGGGCCACTGTCTCGCGGACGGCTCGGAGTACGGCGCATGCCACTTGACCGGTACGGCGTGTGACGGCGCGCTCGTCTGCAGCCAGATGACGCCGACGGCGGCGGACCCGGGCGTCTGCCAGACGCCGGTCGCAGCCGGCGACGCGTGCACGCTCGACCACCACTTCCTCTGCGTGACCGGTTACTCGTGCCAGAGCAACGACGGCACGATGCCCGCCGGAATGTGCCTCCAGGATGGCGCGGAGTACGGCCAGTGCCGCCTCGCGGCGCCGTTCTGCAACACGGGCTTCACGTGCAGCACGGCGGCACCGACGGCCGCCATGAACGGCACCTGCCAGACGCCGATCGCGCATGCTGGCGCGTGCGATCCGCGTCACTTCCTCTGCGTGACGGGCGACACCTGCATCGCGAGCAGCGCGACCATGGGCAGCTGCGTCACGGACGGAACCGACGGCGGCGCGTGCCGCGCGATGGATCCGGCGTGCGACGGAACGCTCGCGTGCGGCCCGGACGGCCTCTGCGCCGCGCCCTGAGCTGAGCGGTTCGGAGAGCAGGACAGCGTCGGCCTACGAAGGCCGGCGCTGTTTTGCTTTGTAGTTGATGCGGATCGGCGTGCCGTCGAAGCCGAAGCGCTCGCGGATCGCGTTGATCACGTAGCGCTGGTAGCTGAAGTGCACGTAGTCGGGCTCGTTCGTCACGACGACGAAGCGCGGCGGGTGCGTCTCGGCCTGCGTCACGTAATAGAGGCGCACGGGGCGACCCTTGGCGGTCGGCGGCGGATGGTGCGAGAGCACTTCCTCGAAGAAGCGATTGATCTCGGCCGTGGGAACGCGCTTGCCGTGCTCGGCACGCGCCTCGTCGACCTCTTGCAGGAGCTTCGTCACCGCGCGTCCCGTCTTGGCCGAGAGCATCACGATGCGCGCCCAGGGCGCGAACGCGAGCGTCTCCTTCGCGAAGCGCATCGCTTCCTTGCGCTGACGCTCGTCGAGCAGATCGGACTTGTTGAGGCCCACGACGAGCGCGCGACCGCGCTCCGAGATGAGACCCGCGAGGCGCGCGTCCTGCTCGGCGATTCCTTCGGCCGCATCGACGAGCAGCACGACGACGTCGGCGCGCTCGATCGATCGGATCGCCTTCATCACGGCGATCGACTCCACCGCCTCGTCGATGCCGCGCTTGCGGCGGATGCCGGCCGTGTCGATGAGCACGTAGCGGCGCCCGTCGGTGCGCTCGAGCAGCGTGTCGATCGGATCGACCGTGGTGCCGGGCCGCGCGTCGACCAGCTGACGGTCCTCGCCGAGCAAGCGGTTCGTGAGCGAGCTCTTGCCGGCGTTCGGGCGGCCGATGATCGCCACGCGCGGCACGCTCTCGTCGTAGCTCGGGCTCTCGTTCTGACCCTTGGGAAGCGCTGCGGCGATCGCGTCCTCGAGCTCCGGCAGACCGCGGCCGTGCAGCGCCGAGATCGGGATGAGCTCGTCCATCCCGAGCTCGTAGTGCTCGAGCCCGTCGATCGCGCGCTTCTTGTCGTCGGCCTTGTTCGCAGCCCACACGACGCGCGCCTTGCCGCGGCGGAGCAGCTCGGCCGCCGCGCGATCGGCCGGCGTGAGCGGCTCGGTCGCATCGAGCAGCGCGATCACGACGTCGGCCTC
Organism: uncultured Sandaracinaceae bacterium; assembly: GCA_964429305.1. Classification (GTDB taxonomy): domain Bacteria; phylum Myxococcota_A; class Polyangia; order Polyangiales; family Sandaracinaceae; genus JBBSAT01. Next base: position 22,986 of record CAYSCF010000066.1, on the reverse strand, counting down.
GGCGAGCGCCAGCTGGACGTGACGTGCGATGCCCTCGCGCATCGGATCCTCGCTCTCCGGATCGAAGCCGCCCGTGTCGACGAGCACGACATCGCGCCCGCCGAGCTCGGCGTCCGCATAGTGACGATCGCGCGTCACGCCCGGGACGTCCTCGACGATGGCCATGCGCTCGCCGACCAGGCGGTTGAAGAGCGTGCTCTTGCCGATGTTCGGGCGCCCCACGATCGCGACGACCGGTCGGATGCCACGCATGGCATCGGCCGGCAGCGCGCGACGATGTCGCTTCTTGGGGGCCTCTTCGGCCTCCCCGGGTGTCTTCTTCTTGGCGCGCCGCATGAAAAGTCGCGGACCTTAGCAGGAAGCGCGCGAAGCGTAGGAAACCGGGAACGAACGCTGGCTCAGGGCGCGGCGGCGGCGGGCGGCTCGGCGCTCGCGTGGCAGTTCATGCAGCTGAAGCCGGTGCCCGTCTCCGGGTTGAACTGGGGCTCACCGATCAGGCGCGCCATCTCCGGCCACACCTGCTGCGTCATCCACGTCGCGGCCGGATCCTGCGACTGGAAGGTCGCCATCACGTCGGCGTGCGTGAGCGGGTGGATCCCGTTCGGCATCACGAAGTTCACTTCGTGCGCGTTCGCGCCGTGGCACGTCGCGCAGCTGAAGTCCGCGTAGCGCGTGCTGTCGTGGTTCTGGAAGAGCGGCTGCATCGCAGGCATCACGACCTCGGCCATGAAGTGACCGCGCTGCTCGTGCGTCATGTCGTCCCACGCGATGTGCTCGCCGGTCTCGCTGCCCGTCGTGGTGGTGTCGGTGGTCGTGCTCTGCGTCGTCGTGCCGGACGAAGAGCCACCGCAGCCGAGGAGAGCGAGAACCGAGAAGAGGAGAGCGTTGCGCATGGACCGCTTCATAGGACGGGCGCGCGCCGGTGCCCACCTTCTCGTACGCGACAGTCCGTTCCGCGACCGCAACGGTCCGACTCGCGGCATCGCCGCTGGCGCAACACCACGCAACACGGCAGCGTCGCTCCCGATGCGCATCGTGCTCCTCGCTCTCGTGCTCGGCGGCTGTGGTGGCGCGCTCCGCGATCTCGCGCCGATCGGCGGCGACACGTTCACGTTCTTTGCTCCGCCGAGCGGCACGGCATCGGCGATCACGTGTGGTGGCGACGCCGAGGTGCGTTGGGAATGCGCCACGCGTCAGATCGAAGATCGCTTTCCGGATCACGACGTGAGCGGCGCGCTCGTGCTCGCGATCGACGAAGAGCCGCCGCGCTTCTACGTGCGCTCGGCCACGCCGGACACGCGGTTCTTCGTCGCGTCCGTGAGCAAGATGTTCCTCGCGGCCGCGGCCGTCTCGTTGAGCCTCGAGGGCCAGCTCGATCTCGATGCGCCGCTGAGCCGCGTGCTGAGCGAGCTCGAGGGCGCGGAGCTCGGCCACGCGACGATCGCGCAGCTGCTCAGCCATACGTCGGGCCTTCCCGTCGGAGCCGAGTGTACGCCCGGCGCCGATCTCGCCGACGTGGTTCGCAGCGAAGGCACGCGTCCTCTGCTCGCGCCGCCGGGCGCGGTCTGGAACTACTCGAACGTCGGCTACGCGTTCGTCGCCGCGGCGATCGAGCGCGTGACGAGCGAGCGATTCGAAGACGTCGTCCGTGCGCGCGTGCTCGTCCCGGCGGGCATTCCAGATGCGACGTACGATCCGGCGGCGGTCACGCTCACCGGGCGTCCCGCAGCGCAGCCCGTCTGTCGCGCGATGCGTCCCGCCGGCGGGCTCGCGTTGACGATCCGCGAGCTCGGCGTGTGGGCGAGCGGGATGGCGCGCACCGATCCGCCTCTGGGCCGCGCGCTCGTCGACATGCTCGTCACGCCGCGCGCGAGCACGGGGCTCGGCGTGCTCGACTACGGCTTCGGAGTCGGGCAGCGAGAGCACGAAGGCCTGACGTTCCACACGCACAGCGGCGGGCTCCCAGGCTTCTCGTCGTTCGTCGCGTGGGAGGCGACGCGGCACGTCGCGGTCGCCGCTCTGATGGACGAGCCGGGTGGCCTGCCGGCAGGCGCGTCGCTGCGCATGCTCAGCACCTTCCTCGATCTCTCTGCCGACTGGTCGCCCTCGCGTGCTCCCGCGCACCCGCTCGGGCGGTACGCGGGCGAGTATCGCGACGAGGCGGGCACACTCGGTCGCGTTCGCATCGGCGTCGAGGGCGATCATCTCGCGCTCGACTACCTCGATGCGCCGCCGCCGCTCTTGCCGAGCGAGATTCGCTTTCAATTCACGGAGGGCACCGTCTATCTGGTCACGCCGGTGGGCGTCGCTACGCGCGTGCCGTGAGCTTCTACGTCGCGTCGCCCATCGCGAGCGCGCGGACCTTCGCGGCGTCCTCGGTCCAGCCTTCTTCCACGCGCACGAACGTCTCGAGGAAGACCTTCCGCTCGAGGAACGTCTCCATCTCGAGGCGTGCTTCCTGGTTGATCGTCTTGAGCATCTGCCCGCGCGCGCCGATCACGATTCCCTTGTGCGACTCCTTCGTCAGCACGATGGTCGCTGCCATGCGCACGAGCTTGCCCTCGTCGCTCCACGACTCGATGCGCACCGCCGCGCCGTGCGGCACCTCTTTCTGCAGGTGGTGCAGGATCGCTTCGCGCAGTAGCTCCGCGCAGAAGAAGCGCTCGGAGCGATCGGTGACCGTGTCGTCGTCGTAGAGCAGCTCGGTCCCGAGATACGGACGAAGCGCGTCGAGCACGCGCACGACGCCATCGCCGCGCAGTGCGGAGATCGGGACGATGTCGTTCACGCCTCTTTCTCCGAGCTTCGCGAGCAGAGGCAGGAGCACGCGCTTGTCGCGCACGCGGTCCACCTTGTTGAGCACGAGCACGATGGGCTTGCCCACGCCCTTCGCCGTCTCGAGCACGCGCGCGTCGGCGGGCGAGAGCGATGCCCCGCGCGCAGCATCCGATGCGTCGGCGAGCACCAGGATCGCATCGACCTCTTCGAGCGCGCCCTGTGCCGCTTCGACGAGCGTGCGTCCGAGCGTGCTCTTCGGCGCCTCGAGCCCGGGCGTGTCCAGGAACGCGACCTGCGTGCGCTCGCCGTCCTCGTTCGTGTGATCCGCCACGCCGAGCAGCACGGTCCGCGTGGTGCCGGGCTTGGGCGACACGATCGCCAGCTTCTGGCCGACGAGCGCGTTCATCAACGTGGACTTGCCGACGTTCGGACGCCCGACGATCGCGACACGACCTGCCCGTAGATTGCGGGTTGCGGCGGGCTTCTTCTTCGAGCTCATGAGCCGCCGACTCTAGCGGCAGGGCCCCGCGGGCGCTCGATCAGAAATTCAGGGCGTCGTTTCTGATCGGCGCGGCGCTACCATCGCGGGATGAGACAGCTGCCGCTGGTCGCGCTCCTCCTGACCTCGTCCCCCGCGGTGGCGCTCGCGCAGGACACGGATGGCGTCGCGCACTCGGGCATGGCGCAGGGCGATGCGCACATCACGACACACACGGGCCTGACGCTCTCGCTCGACCCGGTCGCCGGCACGAGCACGGCACGCGTGCACGCGATGGGACACGCGGTCGAGCAGCGCATGACGGCCGTGCGCACCTGTTATCACACCGTCGTCGCGCGGCGGCCGACGGTGACGGGCGTGCTGCGGATGGAGATTCGCCTGCCCGAAGGCAGCGGTCCGCCGACGATCACGGTCACGGAAGATGCCGTGCACGACGAGGAGATGCTCACGTGCGCGCGCACCGCGCTGCTCGCGCTGCCGACCGCGGGCATCGATCGTCCGGCCGCCGTCATCGCGGTGCTCACGCTCGCGAACACGGCCGCGGAAGGAACGGCCGCGAGCGCTGCGGCGGCGGCAGTGGGCGAGTCGGTGAGCGTCGCGCACGAGGCGGGTCGCGGCGTCGCGACCGGGCCCGCGGGTGACGTGCGCTTCGTCGTGCGCGGCGCCGAGGGCGCGAGCGACGACCTCGTCGCAGAGGTGTACCGCGTGATCTCTTCGCAGCTCCCAGGCATGCGGGACTGCCGCCGGCACTCCACGCGTCGCGGCCGTTCGCCCGCGGGCGTCATCCACATGGACCTGACGATGACGGCGGGCCATCCGCTCGTCGTGCACACGCGCGACAGCAGCGTCGCGGCGCCCGATGCCGCCACGTGCATCGAGCAGCGGCTCGCACGTGCGCCACGGGTGCCGGCGACCGGTCCCACGACGGCCGAGCTCGAGATCACGTTCGCTCCGTAGCGCCGGATGGCGGGCCAGATGAAAGGCGCTGCGATGCGCGAGATCCTCCGTTGGCACGAGCGCAACGGCGGGCGTGATCACCTCCGCGCGATCGGGCAGCGCCTGCCACCCGACCTGAAGGCGCGCATCGATCTCGACGCAGAGGCTCTCGGCGTGCTGCCGAGCCTCTGGTATCCGACGCGGTTGAGCATCGAAGTGCTCGACGGAATCTTCGAGGGGCTCGGCCGCGACAAGCGCCTCGCGAAGATGCGCGAGGCCTCGCACGCGGCGATCCGCGCGACCGCGCGAGGTGTGTACCGGCTCGCGCTCGCGAAGCTCGCGACGCCGCGCGTGCTGGCGAGCAACATCCAGCGCTTGTGGAACATGCTCTACGATGACGGTGAGCGAACGCTGGTGCTCACGAGCGAGACGAGCATGACGTCGACGACGCGCGATTGGACGGGGCACGGCGTCGTGCTCTGCGAGCTGATGACGGAGAACAGCGCGGCCGTGCTCGAGACGATGGGGCTGACCGACGTCGTCGTGGAGCGCATGAGCTGCGTGGGACACGGCGCCACCGAGTGCGCGACGCGCTTCCGCTGGAAGTGATCTCTCGTCTCGGTCCCCGCGATTTCACGATCGTCGGACGAGATCACGAGCACGTGCCCGACCACGCGTGCCACGCGTCCTCGGGACAGCTTCCGTCGGCCGCACCGAAGTAGTCGCCGGAGAGACGTGTGCAGCCCGCGCCGTCGCACCAGCCGCAGCCGAGGGTGGCAGTGCAGCTCGCGCAATCGGTGCGCGCGGCGCACGCGCCGAGACACGCGCCCTGGACCGGCATCCAGTCGGATCCGCCGCAGCTGCCGTCGCTCGGCCCGTCCGAGGTTCCCTCCACGCATCGCCCCGAGGAGGCGCACCAGCCGCAACCGTCGAGCGCGCATGCGCCGCACTCCGTTCGGGCCGCACACTCCGTCGCGACCGTGATCACGATCGGCACGCTGATCCCGTAGCTCGTCGTGTCCGTCGGCGTGGACAGCAGAGCGACGTACGCGGTCGTGCCGGCGGGTGCGGTCGCGGCGACGTCGAGGTCGAGCGTCGTCGTCTCGCCCTCGCCGATCATGGTCGCGGGCAGGACCACGTCGAGCCAGGCCGAGTGCGCGAGGTCGCGCGAAGCGAGGATGGACCACGGCGCCGTGGCGTCGGTGTCGCTCGCGTGGCCCGTGATCTGGAACGTCAAGTGCTGGCCTGGCTGGACGCGGACGCGCTCGCTCGGTGTCACGGTCAGCGTCACGAAGGGCTGCGTCGGCGCGGGCACGCACGGATCGTCGCCCGTCGCCGCCGCGCGGTTGGACCACACGCGTTGCGCTCGGAACGCCCCGTCCACGTAGTCCTCGAGCGATGCGGGCAGCACGCAGAGATCCCCCAGCTCGATGCCGTTGCTCGCGACCACCGGATGGCTCCACGCGTCGTCGAACCAGCCTGCGCGCTCACCGAAGAGCGGATCGGTCGCTGCCTCGAAGAGCTCGTGCGACGTGACCTCTTCGCGCGTCGGCAGATCCATGGTCGGGTCGGTGACGCATTCGACCTCGACCGCGTAGACGAGCGTGCGCCCCGCGTCGTGAAAGTGCGCGTGGTAGCCGAAGAACTCGACGCAGGAGTCACCCGTCGGCGTGGCGATCGGGGTCCGCGCCGGGAAATGCAGGACGTAGAGCACGCTCGAGAAGTCGCCGTCGCTGGGCGTCGGCACCGTTCCGGACGCGATCATCGCGACGAGCGCGCTGCGGATCCGAGCGTCGGTGGTGGAGGCCGGCGCCGGGTCGGACAGCTCGACCGCGCCGAGCACGGAGCCACCGGTGACTCCGTACTCGCTGCCCACGTTCGCGAGCCAACCCGAGTCGAACATCCAGTGCGCGTGCGCCTCCAGATCGGCGCGGTTCGCGTCGTTGGCGTACGTGATGGTCACCAGGCGCGGGGCCGCGATGACGAGCCCGCCGTGATTCGGCACCTGTTCGATCCCCGGAGGGACGAGCCGAGGCGTGTTGGCGCACGCCTCGGCGAGCAGGAGCGCGGCCGTGACCCATGGGCTCTCGCATCGCATGTCGAAAGGATACGCGCCGCGCAGCTCGAATCGCCACGAAGCGTCCCCGCGAATTTCACGATCGGCGGACTCTTCCTGTTATCGTTCCGATCGAATGAACGCTTGGGCCCCTTCGCCCGGCCCGATCGCCGTGTTCCTGCTCGCCCTCGAAGAACGGGGCGCGGACGGAAGCGTCGATTTCGGGGGGCGGCGCGTCGTGCTGCGACGCGGCAAGGTCGTCGAGGTCACGCGCGCGCCGCGTGATGCGAGCGTTCTCGATCTGCTCCGCGCGACGGGCAAGATCGACGACGGACAGGTGGCGCGGCTGCACGCCTCGTCGCCCGATCCCGACGTGATCCCCGAGGACGTCCCCGGCGTTCCCGCGCAGGCCGTCGAGGAAGCGCTGCGCTCGGTGTGGCTCGAGCGGCTCGTGCAGGCGCTCGCGAAGTCGGACGAGAGTGGCGAGCCGGTGCCGCCGCTCCGCCCATCGCCGTCGCGTCCTTCGGCCCACGAGATCGGTCTGTTCGGCCTCCTGCTCGACGCGCTCGAGCGGCGCGCGGCCGAAGGCGAGGCCGAAGAGATCGGCAAACGCGCGGGGCAGATGCTGGAGTGGACCGAAGGGCCGCTCGCCGCTCGCGGTCGCAAGTGGGCCGGCTTCGGCTCCGTCGCCGAGAGCCACTCGATGCGCATCGGGCAGGTCCTCTCCGCAGTGCCGTCGGCTCCCTCGCGCATCGCCGCGCTCGTGCGCGCGGGCATCGTGCGGCTCTCCGGCTCTCGCACGAGCATCCCCGCTCCGGCGCCTCGCCTCTCGCTGCCACCCGACACCGGCGAGCGCTCGTCCATCCCGCCGATCAAGGCGCCCGAGGTTCGGCTCTCGCCAGGTGCCGCGCGCGCGTTCGACGAAGAGATCGTCCCGCCGCCGCTGCCGTCGCTTCCGCCGAAGGGAAAGCCCCTCGACGATCCGTTCGCGCCGCTCGAGCGTCGCATCGCATCGCTCGAGCAGAAGGGCGCCGAGCCGGTCGATCGCGCCGCCGCGTGGCGTGCGCTCGGCGATGCGCTGCGCGCGCGCTCGGGCAGCGTCGAAGAGCTGGTCCGCTGCTACCGAGAGGCCGTCGCCGCGACGCCCACCGATTCCGAGCTCCTGTTCGCGACGGCCGACGCGTGTGCGGCCGGTCGTCAGTTCGATCTCGCGCTCGCCTACGCGCGCGCCGCGATCGCGACCAAGACGGATGCCGAGTCGCGTCGCGAGGCGCTGCTGACGTACGCGCGCCTGGCGCGTCGCATCGGCCGATCGACCGATGCGCTCGCCGCTGCGCGCGCCGCCTCCACGCTCGGCGAGGGCGAGGCCAGCCCGCTCATCCTCTCGGGCCAGATCGAGGCGGAGGTCGGCCTCAAGCGCGAGGCGGTCGCCGACTGGGTCGAGGCTGCGATCGCGACACGCCAGACCGATCCGGCGCTCGCGCACGCGCTGCTCACGAGCGCCTATCTCCTCGATCCGAGCGAGCGCGCGAGCGATGCCTATTCGAGCTCGCTGACCGAGCTGGGCCTGCCCGATGCGGCGCTCGCGGTACGTGCGCGTGCGGCGCTCACATCGACCGATGCCGATGCGAAGCGTCGCGCGTTGCTCTCGACCGCCGAGCGCGCGGAGCTCGCGGGCAGGCCTTCGCTCGCCGCCGATCTCTTGCTGAGCGCGTTCGCGTCCGAGCCGGAGTTCGATCTGCTCTACGAGCCGCTCGACGCCGATCTCGAGCAGGCGGGCCGCCTCGTCGAGCGCGCCATCGTGCTCGAGGCCGTCGCGACTTCCTGCGGGCCGGAGCTCGGCGAGGAGTGGGGTCTGCGCTGCGCGCGCGCGTGGCTCGCGCTGGAGTCGGACGAAGCGAGCGCGATCGGAGCGAGCCGGCTCGCCCGCTTGGCGGCGGAAGGGTCCGGGCGCGCGCTCGCCGAGCTCTCGCGGCTCTCCGAGCAAGGGAGCGCCGACGCGTTCGACGCGCTCGAAGAAGCAGCCCATCGCGCCACGACGCCGGAGACGCGCAATGCGATGCTCGACGCGATCACGCGACGCGCCGGCACGAAGCAGCCGGGCCGTCTCGCGTGGGCGATGAAGTCCCGCGGGCTCGAGCCACCGAGCGGCCTGCTCGACGAGAGCCGGGCCGAAGAGAAGCGCATCGCGCATGTCATCGGTGAGCTCGGCAGCGGCGGACCCGTCTCCGGACCCGTGCTGTTCGAGGCCATCGCGATCGCGCGACGTGCTCCCGAGGCGCGATCGGGCGTGCTGGCGATGCTCGCTCAGATCGCGACGCGTGATTCGCGAGCAGCGTACGCGGCGGCGCAGCTCGCGATGCTCGGTGGAGAAGACGCTCGCGCGCGCGAGATCCTCTCCTCCTCGCCCGAGAGCGGAGAAGACGCGGCGCGCGCCCAACGCGCGCTCGCGCGGACCGAGACGGACCCGGCACGTGCCTCGATCGCCTGGAGCCGCGCGCTCACCCTCGAGCCGACCAACGAAGAAGCGCGTGTACGTCTCGTCGCGAGCGCGCGTCGCTCGGGCGATCCCGATCTGATCGAGCGAGCGCTCTCCGAGCGGCTGGTGCACGCGACGACGACGGCCGAGGAGTGCCGCGCGTCGCTCGAGCTCGCCGATCACTTCCGGGCGAGCAATCCGCTGCATGCCTCCGAGCTCGCCGAGCGCGCGCTCGCCGCCGATCCGAGCGAGCCGCGCGCGGCGTTGCTCGTGCTCGAGCTCGGTAGCGCGCGGCTACCGAGCCCGCCCGCGCTCGCGTGCATCCGCGCGACGCTCGGGGAGACGGCGGAGGGCCTGCGCTTGTTCGCGCATGCGGGCGCGGGCAGCACCGAAGCGCTCACCGCGACCGTGCGATGGGCCGCGCTCGCACCTTGGTCTCCCGAGCCGCTCGCCGTCGCCCTCGAAGAGAGCCTCTCGCGCGACATCGAGGAGTATCTGGAAGCGGGCGTGGTCGCGCTGCTCGAGAGCCAACGGTTGACGCCGGCGGTCGAGCCGGTGCTGCTCGCCGTGCTCACGCGCCTCGCGATGCTCGGACGCGTGGAGCGCGCCGCGGAGCTCGCGCTGCGGACGACGACGTTGCTCGCGGCCGCTGGCCCGGGCGCCGCGGATCTCGCGCTCGATCTCGCGAGCCGCTCTGGGAATGCGCGCCTGGTCCGCGACGCGCTCGAGCTGGGTCTCTCGCTCAGCACGCGCGAGGAGCGCGTCGCGAAGCTGCGCGCGCTCGCCGAGCATCATCGGAAGGCAGGCGATGCGCCGAGCGAGATGCGTGCGCTCCTGCGCTTGCTCGCCTCGGCCCCGCGCGATGCGGCGGCGATCGATCGCCTCGCAGCGATCCACGCGGCCTCCGGCAATCACGATCAGATGCTGGCGACGCTCGCGCTGCGCACCGACGAGGGAGCGACGCCGGTCGAGCGCGCGATCGGTCTGCTCTCCCTCGCGAAGGCGAACTTCGAGGTGATCGGCGATCCGCAGCGCGCCGAAGAGTTTCTCGACGCCGCCGTCGAGCCGCCCGATGCCGACGAGACGGACACGCAGCGTCTCGAGCGCTTGCTCACCGTCGCGCTCGGGATGGTGTCTCTCGGTCGGAGCGAGCAGGCGATCGATCTGCTCGAAGCGCAGGCTCAGACCGATTGGCTCGGCGCGCATCGGCTCATCGAGCGCGCGATCGAGATCAGTCTGCGTGAGCGCTCCGACCGCGCGCGGGCGTTCGCGCTGCTCGAAGGGGAGCTCGCTCGGCGCAAGACGCTGCGCGGTCGCTTGCTCCTGATGTTCGAGCAGCTCTCGCTCGATCGGAAGGACGTCGCGCTCGCCGAGCGCGTGTACGGCGCGCTGATCGAAGGCGCGATGGGCAACCACGGCCGTCGTGCGCTCCGCTATCGGCGCGCGCGCTGGCTCGAGAAGGCCGGTGCCGGTCGAGCGGCGCTCGCCGCGTACGTCGATGCATGCGAACAGGCGTCCTCGACGGGTGTGATCGCGAGCGCGCTCGAGCGCTTGTCGCGCGAGCTCGGGGATCTCGAGTCGCTGGCGAACGGGCTGATGGCGCTCTCGCGCGCGGCGCCGCATCCGGTGCTGGCCGAGCGGCTCGTGCGCCGTGCAGCGCGCGTGATGATGGACGAGATGGCGCGGCCCGAGCGAGCGTTCGATTCGCTCTTCGCGTCGTGGAAGGTCTCGTTCAGCGCCGAGATCGAGGACGACCTCGCGCGCGCCGCGGCCGCGACCGAGGAGGTCGACGCGGCGCGTGGCGCGGAGGCCTTCGAAGGCATCTTCGCGTCGCTGCGCGCGCTGGCGGCGGATGCGTGGACGGGTGAAGAGAAGGCGCGTCTGTTGCGCAAGCTCGCGCGGGTCCATCACGCGCGTGGGGATCTCGCATCGGCCGAGGCGGTCGCACGCGAGGCCATCGCCGCGCAGCGCGCCGACGATCCGGACGAGATGGCGCTCAGCAAGGCGCTCACCGAGCTCGCCGGGTGGCTCGAGCTCGCGCGACCGCTCGATGCGCGCGCGTTGATCGACGAAGCCATCGCGCTCGATGCGACCAACGAAGATGCCAAGGCGCTCGCGGCGCGCTTGGCGGCGCCCCAGGAGATCGCGGCGCCTGCCTCCGAAGAGGCCACCGAGGCCGCGCCGATCCCGCTCACGCGTCGATCGACGCCGCCGCCGTCCGGCGCTCGTTTCGTTCCGCTGGAGGACGACGAGGGCGATGCGCCCGATTCGGATCCGCCGCAGCGCGTGTCGCTGCTCGAGATGTACCGCCCCGTGAGCGCGCCGCCGCCCGCCTCGTCGCGAGGACCGATCGCGGTGCCCGACGACGAGTCGACGCGCAGCGAGCTCGACCTCGTCCTCGAGCGTGCTGCCGCCGCGAGCCGGGCGCTCGAGTCGGAGACGGCCTGCGCGCTCCTGCGATCCGCGCTGCTGATGGATCCGAGCCGGCCGGACGTCGCCGAGCGTCTCGCGCGCGAAGCCGAGGCTTCGGGCCGCGACACCGAGCGCTTGCTCGCGCTCGGCGCGCTCGCGACCGGCGCGAAGATCGTCCCCGCGTGGGAGGTCTCACCGCAAGCCGCGCGCGGGCCGCTCGCCGCGCATCTGGTGCATCCCGCGCACGCACCGCTGCTCACCGTGCTCGGCCGCATCTACGAGAGCTGCCAGCCGCTCTTCCGTGCGCAGCTCGCGCAGCACGGTGTCGTCGGCACCGATCGCGTTCCGGCGCGCGGCAACTCGCCCGTCGCGCGCGCGCTGCAGGCCGCCGCCGATCTCTTCGGGTGGGAAGAGCCGCAGCTCTTCGTCGCGAAGAAGAGCTTCGTGAGCGAGATCGTTCGCTCGCAGCCGCCCGCGCTCGTGCTGGGCCTCGACCTGCCGCGCGGCGAGCGCGAGCTGCGCTTCGTCGTCGCGCGCGGCCTCATGCTCACGCGCCCCGATCACGTGCTGCTCGCGAGCCTCGCGCCTACGGAAGGTGCGACGCTGCTCGCCGCGATCCGCGCGGCCTTCGGTCCGGCGGACGGAACGCGCGTGTCGCGCGAAGCGGCCGCGCTCGCGAGCGAGCTCTGGCGGATGCTCTCGCCCGCCCGTCAGCGTGACGTGCGGGAGCTGCTGGCGAACGCGTGGGACACGCTCGACTACCCGTCGGTGCGTGCGTCCGTGCTCGGCGGCGCGGCGCGTGCGGGCTTGCTCGTCGCGGGCGACGTCGGCGCGGCGCTGCGCGGTCTCGCGCTCGTCGAGGAGCCGCGCCTCGTCATCTCCGAGGGGCAGCCCTGTCTCACGCTCGCGCGCACGCACGGGCCGGCAGCCGACCTCGTCCGCTTCGCGTTCGGCGATGCGCTGGTCGAAGCGGCGCGCGTCGTCCGCGGCTGATTCGTTCCGTCTTCGCGTGCCCCGAACGAGAAACGCGCAGGCCCTGAGGCCCGCGCGTTCGTGCGCCCGAGGTCAGTGCGGCTTCAGCAGCCAGGAACCTGCGAGACGGCGTCCTGTCCCGGCAAGCACGAGAGCGAGGTGATCGGGTTGTGCATCGAGTCGCACGCGCCCCGGAAGAGACATCCGACGCAGAGGTGGATCGGGAAGACCACGGGTCCGGTCGTGAGCGTCGCACCGCCTGCCGTCTGACCGATGATGCGCACGCGCGCGACGATGCTGCCGCCGGACGTGTAGCGCTGCGCGAGCGCCTGACCGTACGCATCGGTGATGATGGTGGCCGCTGCGATGCCGAGCGTGGGGTCCATGCTCTCCGTCGAAGCGATCGCACCGTCCGCAGGGACGAGATAGGGGTTCGGCAGACCCGCGAGGCTCAGCGTCTGCTCGCCTCCGTCGAGGAGCGTGACCTCGGCGTTGCTGATGACGATCCGATTCGGATCGGCCATCAGAGGAAACGCGCGATTGGCGTTGTTGATGAGCGCGTTGCCGACCTGGAACGCCGCGATGTAGCTGATGCCACGGGACCGATAGGCCTCCAGGCCGGTGTACTGCAGATCGAGCGTGCCCTCGAGGATGTACGCGTTCGTCGCGGTGACGACGCACATCGTGTCGGCGGAGAGCACGCCTTCGGCGACGAGGCCTGGGTTCGATGGAGCGCAGCCGAATGCGAGCGCGAGCGCGCCGGTGGCGAGAAGTGTCGATGGAAACGTCCGCATTGCTGCCTCCGCGACGCGGACGAACCGCGCCGTACAGGAAAGCGTAGAGGGGGAAGGGCCTCGCCGCCAAATTGCCGACAGGAGTGCTCAGGATCGCGGCTCAGACGCGGGCGAGGGCCATGATCCGCGCCGTCTCCAATTTCTCCATCCGAACGGCTCCGGGACGGCCGGGGACCACGAAGCGCACGGTTCCGTCCACGCGCTTCTTGTCGCTGGCGAGGAACGATGCGACGCGTGTCTCGGCGAGCGCGCCATCGACGTCCACCGGAAGACCGAGCGTGGCGAGCAGGCGCGCCATGCGATCCCGATCCTCTGCTCGCGCGTCGCCCAGCGCGACGCCGATGCGCATCGCGGCGACCAGCCCGAGCGCGACCGACTCGCCGTGCGTCCGCGCGTAGCCGCTCGCTGCCTCGAACGCGTGACCGAGCGTGTGGCCGAGATTCAAGTGCGCCCGCACGCCGAGCTCGTGCTCGTCTTCGGCGACGATGGCGATCTTGGTGGCGATCGACCGGCGCACCGCCCTCTCGAGCGCCGCGCCGTCGCGTGCCCGGAGCGCGCTCGCGTCGACCTCCAGCGCGCGCACGTCTTCTTCGCCCGTCAGCCATGCGGACTTCACGACCTCCGCGAGGCCGGACACGAGCTCGCGCTCCGGCAGCGTTGCGAGCGCGTCGAGGTCGACGATCACGAAGCTCGGCTGATGGAACGCGCCGACGAGGTTCTTTCCCTGCGCGCGATCGAAGCCCGTCTTGCCGCCGACCGACGCGTCGACCATCGCGAGCAAGCTCGTCGGGATCTGTCCGAACGCGACACCGCGCAGCAGGGTGGCCGCGGCGAACCCGGCGAGGTCCCCGACGACACCGCCGCCCACCGCGAGCACGAGCGCTCCTCGATCGACGCGCGCATCGAGCGCCGCGTTCCAGATCGTCTCCACCGCCGCGAGCGTCTTGTTCGCCTCGCCGGGCGTCAGAGTCACGTCGATCGCGCGACGCTTCGATCGCTCCGTGGCCGCGCGTGCGTACGTCCGCACGTTCTCGTCGGACACGACCACGACGCTCGATGCGTGCAGCCGATCGAGCTCGCGCGCGGATCGCTCGGCCAACGTGCCGCGCCCGACGTGGATCGGATAGGTGCGTGTTCCGAGCGGCATCGCCAGCGGTCGCGCTTTCACGAGCGCATCGATCGCCGCCAGCAGCTGCGCCTGCGTCATCACGCTCGTGTCGAGCGTCGCGTGGCACTCGGCGTACGCGTCCGCGCGGGCCTGCACGATCCGGTCGAGCACGCCGGCGCGATCGTTCGTCCCGTCGAGCAGCGGCCGCCCCGTGTCGCCCGAGAGCCGCTGCACGAGCACGTCGAGCGGCGCCACGAGCGTGACGACCATCCCGTCGCGCAAGAGCGCGCGTCGCGTCTCGTGATCGGTGACCGTGCCGCCGCCGAGCGCGACGACCCCGTGGCCGCCGGCGGCGAGCTCGCGGGCCATCGCGCGCTCCATCGCGCGAAACGCCGGCTCTCCGCGCTCACGAAAGAGATGAGCGACGCTCTTGCCGTGTCGCGCCGCGAGCGCGTCGTCGAGATCCGCGACGCTACCGCCGTGCGACTTCGCGTATGCCTTGGCGAGGGTCGACTTCCCCGCGCCCATCGGGCCCGAGAGGAAGAGGGTCATCGCAAGCCGTGCTTCTTGGCCAGTCGCGCGAGATGGTTTCGATCGATCCCCGCTTCGTCGGCCGCGCGCGAGACGTTGCCGCCTGCGCGATCGAGCAGCTCCTCGACATAGCGCTTCTCGAACGCGTCGAGGAGCTTCTCCTTGGCCTCCTTGAACGGAAGCCGCACGAGCTCGCTGTCACTGAAGCCCGCCATCGCACTGGAGTCCAGTGCGCTGTGCTCGCCGGTGCGGCTCGCGCTCGATCGCAGGAGCGTCTCTTCGATCGTGCGCCGCAGCTCGCGCACGTTGCCGGGCAGCTCTTGTCCGCGCAGCGCGCTCAGCTCGGCGCTCGAGAGGCGCACGTCGGGAAAGCCGAGATCCGACGCGATCGCCTCGACGAGGCGCGGCAGATCCTCGCGTCGCTCGCGCAGCGGGACCAGCTCGATTCGCACCGAGCCGAGATGGAAGAAGAGCTCGCGTCGCACGAGCCCCGCTTCGACCGCGGCGCGCGGATCGCGGATCGAGCTCGTCACCAGGCGCACGTCCACGCCGCGACGCTCGCGAGCTTCCAGCATGCGCAGCACCGCGTCCTGCAGGCTGCCGGTCGTCTCGTCCATGCGCTCGAGCACGAGCGTTCCGTTCCCCGCGGCCTCGAGCCCGCTCATCAGCGCGCTCGGCGCGGCGCGCGGATCGAGATCGACCACGACGAAGGGCGCGGCCTGACGCACGGAGCTCTCGTGCAGCGCGCGCGCGGCCTCCGTCTTGCCGGTGCCGGTCTCGCCGAAGATCCAGACGGGCGCGTTGCCGCTCGCCGCGCGATCGAGCTGGCCGAACGCACGACGCATCGCGACGCTCGCGCCGACGAGCTTGCCGAAGCGCGTCATCTCCGCGGGCAGCTCGGGCGCGGGCAGATCGGCGGCGAGGATCTCGATGCGCGTGCGCCCGACGCGGATCTCCGAGCCCGGCAACACGATCGCCGCTTCGATGCGCGAGTCGCCGACGAAGGTGCCGTTCGTCGAGCCGAGGTCCTTCACGCGCACGCCCTGCGCGAGGAGCGCGAGCTCGGCGTGGTAGCGCGACACGGTCCCATCGGTCAGCGTGAGGTCGGCCTCGGGCGCCGAGCCGATCGAGAGCGTCCCTTGATCGAGCCGCTTCTCGACGCCCCGCTCCGCGCCGGTCGTGACCCGAACGATCACCGGGCGCGCTTCGCTCGGACCGGCGTCGGTCCCGAGGATGCCCGTTCCTGGGCCCATGCGCGTCGTCTTCGTCACTGCCTGCGCATATTGACCGAGACGGTCACGGCGCGTCGATACGAACCAGCGGGTGGAGGTTCAGACGATCGGCCACCGCGAGCGCGCGATCGACGCTGCCGGTCACGACGTGGAGCACCCACGTATCGCCGTCGCTCGTCGGCAACGAGGCATCGCGGAACGTGACCGTGTGCGCGGCGACGTCGAGCCGCGCGGCGAGCGCGATCGTGGCCGTGTCCAGAATCAGCCACTGATCCGTCGCCAGCCCGAACGGCCCGTCGTCGATCGGGATCGCCGTGGTCGTGAACGTGAAGCCCGAGAGCGGCAGATCGACGCTCGCGCCGTCGAGCAGCGCCGGTGTGTACCGGACGTGATCGAGCGTCCACGGGATGGTGATCTGCGCCATGCCGCCCGCTGGCGGGATGGCGATCGTCAGCACGTGGTGATCGGTCTCGCCGACGACGCGCTGCCAGCTCGACGTCGCCGCACGACCGGCGCCCACCTCGATCGTGAACGGCGGCGACGGATCGTCCTCGAGCGCGGGCACCGTCGCCGTCGCGCTCACCGTCCCGGCCTGCGTGTCGACGTAGAAGGGTGGTGCGATGCCGAGCGATGCCGCCGCGGCGATCGCGACACCGCGCGCGCGCGTACGTGCCGCATCGCCGTGGAACCAGCCGTAGTAGACCTCGGTGTTCGCCGGGTTCCATCCCGTCGCATCGCTGACCTCGCCGAGGAAGAGGTCGCGCCACGCGCGCTGCAGATCGGCGTCCGGCATCGCATGCCCCGCCGTCACCGCGGCATGCAGCGCCGTCTCGGCGGCGAGCGCCGTGCGACCCGCGTCGCTGTTCGTCGTCACGATCCGGTTGTCTCGCTCGGTCGCGGCGAACGCCCCGGTGTTGCCCATCCAACGCGCGAGGTTCTCCGTGTCGTCGGGCTGCCACGTGCCGTCCACCATCGGCGGCAGATCGACGGGCGCGACGCCCGCGCCCTGCAGCGTCGCGATCCAGTCGCCCACGCCCGCGATGACGTAGCCGGACGCTTCGAGCGCCATGAGCTGCGATTCGTACGCCGCCACGGCGGAAGGAACGACGTGGAAGTCCGGCGGCGTGTACGGATTGACGTGGTTCGTCGCGAGCAGCTCGGCGTCGTCCATGTACCACCACGACGACGTGAACCCGCTCGCGGCATCGGTCACGCCTCGCCCCGCGATCACCACGGGCACACCGTGCGTCGAATAGAAGGGCGCGACTGCGACGTCGCCGTGCAGGTGCGAGAAGAGGTTCTTCGGCAGCATCAGCGACGCATCACCGCTCGTGCCGAGAAGATCGGCCATGCCTTCGCCGAACTGGCCCTCTTGCGTGAAGACGGGGCCCGACACCGCGAGGCACGCATCGCCGAGCACGCGCGTGTTCAGATCGTGACTGCGGTCCATGTGCCCGCGCGGGTACGCGAGGAAGAGCTGATCGGAATAGTGGAACGACACGAGCTCGACCTGGCCAGCACGCACGAGATCGGAGAGGTGCTGGGCGACGTCGCGATGACGCGCGAGCAGGATCTCGGCGAAGTAGCCCTGCATCTCGATCGAGAACGTCCACGTCGGATGCGCGTCGAGCAGCGCGAGCACCGGCACGAGTGACTCGGTGACGATCGAGTCCTGCACGCGATCGTCGCCCCAGTCGGGGAAGGGCTGACGTCCGCCGAGCAACGCGCCGGTGAGCCCGCCCGCGACGTACTGGACGTTGTAGTGGAGGATGCCGAGCGCGAAGAGTCGCTGGCTGCCGAGATTGCGCGGCACGCGACGCGCCGGCCCGGCAGGACAATCGAGCGGGGTCGCGTTCCACGTCGTCGACGTGTCGAAGTTCGGCATCGGCCACGCATCGGGGCGCGGCCCGGTGTCGGGGATCGCGCTCGCATCGGTGCCCGCGTCCACGTCGGACGACGCATCGGGGGCCGGCGGGTTCGTGGTGCACGCGACGGCGAGCACGCTCGTGACGAGGACGGCGCGATATTTCACGCCTCGAAGAATACTAGAGCGCTCTGCCGTCGTACTTCTTGCCGACCTCGATGGTGTGAGGATCCACGCCCTCGAAGCAGCGAGCGTTCACCATTGCGTAGGCAGCGCCGTCGGCACCTTTGCCCCACGCCAACGGCCGGCAGCCGCAAGTCTTGCAGAACGCGTGGTGCGTGTTCTTCTTGGCGAACTGGTAGTCCGTCATCGTCTCTCTGCCGACGACGTTCTTCAGCTTCTCCTCGGGAACGAAGAGCATGATCGCGCCGGTGCGGCCGCAGATCGAGCAGTTACAGGTGGCCGCGCCGTCGAGCTCGACGCCGTCGACGTCGAACTGCACCGCGCCGCAGTGACAACTTCCGTGGTAGCTCGCCATGAGCGGGCCTTAGCGCGCCGCCCCGAGCCTCGTCTTGGAAGAACGCGACAAAAGCCTGGAGCCGCGCGGCGCGATCCTCGATCCGAGCGCGATGGCGCGCGTGATGCGTGTGGTGCGCCTGCCGCCGGCCGAGCAGCTCGCGCCATGGATACGTCACTACTGGCTCATCCGATGGGACCTCGCCGCGCCGTACACGCAGTCGGTGGTCCCGCTTCCGACCGCGAACGCGACGATCGAAGAGCACACCGACGGCGTCGGTCTCTCGTCGAGCCATCGATTCGACAAGACGCTCGAGGGCAAGAGCGCGGTGTTCGGCACCACCTTCCGCTCGACGGGGCTGCGCGGCTTCGTGCGCGTGCCCGTCCACACGATGGCGACCGAGCGCACGCGCTTCGCCGACGCGTTCCGCGGCGACGTCGAGCCTCTGCGCGCGCTCGGTTTCGGTGGGGCGAGCGATGCCGAGATGGTCAGCGCGCTCGATCGCTACTGGCTCGCCGAAGAGCCCACGCTCCATTCCGACGCCGCCGAGATCGAGCGCTGGGTCGAGCTCGCCCAGAGCGAGCCCTCGATCGGTCGCGCCGAGGCGCTCGCGAAACGCGTCGGCGTCGGCCTGCGCACGCTCGAGCGCCGCTTGCGCGAGCACACGGGCTTCACGCCCAAGCAGCTGCTGCGTCGCTTTCGATTGCTCGAAGCATCGGCGCAGCTCGAGCGCGGCGGCGAGATCGATCACGCCGCGCTCGCGCTCGTGCTCGGCTACGCGGACCAAGCCCACTTCGCTCGCGAGTTCGCCGCCGTCGTCGGCCGCCCACCGGCTCGCTACGCGCGCGCTCAGGCTACTCGGCGAAGCCGCGGCGCTTGAGATCGTCGAGCTCGGCACGTTGCTGCGCCGCTCGCTTGCCGAGCGTCCCTGCCACGAGCACGCAGCTCTCCCACTTCGGCTCGGCCTGCAAGAACAGCTCGAGCTCGCTCGACGCCGGCTGTCCCCACTCGTCACGCACCAGCTCGGATCGGCCTCCAGCGCCGAGCGATGCACGAGCGCGCTCGTCTCGGGGTCGCGGAGCACGAGGTGGCCCGGCACGCCGCGAAGCGCGAGCGATACGAAGCGCGCACGACGCACGTCGAGCGCGAACGAGCTCGACGACGCATAGAATTGCTCGGCGCGTGCTCGCCACGGATCGTCCGGCGAGACGCTCGTCCAGAAGAGACAGATCTCGTTCGGAAAGTCGCCCTCGAGCGTCACGCGATCGAAGAGGAAGTCGTTCGCGAGCACGCGCGCTCTTCTTCGCCATCCCGCGCACGAGGATCCCGTGGCACTCGACGCGCGTGAAGCCGTGTTGGGCGGTCACGCTGCAGGACGAGAACTCGAGCCGCTCCGCGCGCACGAAGCCCTCCTTCGGCGGAGTGATCCAGGAGTCGCGGAACGTGCAGCGGTCGAAGATCCGATCGGTGAGCGCGACCGCGACCGGCGCACGGCCGAACGTCTCGCGCGTGTGCACGCGGCGTTCCTCGCTCGACATCGCGCGATCGTGCCACGCCGAGCGAGTGTTAGTCTGCGTCGCATGACGCGTGGCTCGATCCTCATCGTCGACGACGAGAAAAACATCCTCGCCACCTTGTCTCGCGCGCTGCGCGTCGAGGACTTCGACGTGGACGTGGCGGGCAGCGCCGCGATCGCGCTCGAGAAGGCGCGGAGCAAGGCGTACGACGGATATCTCGTCGACGTGAACATGCCGGGCGGCGACGGGCTCACGC
Organism: uncultured Sandaracinaceae bacterium; assembly: GCA_964429305.1. Classification (GTDB taxonomy): domain Bacteria; phylum Myxococcota_A; class Polyangia; order Polyangiales; family Sandaracinaceae; genus JBBSAT01. The sequence goes on along the minus strand of CAYSCF010000066.1, from coordinate 3,035 downwards.
TGCTGAAGAACCTGCGCGAGCAGGCGATCGAAGCGCCGGTCATCGTGATGAGCGGGCAGGGCTCGATCGAGACGGCGATGGAAGCGACCCGCCTCGGCGCGCACGACTTTCTCGAGAAGCCGATCGGCACCGAGCGCTTGCTGCTCTCGCTCGATCGCGCGCTCGAGTTCACGAAGCTCGAGAAAGAGAACAAGGCGCTGCGCGAGCGATCCGGCGGCGACTCGGGGCTGCTCGGCGACAGCGCCGCGATGCGCAAGCTCAAGGAGCAGATCGAGCTCGCCGCATCCGCCGTCGCGACCGTGCTGATCACGGGCGAGCGCGGCACCGGCAAGGAGCTCGTCGCCCGCGCCATCCATCGCGGCAGCAAGCGCCACAAGGGCCCGTTCGAGAAGCTCAACTGCGCGGCCGTTCCGTCGGAGCTCATCGAGAGCGAGCTCTTCGGCCACGAGGCCGGCTCGTTCACGGGTGCGACCAAGCAGCGTCGCGGCAAGTTCGAGCGCGCGAACAAGGGCACGCTCTTCCTCGACGAAGTCGGCGACATGCCCTCGCCGATGCAGGCCAAGCTCCTGCGCGTGCTGCAAGAGGGCGAGCTCGAGCGCGTCGGTGGCGGCGATCTCATCGACGTCGACGTGCGCGTGGTCGCCGCGACCAACAAGCCGCTGCGCAAGGAGATCGAAGAAGGACGCTTCCGCGCCGATCTCTTCGATCGCCTGAACGTCGTCCCGCTGCGCGTGCCGTCGCTGCGCGATCGCATCGAGGACGTGCCGCTGCTCGCCGCGCATTTCCTCCGTGCGGCGTGCGTCGCCAACGATCGCCGCGGCAAGTCGTTCACCGACGGCGCGCTCGCGGCGCTCTCTCGCTACGACTATCCGGGCAACGTGCGCGAGCTACGCAACCTCGTGGAGCGCGTCGTCATCCTCACGCTCGAGGACGAGATCACCGAAGCCGACGTGCGCGCGCAGCTGCCGATCTCCGGCGGCGCGCCGACGGGCGGCTACTACCGACCGGCGACGCCGCTCGAGACGATGGTCCGCGAGGCCGAGCGCGATCTCGTGCTGCGCTCGCTCGAGCACAACCAAGGTCACATGACGCGCACGGCCTCCGACCTCGGCCTCGAGCGGAGCCACCTGTACAAAAAAATGAAGGCACTCGGCATTCGCCGCAGCGACGACGAGAACGAAGGCGCTTGAGCGGGGATCGCGGTACAAATCGGCCATGAAATACTGTTGGGGTATTGCGGTCGTTCTGTCTCTGGGGATCGTCGGCGGCTGCAGTGGTGGGACCACGACAAGCGACGACGCGGGAACGGACGCGTTCGTCGCTCCGCGAGACGCCATCATCGGCAACGAGGACGTCTTCCGCGACGTCGGGCCGCAGGATGCGAACATCCACGCCGAGGATGCGCCGCTCGACGCGTTCCGCGCGGACGACACGGGTGTGGACGCGAACGTGAGCCCGGATACCGGCGTCGACGCGAACGTCTCCGTCGATGCCAACGTCGACGCGGATGTCCACGACGGCGGAACGGACGGCGGTCACGATGCTGCGACGACGGTCGACGGAGGCTGTCTGGCGATCGAAGGGGAGATGGGCGTGGCGTGTGATCCCGCAGATCCGACCGCGCACGTGTGTGCCGCCGGTTTCACGTGCCAGGCGAATTCGGGCATCGTCCTGACGCACTCCTGCCAGATCCGGTGTGACTCGTCGTCGTTCACCTGCCCGTGTGGGACTTCCTGCTTCGATCACAGCGACAAGGGCAGCACGTGGCGTCAGTGCGATCAGCTCTGATCACTCGGTTGGTCATGGGGACCATGCTCGCGCTCGCGAGCGTCCCCTCCATCGCATCGGCCCAAGACCTCGGCTTCGGTGCGCACGAGATGCCCACGGGCTTCGCGCGCATCACGCCGCGCTGGGACAACTATCTCTTCACCGGTAACCACACCGATGCGGCCGGCGGCGGCTCCGTCGACACCGGCGGCACGGCGTGGGCGAGCAACTTCTCGGTGATGGCGGACTTCCGCACGTTCGTCGTGGCGCTCTCGGTGCCGGTCGCCTTCACGCACACGTGGGTGACGACGAACATCCCGGTCTTCGGTACGACGAACACGAACGACGACCAGGGCGAGCTCGGCAACATCGAGCTCGAGGGCTTCGCGAACGTCGACATCGGCCGCGAGCATCGCTTGCTCATCGGCGGCGGCATCGCCCTGCCGACCTCCACCGATCCGTTGAACATGACCGCGGGCCAGACGCGCGGTTTCTTCACGCGACAGGCCGCGTGGCACACGAGCTTCCGCAATCCCGCGGCGTGGGCCGATCAGTCGTTCACGATCTGGCCGGCCGCGACCTATCGCTGGGCGAGCGAGTGGCTGCTGGTGAACGCGACGGCTGCGATCCCGATCTTCTTGCCGACGCACGGCGACTACGGCGGCGCGGTGCTCGGGAACGTCGCCACGTATGCGCCGGGCGAAGCGACGATCGCGCGCGGCAACGTCGAGATGATGATGACGCTGGAGGTCGGCGCGGCGCTGCGCCTCGGCAACATCGTCGACGTCGGCGCCTCGTTCCTCGGCTGGGCGCTGCCGAGCGCGGCCGGCGTGCGCGGCAACCCCGATCTCGGTCAGACCGCGATCGCGCTCTCGATCCGCACCGACGACGCGCTCGACTTCCCGCTCGGCGCGGGCTTCGAGTGGATCCTCGATCTCGACAACGCCTGGGGCCCGACGGGGGGCGATCGCCGCTTTTGGGGCGGCCACGCGTACATCTACGGTCGCTTCGACGTGGGCCAGAGCGGCGAGGTCTCGGCGCCCGACTTCCATCCGGACGACGTCGAGCCGGTGCACGTCGGCCCGACGCCCGCGACGCCTTCCAGCGGCGAGACGACCACCACGTCGCCGTGACGCTTGACCGACCGCACCACGTCGGCTACTTCACGCACCCTTTTCGACCCCGCCGCCTTAGCTCAGGGGTAGAGCAACGGTTTCGTAAACCGTAGGTCCGGAGTTCAAATCTCCGAGGCGGCTTCCAGCGGAGCG
>CAYSCF010000065.1:0-26331 GCA_964429305.1 uncultured Sandaracinaceae bacterium | reverse complement strand
GAGCAGCTCTTCTCGCAGCAGCTTCACGCGCAGATGCACCTGCACGCGCGCGAGCAGCTCGCGCGGATGGAAGGGCTTGGTGACGTAGTCGGCGGCGCCCGCGGCGAAGAGCGTCGCCTTGCGCTCGGGATCGGTCTCGCCCGTGACCATCAACACCGGCACGTTCGCGAGCTCGGGGCGCGACTCCTTGAGCGCGAGGAAGCGCGCGCCGTCGCAGAGCGGCATCTCGAGATCGCACACGACGAGATCGGGCTTCTCTGCGACCGCGATGCGTAGGCCCGCTAGTCCATCGGGCGCTTCCAGCACGCGATGGAAGAGCGACGAGCCGGCGAGCAACATCGTGGTCGCGCGCCGCGCCGAGGGGCTGTCGTCGATGACGAGTACGGAGGTCACGGGGTGCTCGTCTCCGTCATCGGACGAGCTGGGCGGGAACCTGAGTGCTCTCGGAAATTGCGTCGGCTCGCCGCTCCGGCCCCTACCGTCCGCGGGCTACGCCCGCTCCCGTCCGCGGCAAACTACTGGAAATTCTGCACGGCGTACTGGCCGTCCATGCCGGTGGCGAAGCCGCACGCGACCCTCGTGAAGCTCGTGCTCGACATGTTGATGTAGTGGCCGTGCTCGGGCGGGCCGTAGAAGTCGCCGGGGCCTTCGTCCCACATCTGCTGCAGGCAGCTCGTCACTTCTGCGCTCACCGAGGGCCAGCCCGGGCACTCGTTCTCGCCGTTCCCGCCGTTGCAGATGCCGGCGATGAAGCCCGCGTGGAACATGCCGGGGCGCGCACCGTCGTACGCGGCCATCATGTCGGCGCAGGCCTCGCCGGCCGTCCAGCGCATGAGCGGCGGCAGGTGCTGGCACTCGCAGCGGAACTGGTTGATGCGGTTCACGCAGTCCTGATGCGGATCGCCGCTGCTCGGCATCGGCGTGGGCATACACCCCGCGATCGGTAGGGCGAGCGGCGTTCCGGTGGTGCACGTCGGATCGGGCATCACCCAGGCATCGGGTGCGTTCCACGCATCGGGTGGAGGCGCGGTCCACGCGTCGTGCGTCGGCGCGTTCCACGCATCGGTGCCGGGAATCACGGCCGCGTCCCGACCGGGCAACGTCCCGCCGTCCATGTCCGGAGTGATGACGGCGGCATCGAAGCCGCTGCGGTCGCTCGAGCCGATGCGGCCCTCGCACGCGAGCAGTCCGAGCACGGAGAACGTCAGCGCGAGCCGGCGCAGCATCCGGAAAGCATGCTCCCTCTCGCGGCCTAAAACAACGAGCCCTGGCCCGCACGCCGCTTCTTGCCGAGGTGCACGAAGGCGCGCTCGGTCGCGACGCGGCCCTTCTGCGTCCGCGCGAGGAACCCGTTCTGCAGCAGGTATGGCTCGATCACGTCCTCGAGCGTGTCGCGCGGCTCGCTCAGCGTCGCGGCGAGCGCTTCGATGCCGACCGGCCCGCCGTCGTACACGTCGATGATCACGCGCAAGAAGCGGCGGTTCATCTCGTCGAGGCCGGCGTGATCGACCTCGAGGCGGCGCAGCGCGTCGTCGGCGGCCTTCGCATCGAGCTTGCCGTTGCCGAGGATCTCGGCGAAGTCGCGCGCGCGTCGCAGCAGGCGGTTCGCGATGCGCGGTGTGCCGCGTGCACGTCGCGCGAGCTCGAGCGCGGCGTCGTCGTCGATCTGCACGTCGAGGATGCCGGCGCTCCGGCGTACGATCTTCGCGAGCTCGTCCGCTTCGTAGTAGTCGAGCCGCGCCTCGATGCCGAAGCGCGAGAGCAGCGGGCCGGTGAGCAGGCCGGTCCGCGTGGTCGCGCCGACGAGGGTGAAGGGCGCGATCGGGATCTGGAGCGTGCTCGCCATCGGCCCGTCGCCGTGCACGATGTCGATGCGGAAGTCCTCCATCGCCGTGTAGAGATTCTCTTCCACGACGGCCGAGAGGCGATGGATCTCGTCGATGAAGAGCACGTCGCGCTCGCCGAGCTTGGTGAGCAGCGCCGCGAGCTGGCCCTTGTGCTCGATCGCCGGCCCGTGTGCGAGGTGCAGCGTGACGCCGAGCTCTTCGGCGAGGATGAAGGCGAGCGTCGTCTTGCCGAGACCGGGCGGGCCGAAGAGCAGCACGTGATCGAGCGCGCCGCCGCGCCGCTTGGCGGCATCGACGAACACGATGAGGTTCTCTTTGATGCGCGTCTGCCCGACGAAGTCGTCGAAGCGGCTCGGACGCAGCGACTGCTCGATGCGCGACTCTTCGTTGCTCTCGGCGGCGGGAGCCGGATCGAGCAGGTTCTCGGGGCGAGCGGTCTTCTTCTTGGCCATCGATCTCAGCCCAACGCAGCGAGCGCTTCACGAATCAGCGCGCCGGTGTCCTTGCCGTCGGCGTGGGGCGCGATCGCCGTGACGGCGCGCTCGGCCTCGGACGGCCGGAAGCCCATCGACACGAGCACGCCCGCGACGCTCGCGAGCGGTCCGGTGAAGCGCGGTGTCGCGATCGGCGCCGGCACCGAGCCCGCGCTCGACGCCGAGAGGCTGCCGCCCGTGAGGCTCCCGAGCTTGTCCTTCAGCTCAAGCGCGAGCCGCTCGACGATCTTCTTTCCGACGCCAGGGATGCCCTGGAACGCGGTGCGATCCTCGCGCGCGATCGCGCCCGCGAGCTCACGCGCCGAGAGATGCGAGAGCACCGCCAGCGCGAGCTTCGGTCCGATCGACGACACGCCGAGCAGCGTGCGGAACGCCGCGCGATCCTCCGACGTCGCGAACCCGTACAGCACGAGCGCATCCTCGCGCACGTGCGTGTGCACGTGCAGCGTCGTGACGCCGGATCCGAGCTTGCCCAGCGTTCCGAGCGGCACGAAGAGCTCGTAGCCGACGCCGTTCACGTCGAGCACGATCGATCCGTCGATCGCGCGCTCGGCGAGCGTTCCCGTGAGTCGTCCGATCACGCGCGGGAGAGTATCCCGAGCGGAGCGCTCTCGACGTAATTGTGTCGGCCCGGCACGCCGGGCACTCCGGTCGAGATCAGGCGCGGCGGCGGCGCGAAGCGATCACGAGCGCGAGCACGCCGAGCGCCCACAGGCCCGCGCTCGATGCGGGAGAGCCGACGCGGCAGCCGCAACCGGCGTTGCTCGGCGGGCCGCCGTGCACGCCCGAGTCTCTCACGCCCGAGTCCATCGGCGTCGCATGACCCGCATCGACCGGGATCGCGACGCACGTGCCCTCCACGCAGTGCGCTGTCGTTCCACAGTCGACGCCCGCGCAAGGATCTGCCTCGCACGCGCCGTTGCGACAGCGCTGGCCCGTCGCGCACGACACGCCCATGCACGCATCGACGCACGTTCCCGCGCGACAGACCTGGCCGCTGCCGGTGCACGTCACGCTGGCGCACGGATCCACGCCGCACACGCCCATCGCGCAGTTCTGTCCGAGCGGACAGACGACGCCCGCGCATGCATCGACGCAGGTGCCGGCGCTGCAGACCTGACCGGCCGCGCACGTCTGCGTCTCGCATCCGCTCTCCACGCAGCGCCCAGCGGTCGCCGAGCCCGAGCGCGTGTCGCACGCAGTGCCGGTGCCGCAGAACGTCGGGCCGAGCGCAGCGCACGTGCACGCCGGCCCGCAGAGCGTCATCGCGCCCGGCTGATCGGCGACGCAGAGCTGCATCGCGGGGCACACGACACCGAGGCAGAGATCGATGCACTGACCGGAGACGCACGCGAGACGGCCGGGGCAGTGCACGCCCGCGCACGGATCCACGCACGTGCCGCCGCGACAGACCGTTCCGTCGGGACACGGCGTCGTCAGCGCAGCGCACGCGGCCTCCTCGCAGAAGCCGCCCGTGTTGCACGACTGCCCGGGCGGGCACGAGCCCTCGAAGCAGCCGTCGCGACAGATCCCGCTCGACGGATCGCACGCGCTGCCCGTCGGGCAGGGCGCGAGCGGCAGGCAGTTGAAGCTCGTCGTCGCATCGCAGGGCTGGAACGCGCCGGGATGGATCGCGGGGTTCGTGTCGTCACAGTCGTCGCCGCCGCAGTGGATGTCGCGGTGATGATCACCGTCGCCATCGAGACAGATCGACGTGTTGTCCTCGTTCAGGCCGGCGATCGCATCGAGCTCGTCCTCGCTCGAGTGATAGACGCACTCCGGCCCCGGGTTGCCGTTGTTGCCACCGAGGATGGAGACGTAGCGGAACGAGAGGCCGCACGGCAGCGACCACACCGTGACGAGCGCGTCGGCGATCGCATCGCCCGCGCTGTGATCCTCGAGCCACGTGCCGAGATCGGCGCGGCCCGCCTCGGCCGCGCCCGTCGCGCGCGCATTGCGTGTCCAGCCTTCGGTGAACGCGCGGATGAGGAGCGCTGCGTTCCATTGATTCGGGTCGGGCGCCGTCGTGGGCGCGGCGGTCGTGGCGTCGGGATTGTTCGAGAGCCACACGGAGTACTCGAACGCCTCGCAGGGCAGCGGCGGGTGATCGGTGATCGGGAACACCACGACGCGGTTCGCTTCGCCGCCGAGATCGTAGATGCGCCCGCGCACCGGCTCGTAGTTGCCCGGCTCGCCGTCTGCGACCTGGCTTCCGTCGGGATGCGTGCGCACGACCTGCGTCCAGTACCAATCGAGCGAGTTCGCCTGGAACGCTGGGTCGTTTCCGCCGGGCGGGTTGCTGCCGATCGCTCCGCACGTGTATCCGCCGAGAATGGTGGGGTCGTACGTCTGGCCGATGCAGCCGTTCACGCCTCTCACGTAGTGCGCGAAGTGCAGCTGCGGCGCGTAGAGCCCGTCGCTCGTCGTGAAGATGTCGTTCACGACGCCATCCGCGTGGGCGGCGGCGATGACGTCGAGGCACGCCATGCCGGTTCCGTCGACGCACGTCGCCTGCGCGCTCGCCGTTCCTGCGGACGAGAGCGGCGTGGCGAGGAAAGCGAGGCAAGCGAGACCGCGGGCAAACGACGTGCGCGTCATGTGTCCATGGTACCGGAGATCCGGGCGCGCGAGGCGACGGCGGAACCGGCGCGAAACAGCGCTTTCCAATGGCTCCTGGTCCGGGGCACGGTCGCGCGATGCCGAGCGCTCACGCCGACGAAGCTGGAACGCGAAAGCCGCCGCATCCGCTCGCCTACACGATCCTGATCGTTCCGTTCGGCGCGACCTCGGGCTTCGCGACCGTCACGCTCGCGTTCCTCGCCACGCGCGTCGGCCTCGAAGTGGAGGACGGCGCCGCGCTGGTCGCCGTGTCGTTGTTCCCGAACGTGTGGAAGTTCCTGTGGTCGCCCATCGGCGACATGACGTTGAGCCGCACGCGTTGGTATCTGATCTCGTGCGTGCTCTGCGCGCTCGGGATGTTCGCGATGGCGACGTTGCCGCTCGGCCCGAGCACGCTCGGCGCGATGACGGCGATCGTGCTCGTCACGAGCATCGCTGCGACGTTTCTCGGCTTCGCCGTGGAGGGAATGATCGCGGCGGCCACGCCCGCGGCCGAGCGCGGGACGGTGAGCGGCTGGTACCAAGCGGGCAACCTCGGCGGCTCGGGCGTCGGCGGCGGTCTCGGGCTCGTGCTCTTGAACACGCTGCCCGCGCCGTGGATGGCAGGGACGATCCTCGGCGTGCTCACGCTCGCGTGCGCCCTCCCCCTGCTCGTCGTGCCGAACGTGCCGCGCACGCCGAGCACCGGCAGCGTGCTCGCGGCGACCCGCGACGTGGCGCGTGACGTCTGGCGCGCCGTCACGAGCCGCGAAGGCGCGCTCGGTGCGTTCCTCTGCTTTCTGCCGGTGGCGACCGGCGCGGCGGGCAGCGTTCTCGCGCAGTCCGAGGTCGCCGCCCGATGGGGCGCGGGCGAGCACGAGGTCGCGCTCACGCAGGGCTTTCTCACCGGCGGTGTGTCGATGGTCGGCTGCCTCGCGGGCGGCGCGATTTGTCAGCGCCTCGATGCGCGCACGGCGTACGCGCTCTTCGGAGCGCTGATGGCCGCCGTGACGGCCGCGATGGCGCTCTCGCCGATGGTCCGTTCCACGTACGTCGGCTACGCGATCGCGTACGCGTTCGTGACGGGTCTGAGCTACGCGGCGTTCTCGGCGCTCGTGTTCGACGCGATCGGCCACGAAGGGCACGCCGCCACGAAGTACAACGGCTTCGCGTCGCTCTCGAACACGCCCATCTGGTACGTCGGTCTCGTGCTCGCGTGGGCCGAGACGCGCTGGGGACCGGAGGCGATGCTCTTCGTCGAGTCGGGCCTCGGCCTCGTCGGCATCGTGCTCTTCGCGATCGCGAGCTACGCGTTCCCGCGCCGCGCGCGCGAGCCCGCGACGGCTCACTGACCGATCGGTGGGACTTGACCGGCGAAGATCGCTTCGACGAACGCCTGCACGTCGGCCACGCCCTGCGTCGATTGCAGCGCGACGAAGTGTCCGTCGACGCCGGGCGGCGGCGTGTACTGCCGCATGCCGAACGTGAACGTGCGCGGACCGCCCGTGATGTTCCCCATCAGCGGCGCGTCGACCGCGGTCGGCATGAAGTGCGGCGTCAGGATCGGGCGCACGAACGGGAACTGTCCCGCGCCGGCGAACGCCTGCAGCGTCGGCTCGGGCGTGTACGAGTCGCCGAGGCCGTAGGTCGCGAACACGCTCAGCCCGGGCGCGCCCATCCGTGGCTCGGCCGCGAGCCGACGCGCGAGGTTCGTCGCATCCACGCGCTCGAAGAACATCTGGAACACCGTGAGCGCCGGGTTGAAGTCGCCGAGCTTCAAGGTGCCGTCGAGGTTCGCATCGAGCAGCGCGAACGGGACGAGATGCGCGATGTCGAAGGGCTGCGTCTTGTTGAGCAGCGACTGCGTCAGATCGCCGCCCGCTTCGCTCAGCACGACGCCCGCGAGCGATGGCTCGTCGCCGGCGATCAACGCCGCGTGCTGCGCGCCCTGGCTGTGGCCGAACAGCACGATGCGCGTCCCGTCGATCGGCACGGCGGCGCCGCCGTTCGTGATGCTCGCGTCGTGCGCGAAGCGGATCGTGCCCGCGAGATCGGCTGCGCCCTGCAGGAAGACGTCGCGCGCCGCGTGCGGGTTGGTGAAGTTGTAGACGAGATGATCGGGCGAGCGCGTGCTCGTGCCGCGCCGGCTGCCGTGCTCGGGAAGATCGATTCCGATCGTGACGCCCGGCACCGTGGCCGTCGCGAGCGCGTGCGCGATGCCGCCGCGGATGTGATCGGTGAAGCTGCCGCCGGTGCCGTGCGCGGCGACGAGCACCGGATAGCCGCCGGCCCCTGCAGCCGCGGTCGGCACGGTGATCGACACGCAAACCTGCTCGGTGCGCACGACCATCGGATTGCCACTCGCATCGAGCGCGATGTCGCCGCCGTCGGTCGGCTCTTCGTAAGGCGCGGTCCCGCGCTGGAAGATCGGCAGCGAGAGATGACCGTGGATCTCGGTGAACGCGGGATCGGGCGTGCCGCAGCGACGCAGCTCGGTTCCGTCGTCGCACGGCGAGACGGCGGTGCCGTTGCACACGGTCGCATCGCTCAGCACCGGCAGCGGCGCGCTGTGCTCGGCCGCGCGCAGCAGCGGCGGCAAGCGATCGGCGCTCTGCGTCGTGAACACGGCGGCGTTCAGCACGGTCGTCGGATCGATCGCGCGAGCCGTCAGATACGCGCGCAGCGGCGCGTGCGCGTCCCACGCGTGCATGAGCGCGGAATCGGTCGGCGCCGTGCTCGAGAGCATCGCGGCGAAGTCGTCGTCGCGCTGGAACATGTTGCCGCTCGAGTCGGCGATGCCCGTCGTGAGGATGACGGCGTACGTGGTCGCCGGTCGCAGCGGCGCGCCGTGGCCCGAGCGGATGCCGAACCAGTCGTTGCAGATGTAGTTGGTGACCTTGCCGAACGTCGTCAGCCAGCCGATCGAGCCGAACATCTGGCCATAGCTCGGAGAGCTCGGCGTGATGTCGACGATCTGGAAGTGCCCATCGACCGTCGCGCCGTCGTAGGGCCGCGAGAAGCGGAAGTACGAGACGAGGTTCGTCGCGAAGCCATCGAGATCGGTCTGCGATGCCGAGACGTAGCGACCGAGCAGATCGATCGAGAGCGCGGTCGCGGGGGTCGGGAAGCCGGAGAGATCGAGACCGCTCGTGGTGCGTCGGACGTCGCTCGGGAAGGGCAGACGGAAGAAATCGTGATCGGCCGTCGTGTGCCGCGGCACCTCGAAGTAGGCGGTGGCCGGGCCGTCGTCCATCTCGCACGTCACGCCGTTCCACACGCCGAGCACGGGAGGCGGCGCGGCGCCGACACCGCCGTCGAGGCCGCCGCCGTCGCCGGGCGTGCCGCGCGCGGGCGGGCTCGCGCAGGTCGTCCCGGACGGAGCCATCGTGCATGCGAGGCCTGCCAGACAGTCCGCCTGCATCGTGCACGCGCCGCCGAGATCGTGCGTGCCCGCCATGCGGCATCGACCGCTGAATCCTTCCGTCACGCAGACCAGGCCCGCGACGCAGTCGCCGTCGCCCGCGCAGTCCGCGCCGAGCGCGCCCTGGCCCGCGGTCTCGCACGTGCGCGTCGGCCCGCAGAAGAGCCCCGTCGTGCACTCGCCCGTCAGCTGACACGAGTGGCCCTCGGTCACCGCCATCGACGGCTCGCAGAGGTCGTGCACGCAGCGCAGGTTCGTGCGGCACTGACCGCTGTCTTCGCAGGCCTGACCGACGCCGCGATCGATGATCGAGGTGTCCGTCGTGCAGCTACAGCCCACGAGAGCGAGCCCGAAGAGCGCGGAAGCGAGTCGCGTAAGCATGAAAGTCCCCTTCGCGAGCGGCCCGTGAAAGCGCCGCTCCGAGGCACGATGGTAACACCCCGCGGCTAGACGTCGTGACCGCGGACGACGGCGCAGCCCCAGCCGTCGTAGGTGCCGCCGTGCTCCTCCGCGAGACCGTAGAGGCTCTCGACGAGATCGTGCACGTGCGAGAGCTCGCTCGGATCTTCGCGCACGGCGTGCGCGCTCCACGCCTCGTCACCGGCCTCGAGCCGCTCGATCGCGACTTCGAAGCCCATCTCGCGTACCGCGCTCGCCCACGCCTCGGCCGCTGCCCGCGCTGCGAAGCGTGCGTGGTGATCGATCGGTCGCGCGATCGCGCTGTCGTCGCCGGCCTCGGCGAGCTGCTCCACGATCCGCCGGTCCTTGATCCACTGCCACTCGAGCGGGCCCGGATAGAGCACGTCGAGGTAGTGCCGCCACTCGGCGTCCTTCTGCTTGCGCGTCATCACGCGACGCGGTGGGCTACCCGCGAGGCCCGCGGCCAGCGCTTGCTCGAGCGGCTCGACGCGCTTCACGTAGAAGAAGAGGTCGCGCACGCCGTTCCACGTCATGCGCCCGACGAAGAGCCCGCCGCAATGCGCATCGAGCGAGCGCACCAGACCGTCCTCCAGCGTGCCGAGCGCCGTCGCCTCCGGATTGCTCGCCAGACCATCGGCGCGCGGCTCGGCGAGCGGGAGCCGGATGCTGACGAGCCACTGCCGCTCGGGATCGGGCGCGCGGCTCACGAGCGAGAGGTCCAGCATCGTCGAGCACGGCTTGCCGTCGACGACGAAGAAATAGAAGTCCCAGTGACCGTCCTTGTCCTTCGGCTTCCTGTTGGTCGTCGTCATCGTCCGCGTGGCCCGTCGCGAAGGGGGCAGCGTAGCGGAGTGGCGCGTCCGATGCTCGCGCTCGTGCGCCACAGGCGTGACGCGGGCGAGGCGGGCCTCCCACCGAAAGACGGCGCTTCGAGGAGGCACGCTCGTTGCGGACCGTCCCCGGCGGAGGCTGGGGATGGACAAGACGATCACACGCGAGCGCGGCTCGATGTTGCTCCACCAAGTGGTGGCGCGCGGCGTCGAGGACGAGCGCGTGCTGAGCGCGCTCGGCGTCGTGCCGCGCGAGCCCTTCGTGCCTCGCTCGCTCGCCTGCCGCGTGCACGACGACGTGGCGCTCGCGATCGGCGGCGGTCGCTGGATGCCGCGGGCCCACGCGGCGGCGCGCACGCTCGAGGCGGCGCGCCTCACCGAGAGCGCGCGCGTGCTCGTCGTCGGCTCGAGCTACGTCGCGACGCTCGCCGCCGAGATCGCGGGGATCGTCTACTCGCTCGAAGAAGATCTCGAACGCACGCGCGCCGCCGAGGCGCTCGTCGCGGAGCTCGGCTACGGCAACGTGTTCTGCGTCCCGGGACCTCTCGCCGACGGCCTCGAGTGCATCGCACCGTTCGATGCGATCGTCGTCTGCGTCACCGACTGCAGCCTGGACACCTTGCTCGCGCAGGTCGACCTCGGCGGCCGCCTCGTGCGCGCGGGCGGCCCGTTCGGAGACGGCCTCGTCGTGTGGAAGCGGACGAGCGATCAAGAGCTCTGGCGCGAAGACGTCGGGCAGGAGCGCGACGTGGTCCACGCCGGCGCGGCCTGATATCCGAACAGCGAGGGAGGGCGGGAAGGGGGGAGTGCGGGAGAGCCCGCTGACCCGGTTCCGCCCTCGCCACGGCGCCGCTGCTATAGTTCGTCGATGCCTCGGAGCACCCTCGGTGGCGAGGACGACGACCACGACCTGTCTGCCCAGGAGAAGGACACACGCGAGAAAGCGCTCCGCAAAGAAGCACGCGAGCTGCTCCGTGCAGGACGCGCCAAGCAGCGGCGAGAGCTCGAAAATCGAGCGACGAACATCTCACGCAAGCCGTCGAAGAAGGCCGACCACCACTAGAGGGACATCACGGTGAAGACCTCGCGATCCCAACTCGTCAGTCGCTACAAGCGGCTCCTCGTCGCCGAAGTGTCGGAAGACGCGCTTCGCGAAGCGGTCGCGCTGTCGATGGCGATCATCGGCGGGCACGGCTTTCCCGTTCCCGATGTCGACCGACAGCTCGCCGAGATCGAGCGCGACGAGGGCCTCGACGCACACGAGCGTCGACACCTCGCCGAGGACATCCTCGAGTTCATGCGCAACGAGCGCGAAGCGCAGAAGGTGACGCGGCAGGCGCGCCGGGTCGCGCTCGCGCGCCGGCGTCTCCTGACGGAGGCCGCCTACTGCATGAGCTTGCCCGCGTGGCTCGAGACACGCGCGCAACACCCCGCCGCGACGAATCGAGCCCTCCTTCTCGACACGGCAGCTCTGGTGTTCCACCAGGCCTATTTCGGCGCGTGGCTCGACCTCGGTCGCGGGGACGAGGACCTGCGTCGGCTTCTCGCGGACCACGCGATGGTGCTCGCCACGCGACTGCCGGCGGCGGATCGTGCGCGCATGTGCGCGCTCGTTCTCGAAGCGGCTGGCCAGGACGTGATGGCAGATACGTTCCGCGACGAGGCACTCCGTCTGACGAGCCCGGACTCCCACGAGTACATGACACTGCTCCAGTCGGCGTGGTCGGCGCTCATCGAGCGCAGGCGGTTCCCACAGGCGGTGCTGCTTCTCGATCGAGAGGCTCCTCGCGTTCCCGAAGAGCATGTCGACGAGTTCGAAGAGCTGGTGCTGGAGACCACGCGAAGCCGCCGCGCGGCTTGAGATTCGATCCGCACACCGCGCTCAGGGAAACGGACACGATGTCGTGCCGGCTGGGCGCGGCTCGTGTCCGGCGCCGCGAATGCGCACGCGCCCCAAGAGCGCCGCGAACGCGGGATCTGCGTTCGCAACGTCGTCGGGCGACACCGCGAGGCCGGCCACCAAGATCGACGGCAATGCATGGCCGGGCGTCAGCCACGAGGATGGCGCGTGGGCGAGGACCACCGTGACCTGCAGTTCCGGGCTCGTGTCGCCGAGCTGTGCGCGATCCACGTCGCTCACGGTGAACTCGATCGCGTGTGCCTCGATGCCGTCCCACTCGCACGCAGCGGTGCGCAGCACCCGAGTCGCGAAGCGTCGATCGCCCGCGACCGCCCCGAAGTCGACCGCGTAGTACGAGCCGCCGGAGACCGCGGCTGCGTACGAATCGGCCATCACGGCGAGATCACGATCACGCAGCGATGAAGCGATGGGGACGCTGCGGATCCACATCGTCGAACCGGACACACGATCGACCAAGCGAGCGTCGTACAGGTCTTCCGATGTTCGCACCTCCGCGCGGCCGTCGCCGTCGGAGTCGATCGACAGTTGCGCACGATACTCGGGAGCGCTCTTCGTGGCGGAGAGGCTACCCAGGAAGTTGTCGAGGTCCCAGCGATTGCCGGCCACGTACCGTCGCTCCGCCGACGCGTACTCGACGACGAATTGATCGTGCGCGGCGTGCAGGCCGTCTGCAGCGAGGATGGGATGCCGGTCGGCAAAGCCACAACCGGCAACCAAGACCGTCGCGGCGAGGGCGAGACTGAGGCCATATCGCCTAGGACGGCCGAGCCCGAGCGTCATCGGGCCCCGAGTCTGCCAGGGGCATGTGACCGTTGCCAGGCCGATCCCCGGCCACGAGCGACGCGCGCTGACACTCGAACGAAGAACGGCCGAGGAGATCAGCGCCCGCGATCGATCCCGCCGCCGCGCTTGCCGAAGCGGCCGCTCGGCACCGGTCGCTTGCCGCGCGCGTGCACCGAGAGCGATCCTTTGCCCGTCGCCGGTGGAACCAGCGCGCTCTCGCCGCTGCCGATGAGATCGCCGCGCTTGTTCGCGATGAGCGCTTCGCGCGCGAGATCGTGCTGCGCCGGATCCCAGTACTGCAAGAGCGCCTTCTGCATGCGCTTGCCCTTCATCGTGCGCGCCGTGTAGACGGGCGCGCGCGTGAACGGATCGAAGCCCGTGTAGTACATCGCGGTCGCCATCGACATCGGCGTGGGAATGAAGTCCTGCACCTGGCGCGGGCGGATGCCGCGCTTCTTCAGGTACACGGCGAGATCGATCATCGCCGCATCCGTCGTGCCCGGATGTCCCGAGATGTAATAGGGCACGAGGTGCTGCTCTTTGCCGGCGTCCTGGCTCGCGCAGGCGAACTGCTCGGCGAAGCGCTCGTAGCTCTCCTTGCCGGGCTTCTTCATCATCATCAGCGTGTGCTCGTCGACGTGCTCGGGCGCGACGGACAACTGACCACCGGTGTGGTGTGTCGCGAGCTCCTTCACGAACTCGGGGGAGAGCTCGGCGAGGTCGTAGCGGACGCCGCTCGCGATGAAGGCCTTCTTCACGCCGGGCTCTTTGCGGACCTTCTTCAGGAGATCGATCAGCGGCGCGTGATCGGTGACGAGGTTCTCGCAGACGCCCGGGTGCACGCACGAGAGGCGGCGGCACGCGTTCTCGATCTTCTCGTCCTTGCACTTCATCGCGTACATGTTCGCGGTCGGCCCGCCCACGTCGCTGATGACGCCGTGGAAGCCGTCCATGCGACGCAGCGCGCGCACTTCTTTCAGAACGCTCTCGCTCGAGCGCCACTGGATGACGCGGCCCTCGTGCTCGGTGATCGAGCAGAACGTGCAGCCGCCGAAGCAGCCGCGCATCGTGACGATCGAGTGCTTCACGGTCTCGTACGCCGGGATGCGCTAGGTGTACGAAGGATGCGGCAGGCGCGCGAAGGGCAGATCGTAGAGCTCGTCCATCAGCGCGGTGTCGAGCGGCTGTGCGGGCGGATGGAAGAACACCGCTTCGTGTCCGTGCGGCTGCAAGAGCGCACGACCGTTGCCCGGGTTGGTCTCGTGCTGGAACGCGCGCGACATCTCGCGGAACGCCTCGCGGCCCGCGTCGGTCGGCGCGCTCACTTCTTCGAACGAAGGCAGCCAGAGCACCTTGCCGTCGCGGACGAACTGGCTCTTCTCGATCGACTCCCAATGACCCTTGCGGAGCGCGAACGCGGTCCCGCGAATGTCGCGAATCTCGTCGATGCGCTTGCCGCTCGCGAGCTGGTCGGCGACCTCCCACACGGGCCGCTCGCCCATGCCGAAGATCAAGAGATCCGCTTTCGCATCGAGCAGGATCGATCGGCGGACCGACTCGCTCCAGTAGTCGAAGTGCGCGATGCGCCGAAGCGATGCTTCGATGCCGCCGATCACGATCGGAGTGCCCGGCATCGCGCCGCGGATCAGGTTCGCGTAGACGATCGTCGCGCGGTTGGGCCGTGACTCGGTGCGCCCGCCCGGCGAGTACTGATCGTCGGACCGCACCTTCTTCTGCGCGGTCAGCTTGTTGAGCATCGAGTCGAGGTTGCCCGCGGTGATGCCGACGAAGAGCCGCGGTGCGCCCATCGCGAGCACGTCGTCGGGGCGATCCCATCGCGGCTGGCTGATGATGCCGACGCGATAGCCGCGCGCCTCGAGGAAGCGACCGATCAGCGCCGCGCCGAACGCGGGGTGATCGACGTACGCATCGCCGTTGACCAGCAACACATCGAGACGATCCCAGCCGCGCGCCTCCATCTCCTGCCGCGTCGTAGGCAGAAAGCGCGACGGAGCGCG
The DNA here is from genome assembly GCA_964429305.1 of uncultured Sandaracinaceae bacterium. Lineage (GTDB taxonomy): Bacteria > Myxococcota_A > Polyangia > Polyangiales > Sandaracinaceae > JBBSAT01. The sequence continues at coordinate 11,999 of CAYSCF010000065.1, read as the reverse complement.
GGCAGGCTTGCCGCGCAGGGGTACGAGCGAGGTCACGCGCCCAGCCTATCCCGCCCACGAGGGGCGCGCATGGAGGCCGCTCGGGGAGGTACCATGGCCCGATGCGTCGCCTCGCCGTCTTGGTCAGCATGCTCGCCTCGATCGCCGCTTGCGATCCGTCTTCTGCCGTCCACACGTCGCGCTGCACGACCTCGAGCGATTGCACCGCGCCGATGATGTGCATCGACAACAGCTGTCGGCTGCCGGGCGACGCGGGACCGGGCGGCAACATGGACGGCGGCGGCCCGCGCGACGCGCACGTCCGCAACGTCACGGGGATCCACGTCGAGCCGGCGGGCGTCACGATGCTCACGGCCGTCGACGGCGCGATGCCGACGCAGGCCTTCACCGTGCTCGCCGACTACGACGACGGAAGCTCGATGGCGGTCACGACCGGCGTGTGGAGCGCCGATGCGCCCGTGATCGGTGCGATCGATCGCACGACGGGCCTCTACACCGCGGGCGGCATCGTCGGCGGGACCTCGACGATCACGGTGAGCGCGTCGGGACAGACCGCGACCGCGATGGTGCACGTCGCGATCGCGCGCAACATCATCGACACCGGCGCGCCGGCCGATGCGGCGACGCACTTCACCGGCGTCACGCCCGTTGACGACGCGGCGCGCGCGGCGGCGCTCCTCTATCCGCTCGATCACGCCGTGTTCCCGCAGAACGTCTATCCGGCGAACGTGCAGTGGTCGGGCGGCGTCGCGGGCGACCTCTATCAGGTGCGTCTCGATGCGCCGGGCGTGACCGTGCGCGCGTACGTGGTCCACAGCGGCGGCTCGTTCGGCTTCCACTGGCTGCCGACGCCCGAGGCGTGGCGCGCGCTCGCCGAGTCCGCGACCGAGGTCGACGTGACGGTGTCGGTCGATCGCTGGGAGGCATCGACCAACACGGTGATCACGGGTCACGGCGTGACGGTTCGCTTCGCGAACGCGACGATCCGCGGCGCGATCTACTACTGGGATCTCGGCCAAGGCCGCATCCAGCGCATCAACGGCGACGGCACGGGGCTCATCAGCTTCATGCCGAACCCGCCGCGTCAGCCGACCAACAGCGCCAACCAGTGCGTCGCGTGCCACGCGATCAGCCGTGATGGTCGCCGCATGGCGGGCGAGCTCTGGGATGCATCGGACACGAGCGCGATCTTCGATCTCACGGCCGACACGACTGCCGATCCGCCAGCGATGGTGGTGCCGCCGGGTGTCGTCAGCTTTCTCACCGCGAGCTTCAGCCCGGACAACTCGCGGCTGATCGCGAGCAGCGCGAACCGCCTCTTCCTCGTCGACGGAAACTCCGGCGCGACGATCCCGACGTCGCTGCCGACGACGTCGACCTCGCAGCCGGAGTGGTCGCCCGACGGAACCCAGATCGCGTTCGTGCAGACCGACAACGGCGCAGCCGGTTGGGCGATCGACTTCACGCACGGGGATCTCGGGATCATCGACGTGATGGCCGGCGACACGTTCGGCACACCGCACGTCATTCTCTCGGCGGGAACGCCGGCCGTGATCGCGCGCCCATCGTGGTCTCCCGATTCCGGGCTCATCGCGTTCCAGCACGGGGTGCACAGCCGCTCGTTCCTCGATCCGGGCGCGCCGGCGAACCGCCAGCCCGCGCGCGTCGAGATGGTCAGCCGCGACGGCGCCACGTCCTACTCGCTCGACAACCTGAACGGCGGCGCGACGGACTCTTACTATCCGACGTTCTCGCCCTTCGACGAAGGCGGCTACTTCTGGCTCGCGTTCTTCTCGACGCGCGACTACGGCAACGCGCAGGTCGGCACGGCGGGCACGTCGCGTCGTCAGCTCTGGGTCGCGGCGATCGACTCGACGCCGACGGGCGGGATCGATCCGAGCTTCGCGCCGTACTGGCTGCCGCAACAGAACGTCGCGGACCAGAACATGGCGGCGTTCTGGACGCAGGAGGCCTGTCACATGGATGGCCTGCACTGCTCGACGAGCGGCGAGTGCTGCAGCGGCTTCTGTCGCGACACCGGCTCCGGCCCGATGTGTGTGCCGCCCGACACCGTGAGCTGCTCGCACGAGGGCGAAGCCTGTGCGTCCGACAGCGACTGCTGTGCAGATGAGGGCAACAGCTGCCTCGGCAACCGCTGCGGCCACATCGTCTGATCTCACGACGAAAGGGAAGAACTCGTCCCACTTCGCGCGTAGAGCGGTCTGGGGTATGAGGCTTTCCATGCGTGCGCGAACGAACGGGGCGGCTCTCGTATTGTGCGGTCTTGTCGCGGGGGCCGCGGCGGAAGGCTGCGCGCCTTCGCCCGTGTACGTGCAGGACCACGCGGCCGACGGCAGCACCACCAGCGGCGGCGATTCTTCTTCTTCCTCCTCCTCGTCCTCGTCGACCACGCCAGCGGCGGGCGACGACATCCAGACGATGATGGCGGACGTGGTCGCGCCGCGGATCTGCGATCAGCTGCGCGGCACCTTCATCGGGCTGCCCGGCGAGGGTGGCCACAGCGGCGTCGAGTCGGGGCTCGATCCGACGGTCGGTCGATGGTGGATCCGCGACTGCACCTCGCGCTCGCACGACGGCGTGCTCGATCTCTCGCTCGGCGGCACCGGCTGGACGTGGGTCGATCGCGAGTCGATGGGCTTCCGCGTGCAGCAGTACCTGCGCTTCGACGCGACGGCGGCGTTCACCGCGCGCATGGAGATCGGCTACGACCACACGCTGCGCGTCGTCACGATCTGGATGCGCCCGCTCACCGACGATCCGGCGCACGCTCTCGTGGCACACGTCGAGCCGCGCGGGCTCGTGCAAGCGCACGCGACGGGCGCGCTCTCGGGCGTGCTCGGAGGCTTGCTCTCGATGACGGGCAGCTCGGCCGACGATCGCGCGCGCCAGCAGGTCACCGACGAGGGAAGCCAGCGCCTGCACGATCGATTCGCGACGGGCATGACCGTCACGTACTCGATGGACTCGCAGCAGATGGACTTCATGGTCGGCGCGCTCGAGCGCGGACAGATCCCGCAGCGCCCGTACCCGACGACGGCGGGCGCGGTGTGGTCCGTGAACCAGCGGCTCACCGTGTATCCCGGCGGGCTCGACGTGCTCGGCCCGCTCGATCACATCCAGGGCTCCGACTCGATCGAGATGCAGCTCGAAGAGGGCGGCGCGCTCGTGGTCGATGCCGTCTGTCAGGCCGACTTCACGCGCTTCTACGACACGGTGCTGCAGGGCGGGACCGCGGCGACGCCGACCGGCACGCGCGTGCTCGAGCTGACGGCGCCGCAGCAGGCGCAGACGGCGACGGTGCCCACGCTCGGATGCCCGACGCTCTTGCTCGTGACGCCGCGCGCCGATGCGACGCTGCCTTCGACCGCGCGCGTGCGCGTATGGCCGCCCGCGACGACGACGACGACGAGCCCGAGCGGCACGACGACGACGACGAGCACGACGACTGGTACCGCGACGACCACGACGACGACGGGCGCGACGCCGCAGACGGCGCCGGCTGCATCGCGTCCGGTGCGCATCCATCTCACCGGTCTGACGGTGTCGACCACGGCGGTCGGTGGAACCGCGTGGGACACGATCGGCAGCGAGCCCGATCCTTACGTCGTCGTCGCGAGCGTCCCGGGGCAGCGCGAGATCGAGCGCACGCCGGTGACCGCCGACCGCCACGAAGTGACGATGGACCACTGGCTGCCGGGCGCGTACCACGCGGAAGATTTCCCGATTCGCTTCTCGGTCTACGACGACGACAACGTCACGAGCGACGAGCTCATCGGCGTCGCCGACGTGACCGCCGCGCAGATCGCCGCAGGTGGAGACTTCGCGCTCGAGCTGCGCTCCTCGGGAGACGTTCCTCAGAACATGGGGTCGCTGAGGATCACCGTCGCGCCCGTGCAGTGAGCCGCTGATTCCTCAGCGATGCAGCCCACCCGCTCTTCCCGAGGGGCTGGGGCGAGGATTTCCTGCTTCGCGTGCGAAGGAGACGAGCATCGTGTGCAGCGCCTCCGGGTGATCCATGTGCGGCGTGTGGCCGAAGCGGGCGACGACCTCGAGCGTGGCTTGCGGCGGCAGGTTCTCGCGGAAGAACGCGAGGTGCGACGGCAAGAGGATGCGATCGGCGCCGCCCCACACGACGTGCGTCGGCATCGACAGCTTCCCGAGCTCTTCGGGCGAGAGCAGATCGATCGCGAGGCCGCGTTGCATGAGCGCGCGCATCACCGGTCGCGAGAACTGCCCGCGCGTGCCCCACGCGATCAGGTGCCGATACGGCGGCGGGTCCTGGAAGAGTCGATCGACGAAGTCGAGCGCCTTGTCGTGATCGTCGAGCGCGAAGCGCGAGAGGAACTGGCGGAACGTCGCGTCGTCCATCGGCGCTCCGCCCGGCGCGACGAGGAACAAGCCGCACACCTTGTTCGGTCGTCGCGCGGCGTAGCGAACGGCGGCCGCGCCACCGAGCGAGTTGCCGAACACGATCGCGGGTCGATCGATGAGCGTGTCGAGCGTGTGGAGCAGGCCGTCTTCCAGCGTCGCCCAGTCGATGATCCGCGGATCGCCCTCGCTCTTGCCGTGCCCGGGGAGATCGGGCGCGATGACCTGGCTCACGAGCGGTCGCATGCGCGAGAGCACGTTGCCGTAGTAGTGCGACGCCGCAGCGAAGCCGTGCAGCAGTACGAACGGTGGAAGATCGCCGCCGCCCTTCGCGACGAGCGCATGCATGCGACCGGCGCGCGTGGAGACGAATCGGCTCTCGAAGCCCGCGGCGCGCAGCTGCGTCCGCATCATCCCGTCGCCGATTCGCGCCAACCGCTCGAACATCGCTGCGCAAGCTAGCTGGCGCGCCGCGTCAGAGCGAGCTTTCGTATGCGCTCGCTTGCCTAACGCGGGCCGCGTGGGCGAGGCTTTCCGCCATGGCAGCTCGACGCTTCGCACCGTTTCTCGCCGTGCTCGCGCTCGCGGGGCTCGCCTCGCGCGCGGACGCGGAGTGCGCGGCGCCGCGATGGGCCGCGCATCCGCTCACGACGCTCGGCATGACGTTCCCTCGTACGGGCGGCGGCTTCGTCGTCGCGATGGACGTCGACATGACGAGCGGAACGCTGCCCGTGGCTGACGCGCCGGCCGCCACCGTGACGCGCGGTCGTCGCACGACGTGGCCGATCGCGGCCATCGCGATCGCGCCGGGGCTCTATCGCTATCCGTTCGACGTTCACGAGACACGCGGCATCTGGACGCTGCACGGAATCGGCGCCGACACGACCCTCACGATCGGCGCCGGTGTCGCGCCGGGCGTGCCCGTGCGTCCCGCCGTGCGCGAGATCCGTCGTGTCGCGGCGACGGGCATCGGCCGCGCCGGTCAGCAGCGCATCGAAGTGCGCGCGACGCTCGAGTTCCCGGTGCCGGACGGCGTCATCGCGTCGATCGTGACCTGGAACACGGACGCGACGCCTGCGGCATGGGCGCGCGCCGCCGTCGGCCAGCGCGAGGTCGTGCTCTACACGGAGCCAGGACACTGCGGCAATGCGCCGCCGGGATGGACGTCGCCACCGGACGGAACGCTGATCGCGCACGTCGCGTGGGTCGATCAGCTCGGACAGATCTCGCCGGTCTCCGAAGCGATCACGGTCCAGTAGCCGCGCGAACGAGGCGAACCTCGATGCGTGCGCTCGGCTCGGGCGCGCCGGCCACGAGCGTGAATCGCGAGCGGGAAGGACCGAGCACCGACACGAGCCCGCGGGCGTGATGGGCGCGCCGCTCCGCGAGGGAAGGGCTTTCGCCGGGGGCGGGGTGAGCGACGATCTCGACGGTCGTACCGTGGTCGGCGCGCATACGATCGGCGAGCGCGCGCACCCGCGCTTCGTCGTGCGCGGACTCGCGCGCGCTGCCCGGCACGAACGCGAGGCCGAGATCGAAGAGCTCGCCGTCGGGCGAGGGCGTCGTCGGTCTCGTCGTGGTCGTGGTCCTCTCGCTCCCGCTCGTGCTCCCGCTCTCGCTCCCGCTCCCGCTCGCCCCGAACAGCGACGCAATCCGCTCCCTCCTCGAGACGAACGCCGCCGCCCTCTCCGCACACTCGTGCCCGCAGTCCGCCGCCTCCGCGCGCGCGATCTCCGCGTCCATCGCGAGCGGCCGCACGAAGCGCGACGTGTCGCGACGCGAGGCTGCGATGAAGAACGATCGCGCCTCGATGGACGCGACCACGAGGCGCGCGCCGGACGTCCGCGTGTGCACGCTCGCGAGCACGGCATCGCGTACCGACGTTCGATCGAGCTCGAGCTCGTCGTGCTCCGCGCGCATGGCCGCGATCAAGTTGCCGAGCGAGTAGAGCACCGCCACGTCGCGCCCATCGGACGTGTGGATCGTCGCGCGCGGTCCCGGCACGTGTGGGCCGTGCCCCACGACGAGATCGGCGCCCGCCTCCGCTGCGCGCGTGCACCACGAGGTCATCTCGCCCGTCGGCAGCGCTTCGCCCATCGCGCCGTCCGTCCAGTGCAGCACTGCGATCGTGAGATCCGATCGCGCACGCGCCGACGCGATCGCATCGCGGAGCAGCGCCTCGTCGAAGAGCGCGACGCGCGGTCCGGAAGGCTCGCCGCTGCGCGCGGACAGGTTCACGCCCTGCGTCGCCGACACGATCGCGATGCGCCGCCCACGGGCCGAGAGCATGCGCGCCTCGTATGCGCCCGCGCGATCCACGCCTGCGCCGATCGTGCGCACGCCGAGGGACGCCGCGCTCTCGAGCGTCGCCGCGAGCCCGCTCACTCCTTGATCGTATGCATGGTTGTTCGCGACCGTGACCGCGTCGATACCCGCGTGCGCCAGCGCCTCGAGGAACGCACGCGGCGCGGCGAACACCGGCAGATCGATTCCGTCCTCGCGCGAGCGCACGCGCTCGGCCACGGGCGTCTCGAGGTTCACGATCGTGAGATCCGCGTCCGCGAGCTGCAGATCCTCGAACAGCCCTTCGTACGAGGATGCTTCGTCGCGCGAGCGATGCATCTGCCGCAGCGCGTAGTCGATCGGATCGTCGAAGATCACGTCGCCGCCGAAGAGCAGCGTCGGGCCCGTTCCATCCTGCGCGTGCGCCACGCTCGGCACCACGAGCAGGAGCGCGAGGAGCGCTCGCCTCACGGGATCGGGATCTCCATCTCGACCTTCGTCCCGCGCCCGAGGTCGCTCTCGATGCGCGTGATGCCGCCGTGCGCCTCGGCGACGCGGCCGACGAACGCCAGGCCGAGCCCGGTGCCCGTCGCTTTCGTCGTGTAGAACTCGTCGAACGCACGCTCGCGCACGCGCGCGTCCATGCCTGCGCCGTCGTCCTTGACCCAGACGCGCAGGCGACGTCCCACGCGCGCGGCACCGATCTCGACGCGCGTGCTCTTCGCTTCCGCGGCGTTCTTGGCGAGGTTCTCGAGCGCGCCCGCGAAGAGATCGCGATCCACGTTCGGTGAGCCTACGTCCGGCGCGACCGCGACCACGATGGCCACGTTCGTCGTCGCGGCGCGCTGCGCCTTCGCGATCTCTTCGGCGAGCTCGGCGATCGACGTCGGCGTGCGCGCGACCTCCGCGCGCCCGATGCGCTGGTAGTCGCTCACGATGCGCGCGAGACGATCCGACTGCTCGAGGATCAGCTCGACGAACGCCGCCTGCTCGTCGATCGAGCCGCCGCGCGCCTTCTCTTCGACGAGGAACTGCGCGGCCCCGCGGATCGCCGCGAGCGGGTTCTTCAGATCGTGGGCCATCTGCGCCGAGAAGCGACCGAGCGTGACGAGATAGCGGGATCTCGCTCGCGACTCGGACAGCGCTCCGACGATCGGGCGCAGCGTCGCGAACGCCGCGACGAGAATGGCGAGGATCACGACGAGCAGCAGCTGCGAGCTCGGCCCGATCCACGAGACCGCGAGCGAGGTCGCGAGCACGACGAAGCACGCGATGCCGAGCGCGTTCGCGAACACCAGGCCGGTCACGTTCTCGAGGAACGAGAACCGCAGCGCGAGCAGTGCGAGCAGCACACCTGCCGCGATCAGCCCGAACGACGCGATGCGAGGTGTCGCCGCGCCCGCGATCGATGCCAGATCGCTCGACACACCGCCGACGCCGAGCGTCAGCGCGAGCACGAGCAGCTGCGTGCGCGCCCGCTCCTCCGCCGAAGACCGCCGAGCGTGACGGAAGAGAAGGACGCCGACGATCGTGAACTCCGGGACGATGCCCGCGAGCATCGCGAGCGCCCACGGCTCGTCGTTCGGGAACCACGCGAGCGCGGGGACGACCACCGCCGCGAAGCACACGGCTGCGATCAGAGAGAAGTAGATCGCGCCGACGACGATGAGCGGGCGCAGTCGCCGCCACTGCCCGAGGAATTGCACGACGAGGGCGACGCAGGTCGGGGCCACGAGCGCCGCCGCGCCCGACTCGAGGTAGCTCAGCTCGACGCGGCCGGTCAGGTGCTTGAGGACCTCGAACGTCTCGTACGCGAAGAGTGACGCGGTCATCCGAGACAGTGGCGGGGCCAGAGGTGCGGTTTTCGCACGCAGCGCCGCCAGCACGCCGACGGCGAGGAACACCGCGGCGGAGATCGCGCTCACCCAGGTCTCCGGCGTCACGGGCGCATCATCGTCGATGGAGCGTCCGTGCGCGACTTCGTGAGGCTACGCACGCGCTGTGCAATCCGTGACGAGCCGATCCTGGCCTGTCGTTCGACGGTTGACGGACACTCGCGATCCGCGTGCACAACACCCACGCGTGCGCGGTCCACGCCTTGCACAGCGGCCGCGTCCTCTGCGGGATCCAATCATGCTGAAGCCCACCTACACGCACGCACTTCTTCTTCTCTCTCTTTCGCTCGGCGCTTGCGCGAACGTGCCCGTCGATGGCGCGGCCGCGCCGATCGTCGGTGGGACGCCGGGCGGTGATCGCGCGGTGGTCTGGGTCTACCGGTCCGACGGAGCGCTCTGCAGTGGCACGCTGATCCAGGAGCGCGTCGTGCTCACGGCCAAGCACTGCGTGCAGGCGTCGGGCGCGGCGGCGCCGAGCCCGGCGAGCGCGTTCACGGTCGGCGTGGGCGACACGGCGGGCGGCGGCGGCGAGATCATGCGCGTGCAATCCGTCTACACGACACCTGGCGTGTGGACGGAGGGTGGCGCCGGCGGTCTGAGCGGCGCGCTCGTCGGCATGGACGTCGGTGTGCTCGTGCTCGTCTCCGGCGTCGCGGACGTGACGCCGATCCCGATCATGCGCACCTCGCCCGCGAGCCTCACGGGTACGACGTTCACCGCGACCGGCTTCGGCCAGATCCCGTCCGGCTCCGCGGGCCACAAGTACACGGTGCAGGGGCGCGTGACCGGCGTGAGCACGCAGGATCATCTCATCTACGTCGGCGCGGTCACCTGCGAAGGCGATTCGGGTGGACCGCTCATCACGGCCGACAATCACGTCGGCGGCGTCGTGTCGTTCGGCACGGGCGCGTGCGGCTCGGGCTACGGCGCGTACCAGGCGATCGATGCGTACCTCGACATCATCGATCGTGCGGTGATGGAAGCGGGCGAGTGTCTGAACGACGGCCCCGAGGTCTGCGACGGTCACGACAACGACTGCAACGGCCTCGTGGACGAAGGCTGCTCGGCGCTCGGTCAGGGATGCTCCAACGACGCGGACTGCGTCGGCGGGATGTGTCGCGCGACGCCGGCCGGTCAGATCTGCACGGCGGCGTGCGATGCACGTCGTCCGACGTTCGGCTGCGAGTCCGGGCTCTTCTGCGCCAGCAACGGCGGCTGCGACGGTTACTGCGTCCCGATCACCGGCGATCACTCGCTGCCGAACGACGCTCAGTGCACGAGCTCGTCCCAGTGCGCGTCGTTCCTCTGCGTCGATCCGGGCGATCACAATCGACGTTGCCTCTCGCCGTGCCGCGGCAACGCGGGCGAGTGCTTGTCGGGTGAAGCGTGCGTCGCGCAGCCGGGCCAGTGCGGCGGCTGCGTGCCGGCCGCGATCCTCGCGGCCGCGCGCGGCCTCGGCGAGCCGTGCACGGCCGATGCGGAGTGTGCATCGATGCACTGCCTCACGGACGTCGGCCGTCAGTACTGCAGCGCCGCGTGCACCGACGATGCGGGCTGTGGCCACGGCTACCACTGCCGTATCGATCACTGCGTCGCGGGCGATCGCGGGCAGGCCGGCGACACGTGCGAGTTCGATCGCGCCCAGCAGTACGACGACTGCAACACGCAGGCGGGCCTCTTCTGCGCGCGTCTCGGTCACGAGGACTGGTGCTCGGAGCTCTGTGGCCCGTCGACGGGTGACAATCACATGTGCGCCGACGGCTTCGACTGCTTCGACACCGGGGCGGTCCACGTCTGCGCTCCGATCAACAGCCTGCTCGGCGCGAGCTGCACGACGAACGACGGCTGCATTTCGCAGCTCTGCGTCGCCAGCCCGCGCGGCGGCGCGATGGTCTGCTCGCATACGTGCAGCGTCGATGCGTCCTGCTCGACCGGCTTCGAGTGCGTGCGCTCCACCGACGGCACCACCGCCTACTGCGTCGCGAATCCGCCGGTCCCGACGCCTGCGAGCGGCTGCACGGTCGCGCTCGGCGCGAGCGATCGAGGCCGCTTCGCCCCTTGGCTGCTAGGGTTGTCCGTCTTGGTCGTGGTTCGGTCTTACCGCGCGCGTCGCGCGGCTCGGAGGTAGTTCACGATGAGCCGATCGCTTGCTTGGATGATGGCGCTCGCCGCGCTGTCCGGGTGCATGGCCCAGACGGACGCGAGCGCGAGCGAACAAGACATCGTCGGAGGCACGCTCGACAACGGGCATCCGGCCGTCTTCCAGATGCTCCGCAACGACGGCTACGAGTGCACCTGCGAGCTCATTTCGCCGCACGTCGTGCTCACCGCGCGTCACTGCGTGGTCGACTCGACGATGGAGGCAGTGGCGTCACCGAGCATCTTCCACGTCTTCGTCGGACAAGACCTGCGCAGCTCGACGCATCAGTATCGCGTCAGCAGCGTGCACATCATCCCGGGCAGCACCTCGAACATCGAGTCGGGCGCTGCGGAGGATCTCGGCATCCTCGTGCTCTCGACCGCAGCGACCGAGACGCCGTACACGATCAGCCGCGAGAATCCGAATTCGCTCGTCGGCCAGTCGGTGACGGCCGTCGGCTTCGGACAGACGCCCACCAACATGAACGGCGGTCAGAAGTACACGACCACTGGCCACGTCGGGATGGTGCAGCAGGGCATCATCTTCGTGGATCCCACGCTCTGCGAGGGTGATTCCGGCGGACCGTGCATCGGGCCCGACGGCTCGGTGTGGGGCGTCGCATCGTTCATCTACAGCCCTGACGGGACGAGCCAGCCGAGCTGCGGAACCGCGCCGGGTGCGTACAACTCGCTCTACTCGCACCTCGATTGGATCGACTCGGTCCTCCAGATGGCGGGTGATCTCTGCATCGCGACGCCCGAGGTGTGCGATGGCGTCGACAACGACTGCAACGGCGTCGCCGACGAGGGATGCCTCGTGGTCGGCGACACGTGCACCGACGCGGCGCACTGCACGAGCGGCTTCTGCGAGCCCACGTCTGCCGGCATGATCTGCACGACGCAGTGCGACCCGACGCGGCCGGCCGCCGGCTGCGCTGACGGCTACCACTGCGTCGACAGCGGCTCGTGCACGGGCTTCTGCGTTCCCGGTGCAGGCGGCACGCTCGGTATCGGCACGGCGTGCACCGACGACGCGGCCTGCGCGAGCGGCAACTGCGTCGACCCCGGCGACGGCTTGATGCGCTGTCTCGCCGCGTGCTTCGGCGATGCGGGCCAGTGCGCGTCGGGCGAGGTCTGCTCCGCCGCGTCCGGTGGCTGCGGCGCGTGCATCCCGTCGGCTCTCTTCGGCGACGCGCATGGCCTGGGCGAAGAGTGCACGGGCGATGCGCAGTGCCGCTCGGGCCACTGCGGAACACGCGAGGGCGTCAGCGAGTGCGAGGCGCCGTGCATGGC